>JAJPKH010000216.1 GCA_021323795.1 Acidiferrobacteraceae bacterium | reverse complement strand
GCATGCCATGCAAGCGCTCTCCCAGCTGAGCTATGGCCCCTTACCTTGTACCTGCCCAAAGGCGGGGTACTCTACGTTGTGGTCCGGAGCGGGTCAAGCCGCTGCTGCGTACGGCGGATGGTGCGTTTTACGCATTGTGCCGGGGCAACCGGGCAAACGATACTACTACGCACGCAATCAACCGGACTTCGATTGTGAGCCGACCGCGGAACATTCAAGCCGTAGCGTTTCTCGCCCTGGGTTGCTTCGGCATTCTTGGGGGATGTGTGCGCGAAAAGCCGGCGCCGCCGGCATCCAAGGCGCCCGCGGCGGGCGTGCGCGAAAAACCGGCGGCTCGTGATCTGGCGGGTAATCCGCGCGACCCCAAGCGCGGAATTACGCCGGGCGCCCTCGAAGCCGAAGGGCCGCCGCCGCCGCCGAAGAAGCCCGAGAAACGCACCAAGAATTCCTAGTCCCATCTCCGGCTGGCCGCGCGAGGACAGCTTACGAATGCGATGCTCCGCTGTCCTGCCGTCTTTTACCTCTATACTTCGAGTGAATAAAAAATAACACCGCGCATGCCCGACGTTTCCATCATTCTGCCGACGTACAACCGAGCCGACACGATACCCCGCGCGATCGAAAGCGTACGGGACCAAACCTTCGCGGACTGGGAATTGATCATCGTCGACGACGGATCCACCGACGGGACGGCGGAACGCATAAATAAGCTGGACCCCCGTATCCGTATCCTGCGCCAGGAAAATCAAGGCTGCTATGTGGCCCGTAACAGCGGGATCGCGGCGGCCAAGGGGCGTTTCATCGCGTTCCTGGACTCGGACGACGAGTGGCTGCCTCACTTTCTGGAAATCGCGATGGCCTTCTTCGAGTGGTCGCCGTCGGATTATTTTCTTACAACCGAATTCCTCGAACGAGTCGGCCCGGAAACTTTCATCCGGCACGATCACTACAACGTCTCAACGGAATTTCCTCGTGTCGCGCGTGCGGTCGGCTCGCGCATGCTGGATCTCCCCAGCGGCGAGACCGACGACTACCTGCGCGTGTATTCCACCCGCGAACGGCTCGGCGCCTGGGGCCGCGCGATCGCGGAGCGTGCCGGGCATCCCAACGCCGCGCTCTATCGCGGCCGTATCTTCGAGAAGATGCGCTGGGGTTATCTCAACTGGCTTCCGATCACGGTGCTGCGGCGGGAAGCAATCGACACGGTCGGTCTCTTTCCATCGCATTACCGCACCGCGGCCGATTTTCGATTCCTCGCGCAATTGTGCCGGCATTTCCAGGCGAACATGATTACTCTACCGAGCGCTATCAAGCACCGCGACGCTCCGGGCGACAAAGCGCTGGCTCAGGATCATCTCGCGACGGGACCTAACGAGTACCGCTATGCGCGCGCCAAGTTGGCGTTGTTCGATGACATGTTCTGGAACGAGCGGCGCGGCGACAAGGAGCTGAGCGCGATCCGCGCCTTTCGCCTGCTCTATGCCGGTCGCACCGCGTTGAAATGGGGCGAGCTGGAGGCGGCGCGCATGCATCTGCGCGATACCTGCGCGGCGGCGCCGCACCTGTGGCGCGCTCGGCTGTTGAGGCTGTGGGTGGAAATGGTCCCGGCGAGCCGGGTGGCGAGCGCGGCTTATCGGTGGGCGTTACGGCTGGGCAATATGCGCGGATTTTTGCGCGCCCGGAAAGCAAGCGCAGGGGCGTGCTTAGGACGGGTCGTAGAGCGTATACGCAAGCGAGCCCCAGAGGTAGCCAAAAATCGCCAGCACTGAGATGAATCGGTGCTTCAGCCCGACAATCGATCGCTTCCAACGCGCCGCCTTGTCGATGGCGTAAAGCAGGCTTCTCCCAAGCGACGTCACCGCGAACGCGCCCGACACCAGGCGGCGGCGATTCACCCACAGTTCCTCCATGAACGAACCCGGCGCCGCACCGCTATCCACGTAGTGTGTGCCCGGAAACAGCCGCGGCGCATGGCGAATCAGCTCGACTTCGTTGAGCACGCCCGGCGCCATTTTGGCATGCGCCGGATCCCATCCGAGCTTGAACGCGAAGCCCACGTCGCCGGAAACGAGATTGGTCGTGGAGG
This sequence comes from Acidiferrobacteraceae bacterium, assembly GCA_021323795.1. Classification (GTDB taxonomy): domain Bacteria; phylum Pseudomonadota; class Gammaproteobacteria; order Acidiferrobacterales; family Sulfurifustaceae; genus JACQFZ01. The sequence goes on along the minus strand of JAJPKH010000216.1, from coordinate 37,292 downwards.
CAATGGGGCGGCCCGCGAGACACAACTCGGTGAAGACCACCCTGCCCTCTTTACGAAAACCGTCGATCATCTGTCGGAAGAACGCCTCATCGGCCGGGCGGGAACGAAGGGACGTGCCGTCCTGGCCTTTCCAGCCGCGGTGCTCCAAGTCAAGGAAAGATTCGACGTGATCGTCCGTCACCTCCGCGCCCGCGAAGGCACGCCAGCTCACCTCGCCTTGCTCCTGCAAGCGGCGCATGCGCCGCTGCAAATCCTTCCGCCGCTCATTGGATAGTTTTTCTTTTAAATAGACATCGCCCGCCAACGCCGGCACCAGAATCGCGCGCTCTTCGCGACGATATTCGAACCACGGAACGTCGTGACGCACGGCTGCGTGCTGCAGCAGTTCGCTGAATGCGCCTTCTCGCGGTAGCATGCGGAATTCCACGCCATGCCAAGGCGACGCCGCGCGACCAAAATATTCCAGAAACGCCGACAACACCTGCCCTGCCAGCTCACGGTCCACCAGAAGCCCGGACAAGAACGAATGACGCGAGTGAAAGGCCTTGAGATGCGGTAAGGGGAAACGTTTGGATGGCGGACTGTGTTCAAACACGCCAACGCCCGCTAAATCGCGCGTGCCCGCGCCCTGCGTTTCAATCAGTACGAGGGCCATGGGAGACGCATCCGGTCTAAGATACCGCGCGGCCGGAAGCACGAAATGCGGCGACAGATAAGCGTTGCAGTCGAGCGCGCGCCGTTCGAGATCGGACCATGCATCGACGGTCGCCTGATCGATATCGGCGGGCGTGCTGGTACGCACCCGCAGACCGATACCGTAATGCTCACTCACCGGCAATGCACCGGTAAAACTCGACACTTTCTCGTTCACGCCTCGAATGTCTCGGCAAACGCATTATCGGGAGTAACCGCGCGTTCCAGCATCGACGCCATGGCCATGGTATCGCAAGTGCGCGTGTCCAGATAGCACAATCCCCGGGGGCGGCAAATTCGCAACCGGGGACCGGTCGAAAGAAAGGTTCATCTGCGCCGCACCGCGAACCGAAAATTAACCGGCGCACGTAGGCTTAGCGCCGCCATCTAAAGCCGCCTCGTATATTCGATAATGCCTGTTGGCAGAGGACAGTCGCAACACGCGGCTGTTATCGAACAGATCGGCACACACCGGGTTACGGTAAGCGACGAGGAGACGTCGCGGTCGCCTCAAGTACGAAGCTTCAAGATTAGCGACGACCTTGCGCATCACAACCCGACCGAACGGATTGTAGAAAAAACACACCACATCTTCTTCCGGCACGTCGTATTGAGCGGCGTCCCCACAGTGAAGCTCGATCGGCGACAGTTCGGTACGTCCCTTTACCCGAGCGGCGTTCGCGGCCGCCACCTGGTGCAGGAGCGGCGACAGCTCGATTCCTATCACTCTTTTAAATCCATATTCCGCCGCCATCAGCAGCGCCCGCCCCTTGCCCGATCCGAAATCGACGAAAACATGTTCGCTCGGCCGAGCGGGCACATCGCGCATGATCCGGCGAAACAGCGGCACCTGAATCGCCTCGTAGCCGGTCGAGGCTCCGCTGTGCTCACCATGAGCCGCGAGCGCCTCCTTTTCCAGAATTCCACCGGTGTCGGTGCCGTACTTTCGGTCGATCGCACCGTCCAGCCATCTTCGCCACCATGAAGCCGCGTAGGCGGGAACGGACTTCGTCATTCCCCAGACGCCGCGCGCGCGCAGTTCCCGTTGTACTTTATGGGCGAAGACGAGCGCTTTCGATGCCGACATTTGATCTCCTGTGACGCGCGGTCGGATCGCGATCAGTTGATCACGCGCACATGCCGCAACAAGTGCGCCAGACCCTCGCTGAGCGGCGTGGACGGCGCGCGCTTCAAGGTCGAACGTAGTTGCGTGACGTCCGCCCGTGAGCGGGCGATGTCTCCGATACGCGCGGCCTCGTGAAGACGCGCGATCTTGCGCCCCGTTAACTGCTCGAGGGTATCGAGCAATTCGAGCAACGAGCACTCGATTCCGCGACCGACGTTAAACACGCGGCCAACGGTCGCTTCTTCCGCGAGCGCTGCGTACAGGACCTGCACCAGATCGCCGACATAGACGAAGTCGCGCGTTTGGCGGCCGTCGCCGTAGAGGGCCACCGGGGCGGCGGCGCGCAGCCGCTCGACGAAAATGCTGATGACGCCCGAATACGGCGACGAGGGGTCCTGGCGGGGGCCGTAGATATTGAAGAAGCGGAACGCGGTCGCCTTGAGACCGTACTTCCTCGCGTAAAAAAACAGATAGTGCTCGCCGGCGAGCTTATCGGCCGCATAGGGCGACAGCGGCGCGAGCACCGTATGCTCGCGGACGGGCAACTCGGCCGTGTCGCCGTAGACCGCGGCCGAGCTTGCGTAGAGAAAGCGCGGGATCGACCGCCGGCGCGCGGCGTCCAGCAAGTTCAGCGTGCCGATGAAATTCGCCTCGTGCGTGCCGATGGGATCATCCACGCTTGCCTGCACCGAAGCCACCGCGGCGAGGTGAAATATGGCATCCATCCCTTGCGCCGCCTGATCGACGGCACGGGAGTCGCGCACGTCGCCGACGATGAAATCCAGCCGATCGTGCGACGGCAGGTTCGCGCGCTTGCCGGTGGAAAGATTGTCGAGCACGCGCACGGCGTGGCCTTCGGCAAGCAACCGATCGGTCAAGTGCGAGCCGATAAAACCGGCCCCTCCCGTCACCAATAATCGCATAATCGCCCCGTCCCCCGTCGGCGCCATCGCCGCCTTTGACCCTACTAACTCTATCCCCTAATATTTCCACAAAGTCACCGCGCACGCATCACATCCCGACTAAAAATTCAGCGAACGCCCTCCTCCGCACGGATGGAAGGCAAGCGGGCGCGACACGCAATGGTCCATTTGGGGAGAGATTCTTCTATGAGTACGGTCGCCGTCGTTGGGCTTGGCTACGTGGGTCTGCCGCTCGCCGTGGAGTTCGGGAAAAGGTACCCGACGATAGGCTACGATCTCAGCCGCGAGAAGATCGAGAGCTATCGGCGGCATGTCGATCCCACGGGCGAGACGCCGACCGAGGAGCTGCGCGCCGCCACGCAACTGCGTGTCACCAACGATCCGAAGGAGCTCGCGCTGGCGGACTTCATCATCGTCGCCGTGCCGACTCCGGTCGATCAGGCGCATCAGCCCGACTTCGGGCCTCTGGTTGGAGCCAGTCGCGCCGTCGGCAAGCACATGAAACAGGGCGCGATCGTCGTGTACGAGTCGACCGTGTATCCGGGCGCGACCGAGGAGGTGTGCATTCCGGCGCTCGAGGAAACGTCCGGCATGAAATGGAAGCGCGATTTTCACGTGGGCTATTCGCCCGAGCGCATCAACCCGGGCGACAAGGAGCATACGCTCACGAAGATCGTGAAAGTGGTCTCCGGGGATGACGCGGCAACGCTCGACGCCGTGGCCGGCCTTTACAGCTCGATCGTCACGGCCGGCGTCCATCGCGTGTCGAGCATACCGGTCGCCGAAGCGGCCAAGGTCATCGAAAACACGCAGCGCGACCTCAATATCGCGCTCATGAACGAGCTCGCCATCATCTTTCACAAAATCGGCATCGATACCGTGGAGGTGCTCGAGGCGGCCGGCACCAAGTGGAATTTCCTGCCGTTTCGCCCGGGCCTGGTCGGCGGGCATTGCATCGGGGTCGACCCCTATTACCTGACCCACAAGGCAGAGATGCTCGGCTACCATCCCGAGGTGATTCTCGCCGGTCGCCGCATCAACGACGACATGGGACGCTTCGTCGCGGAGCAAACCGTCAAGCAGATGATCGCGAGCGGTTGCGAAGTGAAAGGGGGAACGTTGATCCTGCTCGGTCTCGCCTTCAAGGAGAACGTTCCCGACTTGCGCAATTCCCGGGTCATCGACATCGTCCGTGAGCTCAAGTCTTTCGGGTTGACCGTCTATGTGCACGATCCGCTCGTGTCCGCCGAGGAGGCGCGTCACGAGTACGGGCTGGAACTCGTCGCGTGGGACAATTTGCCGCCCGCGGATGCGATCGTGGCCGCCGTCCCGCACCACGAATTCTTGCAGAAAAAGCCGGAGGCGTATCTGCAGAAAATAAAGCGGCCCGGCTGCTTCATCGACGTGAAAGCCAAGTTCAACGCCTTGCGTTCCAACGATTCCCAGGTGCGCGTCTGGCGGCTCTGACGCTTTCGCATCGCCCATAACAACAATGCCGGCACTTTCCGTCTCCGTCGTCATCCCGACTTACAATCGGGCCGCGCTCGTCACCCGCGCGATCGACAGCGCGCTGCGTTGCACCGAGCCCGGCGACGAAATTCTGGTCGTCGACGATGCTTCCACGGACGATACACGCGCCGTGGTCAGCCGTTACGGTACGCCGGTGCGGCTCATTGCGGCGGAACATGGCGGCGCCGGAGCGGCGCGTAACCGCGGGGTGGTCGAGGCCAGGAACGACCTCGTCGCGTTTCTCGACTCGGACGACGAGTGGCTGCCCCACAAGCTCGCCTTGGAGCGCCGGTTGATGGCGGCGCGTCCCGACGTGCTTTACTGCTTCAGCAACTTCAGCGTATGCGATCGCTCCGGCCGGGTGTATGCCCGCTATCTGGAAAATTGGCATAAGGACGCGCGCCCGTGGAGCGAAATCCTCGGACCGGGCGCCCGGTTTTCAACGTTGAACGAACTTCCGGCGGGATGCGACGACTTCCTGGTGCACATCGGAGATCTGTACGCGCCGCTGATGGCGCGGCTCTATATCGGAACCTTCACGCTCGTGTTTCGGCGCGGCCTCCCCGGCGGCGTTCCGCAGTTTCCCGTCGATCTCCCGACCTTCGAGGACTGGCAGTTTTTCGGCGAGCTCGCCAAACGCGGGCCGGGTGCGTACCTCGACCGCGATACGGCCATTCAGCACGGGCACCGTATGCCGCGCCTCACCGACGCCACTGTCCTGGTGCAAGCGCAAACGCGCATCAAATTACTGGAGCGCGTGTGGGGTCGCGACCGCGATTTTCTCGCCAAGCATGGCGTTAGTTATCGGGAAATTCTCGCCCAGCAGGAGCGCGCCTGCCGGTTTTACACGGCCAAGGAGCTGCTCAAAGCGGGCCGCATGCCGGAAGCGCGCGCGGCGTTCACCGCGCTCGGCCAATGTCCGCGATCCTATCGTTTGCTGCTCCGGCTGCCCGGCCGCGCGATCCGCGCCGGTGGATGGCTGGTGCGCCGACTGCGCGGCTTGCTTCCGGCGCACTAACTCCGAGATGTCGTGTTACCGTGCGGCGCTCGCGCCGGCACGCCAGCGCGCGAGCCGTTCGCGACACTCGACGTAAACAGGCTTGACCCAACGCTTGGCGCGCGACGCCGTCACCAGCGCAACGCCCTTGGCGGTGGAGTTGTAGCGCCGCACGTTGCAGATCGGCACGCTTTGCGGGCACCAATCCGCGAACCAGGGAGGATCATTGACCATATTAAGATAGCGAAAACCGGCCCCGGCGCCGGCGCCTTGAATAACCCATTCCAGCAGCATGTTACCCGGGGCGAGCCGCGCCCATTCCTCGTCATAGGCCAACTTCAGCACATATAAGGTATCCGCATCTTTGGTGCAGAACTGCGCGGCGATGGCGCGTTTTCCGACGCGCAACAAATTTATGACGATGTTTCCTTGCGGGCCGAGCTCGTCCATCAGCGTTTCGTAAAACTTTACCAGCGTCGGATGGAGTTCGATCGCCGTGCCTTGCCCGGCCCGCCCCTTCCATCCCGAAGACTCTATGCGGAGAAATTCGCCGAAGGCGCCGCGCAGCGCGCCGGCCTCCGTCACCGCCTGGAAATCGACGTCGGCCTCGCGCTTCAGCTTGTTGCGCGCCTTGTTAAGGTTCGAACGAAAATTGCGCGAAAAGCCCGAAACGATCGTTTCATAGGGTCGGGCGCAATCGAGGTAATAACACGGGTACGGAACCGTCGTTACGCACATCGGGCCGCCGGAGAGGAGGCGCGCAACCGACGATCCGTCGAGCACCCGTAGGAACTCGAGCACATCCCAGCCGCCGTGCGCTTCCAGCGCTCGATTGATCGACGTGACGAGTGCGTCGGCGGAAACGTCCGCGCGACACACGATATCGCCGAGCGGCAAATGATCATGCTGCGGCAGCGCGAACATGCGTACCGTCGAGCCGAGAATGCGCCGACGACGCCGTTCGAGCGGCACGATCGCCACCGCCCGCGCCGCCTCGCGCACGACGACGAGCAGGAAATCGGCCGGATTGGCGACGAGCGACGTAACGTAACTGCGCCACCAGCCGTAATAGTGAAAGAAGCGCGGCTGCGACACGCAGGCAAGCAGCACCGCCCACTCGTCCGAGAGCATGGCCAAACCTTCCAGGCCTGAATAGATGGTCGTCTGGTACATGATCGGGATTCGGCTCCTGGCTCGCGCCAGCGCAGGTTTATTGTTTATCCGTCTGTGCCCGCGCGCGCAGGCCGGGTCGCTCTGCTCGGCCCTTTTTCCTATAATAGCGCCGCTCCGGCGACAACGCGCACAAGCGCCACTGAGTCCCAAACAATCACAAGCCGACGTTCCTCATTATGCCGGACATGCACTCCGACCCCAATGCCATTTCCGTGGTGAAAACCGTGCGTTCGCGCGCAACCCGGGGTGGCGAGCGCGCATTCACGGTGCGCGCGCCTCGGCTGCACGTGGCGGCGGGCGCCCGTCGCCTCCCGCGTTGAACGATGGCCTCGTTCCGTCAGCTGGTCGTCAACTTCAGTCACTTCTTCGGCGGCTTCGCGGTCTCCCTCGTCCTCGGCCTGCTCACGTTTCCGATTCTCACCCGACTGCTCACGCACGAGGAGTACGGCATACTCGGGCTCGTCAGCTCGACGCTCGCCATCATGGTCGCGTTCGCCAAAGGCGGGCTCTCGGACGGGATCATCCGCTTCTATCGCGAATACGCGAACGACGCGACCCGCCTGCGCGTCTTCACCTCCACGACGGTCGCCCGCGGCCTTTTGTTCGCCGGCGTCGTTACCGCGCTCTACGCGGCGCTCATTCCGTCCTTCAATACTTATCTCGGCATCGACCCGCGCTTCACCGCGCCGTTTCTGATAATGAGCGTGTACCTGTTGGTGCGCCCGCTCAACGCCATCGTGATGAATTACCTGCGCGCGGTCGGCAAGACGCTGATGTTCAATGTCACCAACGTCGTCGGCCGCGTCAGCTCGATCGTGTTGTCGATCGGCCTGCTGCTCTACGCCGCGCACGGTTTGAGCGGCTACTTCTTCGGCACCGTGCTCGCGGAGCTACTCGTGACCGCGATCCTGTTCCGCTGGTTCTTTGCCAACTACGAGTTCGCCTTCCGCGATGTCTCGAAGAGTCTCGCTTGGTCGCTCGTTCGCTTCGGCGCGCCGCTACTGATGACCGAGTTTTCCTATCTGCTGCTGCAATACACGGACCGCTTCTTGATCGTCGCCTTTCGCGGCGAAGCGACACTCGGTTTTTATACCGTCGGCTACAGCCTCGCCTCCTACATAAACGATCTGGTCATGTTCCCGCTCGCCTACGCCATCGTCCCGCTTTACACGGAGCTCTACACCAAGAGCGGCATGGAACCGACCCGCGCCTTCCTCAATCGCGCGCTCAACTATTACATAATGGGCGTCATTCCGCTGTGTATCGGCTACGCGGCCGTGTGCCACGACACCATCGTGGTCTTGGCGTCGGACAAATACGCCGCCTCTTCCACGTTCTCGCCCATCATCCTGATCGGCCTCGTCTTCCTCGGCGTCAATTCCATCCTCAACGCCGGCCTGTATCTGACCAAGCGGTCGATGCACATTCTCGCCGTCATGCTTTGCGCCGCCGCGGTGAGCATCGGAACCAACCTCTGGCTGCTTCCTTCCTGGGGAGCCACCGGCGCCGCGCTGGCGATGCTCGCCGCCGGGATCACGTCGGCGCTGCTCACGGTGCTCCTGTCGTTTCGCCATATCGCGTTGCGCGTCGACATTTCCACCTTGATTTACTATCTGGTCCTGTCCGGCGTCATGTACGGCATTCTCGCACTGATCCATTTTGACCCGGCATGGCTGCGTCTGATCGTGAAGCTGCTGCTGGGGGCGGCAATCATCGGCGCCGGCGCCCTGTACCGCGAGGTCGAGCTCCGCGATCACCTGCGTCGATTCATCGCGAAACTCGGCCGCTCGGCGGACGCCGGTTCGTAAAGCGCCATCGGTCGTCGTTGCGACCGAGCCGTTACCTCAGACATCCTTATCGCCCGCCGTCACGTGCCATTCGTAACCGGCGGCGACGAGAGGACCGGCGGCGGCGTGCGGATCGAGCACCATGACGCGCTGCGTGTCTTTACGCCGCAGGAATCCGAGCCGCCGCCACGGCAACGCCAGACGCGCGTCGCGATTCGTGCGGACTTGCAGGCGCGTCGAGCCGCCGGCCTCTCTTACGCGCTCAAACAAAGCCGCGAACAGCGGAACCAGGGCATCGGGACTGTCGGCGAGATAGTCATCGACGACCGCCAGATCGCCTTGGCGATGAAACACGGCGTACCCCTTGAGCCTGCCGGCATCCGCGATTTCGACCACGCGACAGGAACCGAGCGGGTGCTGCGCAAAGCGCCACGTGAGGTAGGCCCGGTTACGAACCGCGAGCACGCGGCCCGGCACAGCCACCGCTTCCCACAGCGCATCGTAGCGATCGTCGAAGGCGGTGGTCTCGCGCACCTCGTAACGGGGCGCCGGCGCGAGCGCGCGCAACGCGCCGTTCACCGCGGCCGCGAGCCAGCGCGTCGGCGCCGTCGCGCCGAGCCTGCGCTCCAGAAGCGGCCGTACGTCGAGCAGCTTTACGAATCGATGAATGGTCGTGGCGTCACGCCAACCCGCGCGCCGCAGCGCCCCCGCCACGTCGTCGTTCGGTAGTACGACGCACGCGCGCATGCTGCGGAGCGCCTCATGGCGCGCGAGGAACCCGAGCATGCGCCCCGCGATTCCCTGCCCGCGATGCGACGGCAACACCGAAATGTCGCCGAGCAGGCCGACCGGACGGATTTGATCGAGAACAAAGTAGTCATGCGGTATCACCGACGCGGCGCCGATCGGCTGCCCGCCGCGGTCTCTGGCCCAGACGATCAGGGGCTCGTGCGCGCACGGACGCCGATAGCGCCACTCGAAATAACGCTGTTCTCTCGCGATCGGTCGATTGACGTTGCGAAACGCGAGCACGTCAGCGGCGCATCGGCTGAACGGCTCGACCGCGAATTCGACGGACGGCGAGCGCTCCTCGGGCAAGGCCGCAGCCGCTTCGGTCATCCGCGCGTTTCCGATTTCGCGGTTTTGCCGGGTATGTGCGCACCCGACGGCGCCGCCTTCTCGGTAAGGCCGGTGTAATAGCGCGTAAAGTGATCGAGCATCGCCTCGACGCTCATTTCATCGCGCACCCGCGCATAGGCGCGCTCGGTGAAGCGCCGCCGCGCGGGCTCGTCGTCGAGCATCCGCAGGATCTTTTGCGCGAGCGCATCGGAATCGCCGACCGGGAAGGTGTACCCGTGTACGCCGTCGGTGATGAGGTCGGGATTGCCGCCGCTGTCGGACACGACGCACGGAACGCCCGCCGCCATGTACTCCATGATCGCATTCGACAGCCCTTCCCCCTCGGAACAATTGACGCCGACGTCGATCAGGGCGAGGTAGTCTTGCACGTTGCCGGCGGCGTGGCTGAAGTGCACGCGATGCCCGACGCCGAGCGCGGTCACGAGATCCTCGACCCTCTTCTTGGGGTTGCCGCGAAACGCGTTCTTGCCGAGCAGTAGAAAGGAAATATCGTCACGGCGACGCAAGATCTGTGCGGCGGCCCGTACAAAGGTATCGTGCCGCTTCATCGGCCGATAGTTCGCGACGAGCCCTACGACCTTATGGGTTTCCGGGATGCCGAGGGTGCTCTTAATAGAACACGGGTCCGTTTTGCGCCCAAACCGTTCCAGGGCAATGCCGTTATAAATGACCTCGATGCGGTCGCCGGAAAACCCTTCCACCCGCTCGGTGAGACGCTTCACCTCGTGGGAATTGGCGACAATCCCGGTGGCGAAGCGATTGGCGATGCGCGTCGCATATAAATAGCGCGCGCTCATCCACTCGCCGTAGTCACGCCGGCTCGCGACGATCGCGGGAACGCCGGCGAGGCGGGCGCACAAGACGCCGAGAATATTCGCCACCGGGAAAAACGTGTGCACCACGTGCGGCCGACGCGCCCGCAAGTGGCGCAAGAAGCGAAACAGATTGCGATAGGTGTAAAGCCGCGTGAACTTGTCGATCTGAAACACCGTAATACGACACGGCAGTTTCGCCGTCGTCCGCGCCCATTCGCTGTCGCGAAACGTGATCAGCTCCAGATCGAACCGCGACGCGAGACCGCGAATCAGCTTGCTGAGTTGATTTTCGGTGCCCGCCTGATCGCTGTAGAAATGATCGACGACGAAAACGACGCGCTTCACGAGCCGTCACTTCCGCGACACAGGGTCGTCATCGCTGCACTCCGTAAGCGACGGCCATGCGTTCGAAGGCGAAGTCCGATAGGAGGCGCGCCAAGCCGCCCGCCGTGCCGGAGAGGTTTACGTAGTGGCGAAAGCGATACCACAGCGGCACTTTTACCCGCGGCTGCTGCGGATCGAACTCCCACGGATGCAGATAGAACGTGAAGCGGTGGCCCTCGGCGTTGATACGGCGCAGGAACAGCCGAAAGTAAGCGTAGGGAAAGAGGCGAAAATAGCCCCCGCCCGCGAGCGGCAGCGCGAGGCGGCGCAGCTTATACACCGCGAGCGGAATCTCGAGCAGACCGTTCGGCCAACGGTAGGGCAACGTGTCACTGCCGGCGAAACCGTAGCGGTCATGCACCGACACCGGAAAAACGCTCGAATCGTACAAAAATCCCTCTTCCCGCAGGACGTCGAGCGCCCACGTGGACTCGGGCGTGATGGAAAAGCTCGGCGCCCGATAACCGATCACCGACGCGCCGACCGTCTCCTCGAGTACCGTCTTCGCCCGCCGGATATCCTCGCGAAACGACGCGGGCGTCATGCGATAAACCAACTCGTGACCATAACCATGACAGGCGATCTCGTGACCTTGTCCCGCCACTTCGCGCACCAGCGCCGGGCAGCGCTCGGCCACCCAACCGAGAAAAAAGAATGTCGCTTTCGCGTTCGCCGCCTGCAACAGCTCGAGGATCCTGTGCGTACTGGCCTCGACCCGCAGCGGCAGCCGCTCCCAATCGGCGCGCGGAATCGCCGAGCGCAGGTTCTCGACCTGGAACCAGTCCTCGATGTCGAACGACAGACCGTTCGCGATTCCGCTCATACCAACCGATAGCCCCTTCGACGAAATTCCCGCACGTCGGCGCGCGTGGGAAAGGTGAAGTAGGTCGCTTGCTCGCGGGAATTCTCCACTTCGACCGCCGTGCCCGCGCGCAGCGACTCGATCGCCTGCTGCATCAAATGCGCGCCCCCGCGCTTGGTGCGCTGGATCAGTGAATCGAGGCTCTCGCCGGGCGCGATCGGCGTCTCGCTTTGAACGATGATCTTGCCGTCGTCAAGCGAGGCGTTGATCCGATGTATCGTCGTTCCGACCGTCTTTTCGCCGTGATACATCTGCCAAAAGTTGGGCAACATGCCCCGGTACTTCGGCAGCGGCGAATTGTGGATGTTGATGCAACCGAGCCGCGGCAGGTCGATAAGCGCCGGCTTGAAGACCTGCGGAGCCGCGACCGAGACGATGAGGTCGAGATTCATGGCGCGCAGCCGATGCAGAAATTCCTCCTGGTTGACGTTCGGCGCCGTCAGCACCGGCACGCCGTAATGCGCGCACACTTGCTCGATCGAATAGAAGCGCTTCAGCGGCAAGAGGCGCCGAAATTTAGCGGCGACTTTGTAAAACACGTAACGCACACCCATGACGAAAAAATCCCGCGGGCCGTAAAAATCGTACATCTGCCGGATCAGGCGAGCCAACGACTTTTTGCCCATGGTCGGCGCCACCACGACGCCCGCGATCTCGTCGCGGCGCGGATAGCGCGCCAAAAACTCCTCGAAGAAGAGCCGTACGTAAAACGGATCTTCCTGCGTGATGAACAAAAATCGAAAGCGCGTCACTTGCGTACCGTTTCCCACGTCACGGCCTTATAGCCTTTCCAGATCCGATACATCGCCACGACCGCCGCGAGATTGACCGTCATGAAATAGAGCGGCACGGTGAGCGGCTTGGCGAGAATGTTGCGCTTCTCCGCCAGAAATCCCGCCAGCGCCAGCAGGTAAAACGCGAGCTGGAGCGCGAGCGTCGCGTCATAGAACCGATGGCCGTGGCCGGCGAGGAACAGGTTGGCGAGCAATGCGACGGCCAGAAACACCGGGATGAGCCAGCGCAACACCTTGTGAGAGAACAGCTGGAACGACACGAACGCGTACCGGAACGGATTGAACAACTTCTTCATGTACAACAAGCCGCGCATGCCGCGCGTTACCACGCGCACCCGCATGCGAAACTCTTCCTGCGTCTGCTCGGTCGTTTCCTCGAAGGCGATGGCGTCGGCTTCGAAGACGATACGATATCCTTGCTCGACCACTTTGAGCGGCTCGACCAGGTCGCTGATGATGTCCGCGGGCAGCGGCACGTAGGCCGAGCGGCGCACCGAGTATATGCAACCGCAGCAGCCGGTGATCGTCTTGATGTCCGTCTGCAGCCGCTTGATGAGGTTCTCGTACTTCCAGAACAAGATGCTGCCGACGCCGATCGAGGCGCCGGTCGGATTGAAATATTCGTAGCGCCCGCTCACGGCGCCGACCGACGGATCGGCATAGTTACGCACGAGATGTCGAATTGCGGAGTGCTCGTACCGGGTGGTGGCGTCCGAGAAGATAACGATTTCCCCGCTCGCCTGCTTGACCGCCTGATTCTGCGTTTCGGTCTTGCCGACGCGCCCCTCGACACGCACCAGCCGCACGCCGCGGTCGGAAAACTCGCGCACGATAGCGTCGGTCCGATCGGTCGAGCCGTCGGACGCCACCATGATCTCGAGCTTTTCATGCGGATAGTCGAGCGAAAGCGTCTGTTCGAGCTTCGCGCGGATGTTCTTTTCCTCGTTGTAGGCGGTAATCAGGAAAGTCACGCGCGGTTCGATCGGCGCACGCCGGATCGGATGACGCACGAACCGTGAAAGAACGAGGATGACGAGCGAATAGCCGACGTAGGTGTAGACGATAAGGGCGACGGCGGCCCAAAAAATAACTGGTGTCATTGTTTGCCTGCCTCCGGGCGATCGGCTTCGCACGACGCGACGTTCGGCGGGTCCATGCGCGGTGTCTTCGGCGAGCGCAAAACATCCTTCAACCGGCCCTTTAAGTCCGAAAGCCCCCGCGCGATCCTCGCGCGCAGGGTGTCGTTGTAAACATAGCAATCGTACAGGGTGCGCGCCTGCCCCGCCCAGATGCGTTTAAACGGCTCGTCGCCTTGCAGGAAATTGTATTCCTTGCAACCCCCGCCGAAGGACTCACGAATCGTTTCGGTGATCAACACCAATCCGGGAGACCATTTCGACCAGCCGGGATGGTGCCCGAGCTGAAAATAGAACACCCGTTGATTAACGCGAAACCCGTAAAACACGGCGATGACTTCGTCCTTGTGGCGCAGCCCGCGCAGCAAAACATGATCCCAATCCATGCGCTCGAGTAAGGCGCGGTGAAACGCCTGCACCTGCGGCTGTGCAAAGCTGCTGTTTATGCCCTTTTCCGCCGCACGGCGCTCGTGCAAGCTAAGCAAGAGATGGAGCGCCGACTCTCTTTCGTCTCGGCTGAAGGCGACGTACGCGACGCCCTCGCCTTCCAGCAATTTCTTGCTCCGGCTACGGAGCTTGTAACGCTCGTTGCGCGACAACTCGCCGAGGAACTGCTCAAAGCTCTTCGGGCCGGCAACATAAGGAGCGACGGTTACCGGATGCCGAGCGACGGTCAGGCGATCCGGAGCGTGGCGCAACCCCGAGAGCGCGGCGCTATCTTCCGCGACGGTCGGCAGCCGTAATACATCCCAGGGAACGCCGGGACGAGTCAGAAAATCGAGCGCGGCCCGCATGCAGAGGGACGCATCCTCGGGCGCGGCGATCAGGTCGAGATGATCGGGATAGACGCCGTGGGCTCCGGCCAGCTCGAGCATGCGCACGCCGAATTTCCGCCCCAATACATCGGCCGGCCGGCGCCATAGCGGCAAAATGGCGCACAACTCTTGTCCACGGTAAATAAACAGGGGCAAGGATTGACGGTCGGCGCCGAAACATTCCCACCACGTATACACCCACTCCCAGGCGCTAAAAGGCGTTGCGAAGGACATGGAGGCGGCGAGGCGATTCCATTCCGTTCGCGCGGCACGGAACTCTTCCGCCGCCGCAATACGAACACTGAACCCGTCCAGCATAAGTTACCGCCGCCTAAGCGGCACCCCTCCCGAGACGCGAGCGCATGTCGCCGCGTCATCCCCGGCATACGAGACAAACGTCTTACTTGGATAACGCCTGGCGTTCACGGCAAGACGCTGTATCGACTTCGCAGAGCGAATCGATCATCACTCGATCGAGAACATCGTAAGCCGCGCGGTTCAGATGAGAACCGTCGCCGCTCGTAAACTCATCGCGCAAGTAACGTTCCTTGTCATCGGTGCGCAGCGCCCTCTCCAAGTCGAGCAGCGGCAGCTTCTTCTCCTTCGCATAAGCACGAACCCAATCGTTGAACTGTAAAATGGCCCGGTGCTTCGCCACGCCATCCTGTTCTGCGCGCGCACGGGTAATCGGCACGATGGTCGCCACCATCACGGGGATATTTTTCTCCCGCACTTCTTCGACCCAATGCTGGAACAACTCTTGTTTGCGCTTCATTTGTACTTCCCCGCCGAAGTAGGAAGAGCATTCTTTGAGAATGACCAGGTCGGCGGGGCGGGGCGACGGCTCGAAAAAGCCCCTCACATAACCGGGCGTGAACCTGAACTTGCGCGACGGCCGAATGAGCGTCTCCTCGACCGCTTCCGATTTGTCGTAATCCCACACTTGCAACGCCTCGAAACTGTGGCGATCGTCGTGCACGCGCTTCGGCAGCTCCGGCAGGTTCCAGGCTTTACCGATCGAAGCACCGATCAAAACCACGTGCATGCCGTGCCCGCCGGTTCGGCTCGCCGCCGGTTCATCGACTTTTGCGGTTACCCTGAAAGCAGTAAATGCAACAACAGCTATGCTCAACAACCAGATAAGAGTTCTCATGCGGACTTCCTCTTCGTCAGCTCAGCGCGGCCGAAACCGTTTCGTATACGCCGCACGCGATACGCGGATAGAAAGTCTTCTGATATATCTTCTTGATCCACTGTTCACCACGCACGACCTTGTCGAAGTGATCGTTGTTGAAAAATATGACATATATTTTCCGGGGGAATTCTTGGTGGGAGCGGTGAATATTCTCGACGACTTTCACCAGCGTATCGCCTGCAAACGGATTAAAAAAATAAACGAGGTTCACGTCCCGGGACAGACGCAACTCGGTGGCATCGCCGCGCCTGATATCGATACGCATCGTTTTACGGTGCCGCATCCGCTCTATGTTGAATAGCGCGACTTCCGCCAGCGCCTCTGAAAGTTCGACGCCGACAATCTGCTTAAGGGGAAACGTCGCGGCAGCACAAACCGCGCGACCCTTGCCGACGCCAAAATCCAGAAATACGACGTCCGGCTTTGGCAAAGGAATCCGTTTGAAGATTGAAAAAAACGCACCGTATCCAATGGGCATCGAGTCGCGCGCGTCGGACCTGGAAACGCCGATGTCGGTCAGCTTTACCCGGCCCGCCGTCGCGACGCCCAGCCGACGCTCGTAGTACAAATTCACGCACCGATGGCACAGCTCTCGGCTAAAGCCGCCTATACCGTGATTTGCCACGAACGCGGCGGCATGACGCAACTGTGCGATACGCGAGTTCATGGACAACCGCCTAGCCCAATTGGTCTTTGAAAAGCTGTGTTAAGTGCCGCCGAAGTTTGCGACGGTTTTGCTCGAAATGTCTGCTGTTCCACCATGTCTCGCCCGGCTCCAGCACCATGTCCGGGGGTCTTTGGGTGTTCCATCGCTCCAGACACTTTTCCTTGTATTTCTCCACGGAACCGAACGGGCGCGCCGGCACCCCCATCACTATCGTGTTGGGCGGAACGTCATTGATCACGATCGATCCGGCCCCGACGATGGAATTAGGACCAATACGGACATTGGCAAACAGAATGGCATTGGCTCCGATGACGCAGTTGTCTTCTATTACGATCGGACCGAACACCTGCATATCCGGCACTTCATCCCGGAAGAGCCAGGGCCCGCCGTCGTGCGTATTGAAAAGCACGCCGCGCGCGATGGCGACATGATTACCTATCTTGACCAGGTACGGTTCCATGCCGAGCGACCGCGGCACGATGTAGCAACGCTCGCCGACCTGCGCGCCCTGCTGCCGAAAATATTCAGCGATCGTATTGGGCGTGTACTTGCGGATTTCGTAGGCCGCACGAATCCGTTGGAATATATTCCATATGAGACGGAACAATTGCGCACTCCCCTAAAAATTATTTCCGAGAAACAGTCGCTCACATGGCCGACTATTCTACGAGGGTCGTCACGTGGCGCTCATGACCGCCGTGCGAAGGCCGCTGACGACGGGGTCCACTCAGACAACACGGGGCAGTATAAACTTTGGCTTAACATTTGGACACTTATAATATGGCCATCCGTAATACACTGTTAATCAATAGCTTCAGGACGCGGTGAGTTCGCCGCCATAAGTACGACGCACGCACCATGATTAGTTTCATTAAAGGGCTGTTACACGGTCTGCTCGCACCGACGCTATACGCGGGTGTCTGGCTGACCTTTCTCGCGGGCACCCTGAAACGCGCGGAATGGACGCTTTATTTGCTCGCCATCCTCGCGCCGCTGCCCGTGATCTGGTACCAGCTCCACCCTTTCCCCATGGGGAAGGACACGATGGACATTCTCATCGCGGGGACCTTCCTCGGGATTCTTATTAATAAAGGCGGCTTCGACCGCGCGCCGAGCGCGTTTCCGATCGGCGTCTTCATGCTCATCAGCTTTCTCGCCGTCTGGAACTCGACCCTGCGGTTCGGTCTGCCGCTCCCTTTCACCACCGCCAACCCCTTGCTGGCGGATTGGAAGAACTATGTGGAGATGATTTTTCTGTACTTCCTCGCGTACAACGCGCTGAAGAACGAGGAACAGCAAAAGATCATGCTCGTCACTATTGCCGCGGTTTTTCTCCTGATCAGCGTGCGCGAGTTCCGCAATTTCTCCGAAGGCGCCGCATTCTCCTACGATCGACGCGTCGAAGGTCCCTTTTGGATACTCGGCCTCGGCGCGAATCATATCGGCGCGTTCGTGGCGCACTACGGCGGACTACTGCTCGGAATGGCGTTCATCGACAAACATAAGTACCGAAGGTGGCTGTATCTGGCCGGCGTCGGCTTTTCGCTGCATCCGCTTTTCTTTTCATATTCGCGCGGCGCCTACGTGGGGGCGCTTGCGGTTATTGTGCTGTACGGATTTTTGAAAAAGCGCTCGTTACTGCTTGTCGTCGCGTTGCTCGTCTTCACCTGGCATGTGGTTCTGCCCGAAACCGTCGTGGAGCGCATCGCAATGACAGAGGACGCCAGCGGCCAGATCGAGAGTTCGGCGGCGCAGCGGGTCGTCCTGTGGGAACACGCACTGCGGTTGTTTCAGGACAATTTCTTGTTCGGCATCGGGTTCAACAGCTTTGGCTTCACCGTCGAACCCGGCTCCCTAACGGATACCCACAACTTCTACATGAAGACCGCGGCCGAACAAGGACTGATCGGGTTAATTGTCCTGGCGCTGGTGTTAGTGCGTGCGCTTGTTTCCGGCTGGCGCCTTTACCGCGAGGGTCATACGGAGTTTCATCGCGCGCTCGGATTCGGCTTCGTGGGTTGCACCGTGGCTGTCATGATGACGAACGTCTTCGGGGACCGGTTTTCCTATTTCGTCATGGCGACCAATTACTGGATAGTGTGGGGAATGGTAGACCGCTCAGTCACGCTCGCGCGAACCGCGCGCGAGACTGTGTCGGAAACCGTTCCTGAGCAACCGACCCAGACGGCCACCAAGCCGTCTTAGCATTCCCCGGATCTTTGGAATGGAGTAACCCGCCTTATCAGCGGCCTTTCGTCTTTCCCCGACGCCCGCGTCCACCACACATCGGTGGGTTCGACACGATCATCGGTGCGGACCTAGCAACTATTCCGCTTCGATCCAGTACAATGGCGCCGCGCCCCTGATCAGAATGAACGTACCGGCGGTCGGTATAACAATGACAACGACCTTCCATAGCTATAGAAACAAGGATATGGCATTCCCGTCGTATGCCTGCTCGTGCTCGCCGGGCGTTCCAATCACAAACAGCTATGGAATAGAGAGACAAAAAAAATGCCGATGCAATTTATCCGCACCCTCACGTTGACACTGCTGTTATTTCCCCTCGCCGGCTTCGCCGCACCCCGTATCCTATATACCGATATCGTCACCGGCCCGAACACGGGCGGTGAAGGCAACAACGGCGCGTACCTGACCATCTTTGGAAACGGATTCGGAGCGTCGGGAACGGTGACGATCAATGGCATCGCGGCGGCGTCAGTCAAGCAATGGACGGATACCAAGATCACCGTGCAGCCGGGCTCGGCGGTTACTTCAGGCGCCATCAAAGTCACGAGCGGTGGCGGCGACTCGAACACCGATCAAACGTTCACCGTCGTGCCGGGGAAGATTTTTTTCGTTTCACTGACGGGTAATGACTCGACTTGCGTCGCCGGCGACATAGCGCGCCCGTGCCGCAACATCCAGAACACCTTCAACCGCTCCGATTTCGGCCCGGGCGACCACATTGTCGTGCGCGGCGGAAACTGGAGCGACGAATACACCCGTTACGGCTCCTTTTTCTCCGTGGTCGATAAGAGCGGAACGGCAGCGGCGCCCATGGTCATCATGGGGTACCCCACGGAAACCGTTACTCTCGTCCGCACGACGCAGGACCGGGGTATCCATTCCTGGAATACCGCGGGTCATTTTGTGATAGCGAACTTTCACCTCGACGCCCGGCAGTGGGGCGTCAGCATCGGCCTAACGCCGGGCACCGTCGACGTGCGCGTGGTGAACAACGAAGTATTCAACTTCTACGAAGACTCCGGCGGCGCGGCGGCCATCGACGGCAGCGGCAAACAGTACCGGATTTTCGGCAATCACGTACACGACAACGGCGGCAGCAAGCTTTATCACGGCCTTTATTTCGACAGTCGCGATACCACCAACGGCGGTCCGGACGATATCGAAATCGCCTATAACCACATTCATCATCAAACCGGCGGCCGCGGCATTCAAATTTACGGCGACACCGGTACGCCGATCAAAAACGTGCGTATTCATCACAACCTGATTCACGACATCGCGCTCGATGGCATTCTCTTCGCGCGCGACACTACGACAGGACTTAAAGCGTACAACAACGTGGTTTATCGCACGGCGGTCGCCGCGCTGCGCGGCCCAAGCGCCGACATCGGTACAAGCGGCGGATGCATCCGTTTCGATAACCCCGCGACCGACGCCGAGGTTTACAACAATACGTTTGCGGATTGCGCCGTCGACGGCGACGTCGATTCGGCGGCTTTCCGGTTTGACAGCGCGGCACGCGTCGTCATCCGCAACAATATCGCGTCCGGCGGCAAATACTACGTCGGGACTCCACCAGCCAACCGCACCATTTCGAACAACCTATGGTTCGGCGCGGGCACGGCGCCGTCATGGGACACCGCCCCCGTTACCGGGGACCCGTTGTTCATCGACGTGAGCGTCAAAAACTATCGCCTTCAGACGAGCCCGTTGAGCCCGGCCATCGACCGCGGCTTTGCATTGAATGGAGCGGTTACAGACGATTTTGACGGCAACGTTCGTCCTCAAGGCAGCGCCTACGACATCGGGGCGTTCGAGTCTTCGGGCACCACGTTGCCGGCACCGCGGAACGTGCGGGTCATCAAGAACTAAAACGAACTGGGGAGATTAAAATGCACGGACTACGTAGCTCATTGCCGTGGGGCAAGCGACTGACGCTTGGCGCGTTCGTCATCGCGCTCACCGCATGCGGCGGGGGCGGAGGCGCTTCTTCAGGCACCTCCGGCGGCGGGGGCACCTCGTCATCGGCCTCGAGCTCCAGTAGCTCTGCTCGCACCGGTGGCACACCCGCCACCAGCACCTACATCATATCGTGGGACGCGGTTAACGATCCCGCGGTGACGGGCTACCGGATCTACTTTGATTATGCCCCTATGGGATCCGGTCGTACGCCTTCGCACGTTGACGTCATTGGCTCAACCGCCGTCAGCCTTCGGCCCGGCGACTTCGGCATCTTCGTTGGCGACACGATGTACGTCGCCGTAGCGAGCAGAGGGTCGGGCGGTGTCGAATCGCCGGTTTCTGCGCAGGTGTCCGTCGTCGCGGACTGAAGGATTCATGTCGGCGGCAAGGCCGTAGGGACGCCTGGACCCGCGAGTTAGCGAATCTCCTCTCCCCGGTGCGTAAGTTTTTTTAGAAGACGTTTGGAGCTGTACATGCAGGCGGCAAACCGGCCTGCCGGACCGGGGTTGTACAGCCTGAACGTGCCGAGGTCGCGCCAGTGCCGCGCCCATTCGTTCTTGTAGCCCTCCGCGCCCTGCAGAAAATTGTATTCCTTCAAGCCCTGCGCAAACGCCTCCTGCACGAGCTCGTACAACAACACGGTTCCGGGTCCATGACGCTCCCAGGCCGGATCTATTCCCTTCTGGTACGAATATACGCGGCCGGCGAAGACGAGATTGTACGCCGCCGCTATGGCGCCTTGCGGCCCTTCGAGAAACCGAAACTGCACCCAGCCGGCCGGGGCGGCGCGCTCTATGAACGCGCGGTGGAAACCGAATACCTCCTCATGCCCGAAACTGCTGACGATACCCTTGCGTTCCGCACGCCGACGGTGCAGATCAAACAGCACGGCCAGACAATCAGTATCCGGGGATCGCACCGCATATGTTACCGCCTGCTCCTTGTACAACCGGTTCCGTCGCGTCCGGACGTTGTATCGCTGCTTCTTGTCGAGCGATGAGAAGTAGGACTCGAAGCTCCCTTCCAGCGGAATGTAGTGCGCCACCGATGAACGAGAGAGGTCGACATCCGGCGACTTCTCCGGCGAGGCCGTTTTCTCGTGCAGCCAGCGATAAATCGCGCTCTCTCGCGTGATCATCGGAAATTCCACAACGGCCCAGCCAGCGTCTTGATTCAGCAGGTACCTGTAAATCGACGCGAGACAGGCGTTCGCGTCTTGGGGCGCCGCAATAATGTCCAGATGATCGGGATAAAGATCATTGGCAGCGCAAAACCAGAGATATGCGCCGCCGACGAGCTTGTAACCACCCTCCTGAAACAGCGGCAAGATGCCCTTCAGCTGGCCGTCGCGGCGGACCAAGAGTATGAACAACTCGCGGCGCGCGTTCCCGAAGTGCTCCCACCAGGTGTAAAGCCATTCCCACGTCAAGAATACGGACGGCAGCGCCATCGACAGCACGAGCTTATTCCACGCCTCGCGACTCGAGCGAAACTCCTCAAGCGTCGCGACGCTCGTGTGGTAGCCGTCCATTTCGCTGGCGCTATGTGTCATTGGAGCCGACTATGCTGCCGTTTTCCAAGAGGAGCATTCACGCCGCGCTCCTCCAGATTCCGCGCAGTCCTCCTACTAGATTCAGTTTGAACTTCTCGAAGGAGTCGTACCGGCCGATACCCACGCGGGGGATGCAATACAGCGAATCGACGCGGCGCCACAGGCGGGATTCAAAGGTGACGGCGGAGCGGAAACCGGTCTTTCGCACCACGCCTACCGTCATGTTGTCATAAGTTCCGTTCGGGTACGCGAAATGCTCGATCGTTCTCCCGGTCCACTGTTCCAGCAGGCTTTTGGAATTCTTGACGCTTTCCTCCGCTGCGCTCGCGCTGAGCTGCGTGAGGAGATTATGACAATGCGAATGAGAGCCGATGGTCATCCACGAACACGTTGCAAGCGCCTTCACGTCGGCCACCCGCATCGGCTCGATTTGACCGTTCTTTCGCCGCTGCTCCATCGGCGGAACGGCCGCGAGCATCGCCTCGACCGCCTGGGCACGCGCGGCCGGGTCGAGCGCTTTGAGCGCTTCCAACAAGCGCTCGATCTCCAGCCAGTTCTTCGATCCGCGCGCACGATTGATCTGGTACCTGCCCAGGCCGTATTTCCCCAAATCAACATCCACCACCGTATCGACTTGCAGCGCGTTGATCACCTGATCGAACCAATAAGGATTGCGATCGACGACTTGCCGCGTCGCGATGTAGACGGTAACGGGGATCCGAAGCTCTTCGACGATCGGCAAAAGCACATCCGCGTTGCCTCTGTCCCCGTCGTCGAACGTGATGACCGCGAGCGGCCGGCTGGCGCCGGTCGGCGCTTCGAGGCGGGCAATGGCCCGGTCGAGCGTGACGATATCGTAGTGACGGGAGAGATAATCCATTTGGCGCAGGAAATCGCTCTTGCGGACCACCGTCCACGCCTCGACGTCCGCATCGTCTTGCGCAAGCTCGTGGTAGGCGAGGACCGTGACGCCGGTGGACGCGGCTTGCTCGCGCAACGAACCCAGCACGAAATCGTGGCTCAAGGGAACGTAAAGTAACTGTTTCCAGTCCATCATCTCGTCATCCGCATTACTTTCCGCCCCGCCCGTCTATACCGGCCGCCTGCATAATGCCTCGGTTCTCGCTTACGGGCGCGCTCGCCGCCGGCGCGGCCACCGCCCGCCGGGTCGGCACCCATTCGAAGGCGCCGATATCATATCCCCGGCCCTGGGGTCGTCGGTTGCCTTCGTAGTCGTTCGCGACCAGCGTGTCGACGGCCGCGGAACCCCGGTCGATCGCCGGACTCGATCCTTGAAGATGGTAGTTCGACGCCGGTCCATCGACGAACTTCGGGTCCGCCGCCACGGAATGCGTGTCCCATACCGGACGCACCCCACCGCCGTGCCAAAGATTGTGCGAGGTGGTCAGCGCGGAAGGGACAGAGCCGATGAAATATTTTCCGGATACGACGATGTTGTTTCGCAACGCGATTTTGCTCGCCTGCTGAAATCGGATGGCGCCGGAATCCGGATCGTTATCCACCGTGCAATCGACAAACGTATTGTTGTAAACCTCCGCCGCGAGGGCCGGGCTGGCGAACCGTATGCATCCACCGCCCGCTCCCCAATCGCTGCTCGGACCGCGCAGCTCGGCGACCGCGGTACGGTAAACCACGTTGTTGTACGCCTGGAACCCTTCGGCCGTATCGCGCGCGAAGAGAATGCCGTCGAGCGCGATATCGTGGATCAGGTTGTGGTGCACGCGAACGTTCTTGATCGGCGTACCGGTGTCGCCGTAAATCTGTATGCCCCGGCCGCCGGTTTGATGATGAATGTGATTGTAGGCAATCTCGATATCGTCGGGGCCGGAGGTATCGCGTCCGTCGAAATACAGCCCGTGATAAAGCTTGCTGCCGCCGTTGTGATGCACGTGGTTGCCGAATATTCGATACTGCTTGCCGCTGCCCGTGATGCAAGCGCTGCCGCCCGAGTCTTCGAACATTCCGTACCCTTCGTTATTCACGATGCGGACGTCGCGCGTACCCACGCCGGCGCCGATGCAACCGCCGCCTCCACCCGCCAGGTCCACGTGCAAATTCGCGATCACGAAGTGGCCTTCGCTCGCGTACGTGTGAATGCTTCGCACCACGTTGTTGTTGTCCGTGCGCCGGAACGTGACCGTTTCGGTCGGATATCCCATGACCACGAGCGGAGCGGCGGCGGTCCCGGACTTATGGTGTATGGAGAAAAAAGATTTGTACATTTCGAACGAATCCGTCCATTCGCCGCCGCGAATGACCAGGTGATCGCCGGGACCGAAGCTCCGGCGATCGAGGGTTTTTTGGATCGAGCGAAATGGCCGGTCGATGCGTCCCGCGCGGCCGGAGAAATCCGAGCCGTTCAATGCGACGAAATAGATGTCCCCGGGGACGACGGTAAATGTGACATTGGGATCGGAGTAGCTCTCGGACCCTACGCTTACTTTAATCAGCCCGGACGTCACCTGGGGACCGGGCTGCACGGTGATCTTCGTATCGGTCCACTGCTTATAGGCGGCGACCGGAATGCCGTTGATCGTTACCTTGGATTCGCCCTGCGTCGCGCCAAACCCGGTGCCGAACAGGGTGAGATAAGCGCCGTTGCCGTCTTCGCCGCCGGTGTTCGGACCGGTGACGATGTCGGTATAGAGAATGGCGGGCGCGCCATGCGCCAGCGGACAAACAAGCGCGAAGAACGCAAAAACCACGGCAGCGCGCCCGTAGCGCGCGTGCAGGAGAAAGTAGTTCTTCATAAAATCGAATCCGTTTCTACGGTCGCGGTCGAATCACGACACACCGCATCTTATCCCGAGCGCATCCTTGTAAAGCTCGCGATAGCGTTCCGCCATTGCAATCGACGAGAAGCGTTGGCGAACCCGCCACCGTCCCGCACTCCCCAATCGTCGCGCCTTATCCGAATCGGTTAGAAGTTTTTCTATCGCGTGGCTCAAGGCGGCGATGTCTCCGGCCTCCACCAACACTCCGCAGGCGCCGTCTTCCAAAATATAAGATGCATCCCCCACTTCGGTCGCCACCACCGGAACACCGGCGGCCATCGCTTCCAGCAGCACAATGGGAAACGCTTCCTTTAAGGAGGGCAGCACGAAAACGTCCATGGCCGCGTAAATCGCCGGCGTATCATCGCGTCGGCCCAGAAAGTGAACGTACTCGCCCACGCCTAAATCGCGCGCCTCGGCGTGCAAACTTTGTGCGCATTCGCCGTCCCCCGTTACCACCAAATCGATCGCCAAGCCGCGACTCACCAGCGCCCGCGCCGCCTGGAGCAAATGCGAAACCGCCTTGTCGGCCGACAGGCGGCCGACGAAGCCCACCACGGGCCGGGCGCCCAGGCCGAGCATGCGCAGCGCTTCCGATTTCGGCGTGCCGCCGAACCTTTGTACCTCGATGCCGTTATCGATCTTTACCACCTTCTCGGCAACCATGTGCCGGCGCAACTCGATCGTCACCTCGTTGGACACTCCCACCACCCTGTCGAACATCCGCAATATCCGCTTGTCGAGGGCCGCGTAGAAGCGCATCTTGGCGCCAGTTCCCAGCCAGTTATGACAAGTGCTCACCAAGGCGGACGGCAGTCCGAAACAGGCGACAACCGCGTAGAAGTTGGTTTTGTATTTATGGCTGTGAACGACGTCTATTTTGTGTTCACGAACGTAACGGCGCAAGACGCGGAACGCGCGCCAGTCGAACTTTCCATGGCAATCGATGATCTCCCCGCCCTGGATGACCTCGCGAACTACTTGAAGTAATTCCGTATTCGATCCTTCGTGGCTGCGAAATATGCCGACATGGTTCTCGACGCCGCACGCCGCCAATTGGCGAATCAGCGCGGCGGCCATGTTCTCCGCCCCATGGAAGCCCGTGCTGCTCAGTAAATGCAAAACGCGCATGCGCCTTGCCGAACGAGAAGGCCGAGCCGCGGCGACCTTTCGCGAAGAATCGGAACGGGCCCGGATTGCAGCGCCACCTATTACGTTCCCGCGTTAACGTTAACGGGCACGGCGGCGCCGTCATGGGCGTCTTTCACACGGGCAAGCAATAGCTGCGCATCGCGGCGCCAGTGATAGCGCTCGGCAATCGCCTTGCGCCCGTTCTCGCCCATGGCCTTACGATTAGCGTCGGTGAGGAGATCCACGATCTTATCGGCCAGATCGCGAACGTCGCCGCTACGAAACACTTTCCCGCAGTTCGTTTCGCCGACGATGCGCCGCAGCGGTGCGCAATCCGATACGACGACCGGCTTGGCGAAGGTCATATAATCGAAAATCTTGTTGGGGATGGTTGTTTCCGTGTGCTCGCTTCTGGCGTGCGGGATCAAGCAAACCGTGCTGCCCGCGATCAAGCCCGGAACTTTATCGAACGACACCCAGCCGACGAACGTCACCCGATCCACGACGCCCAGCTCAGCCGCAAGTCTTTCGAGGCGCCGCTTTTCCGTCCCGTCGCCGACCAGGACAAGCTTGGCGTCCGGGCATCGGGCGACTATCGAAGGCATCGCGCGTACCGCCACCTCGATGCCTCGATGCGCGTCGACCTTGCCGATATAAAGCAAAACCGTCTCTCCGGCATTGGCCGGTTGTCCGGATTCACGCGCGCGGTCGAGGTAATACTCCACATCCGGCGTATTCATTACCACGGACATCCTGTTGCGATCGACGCCCACCCGCACGAGTCGCTCGATTTGTTCTTCGGCGACCACGAAGACGTGCTTCATATAACGCAGCGACCATTTTTCGTACTGCTTGGGAAGCCAGCCATTCCCGAAAAGAAACGGCTTGTAGATGTTCTTGTTGTAAGCAACCAGGGCGGCCGGATAGTTCTCCGCCATATCGAAAAAGACCGGTATGCCGAGCCGCTTGCCGAGCACACCCGCCAGCAGGGCGATGGGCAGGTCGCGCACGATCAGGCACTCGATCCCGGCGTTTCGGAACGCGCGTCGCGCCTTGACATACCAATAGGGATTGATGGGAACGGGAAGGCCGACCAGCCGACCGAGCGCGCGCGATCCGAGAACGGGACGACCGCCGATGCGATAAATTTTCAGCGCTCCGCAATCCTCGAACTCGGGCAGTTTTTCCTTGCCCTTGCAGACGAGATGCACCTCGTGCCCGTCGTCGGTGAGCACCTTGATGATCTTCTCCATGCGTATATCCCACGGATATACCACATGCCACAGGATTCCGACTCTCATGCTCGTTTGTGCGACGCGGTATCGACGGCAACGGTTTGTTCGGCGCTCTTCTGCAACATCAGCGCGTCGGCGAAAAATTTCGCCGCCCAGTTGGGAAAAGCGAATCTCTGATATCCGCCCCAAATCGGATAGGAGCCGCTGATGGCGCCCGCCGTCTGCGGCGCACCGCTCGTGTATTGGCAGCGGCACAGGAATTTGTTTATGGCCTGCGCCGCGGGTAAGAAACGCCGCTCACCGCGCAGCCGTAAAAGCCTGAGGAAGATAATCGCGATCTGCGCGTTCCCGGTTAAACAGGAGTACGTGGCGCGCGATTGCCAGTCGCGGTCGTACGTGCCGCGGAAAAACCCGTTCCGACAAACGCCGAGGAGGGATTTCGCCGCACGCTCTGCCGCATCGACATATTCCCTTCTGCCGAGGCAGTCCCCCGTTTCGAGCAGTCCCTCAATGGTATACGCGATGGTGTGCGTAAACGGCGCCTCGTGGCCGGCGCTCGTGAAGCCCGCCTGGTTGAACCAACCGTTCGGCAGTTGCTGCGTCAACACCCAGTCGGCGTTACGACACGCGGCATCCTTGTATACGCCGTGGTTCACGTAGTTGCCGAGCTCCGCCAGACCCCAGGCGACCCGTGTGTAGTACACGTGCGCAATGTCGTGATAGGTATGGCGCTTCCACATGCCCGCCGGATCCTGGACCTTCACCAGCCAATCCGCCGCCCGCACGGCGGCCGCGAGGTATTTTTCCTGCCGGGTCACTTTGTGCGCCTCGACCAGGCCGAAGAGGATCTGCCCGGTATCGAAGACGAAACTTCCGAGCCCGCTGCCCCACGGGCCGCCCTTGAAGCTGCCGTCCGATTCCTGAATCGACAGCTCCCAGTCGGCCATGCGAATAGCGCGTTCGACATATTCGTCACGCTTTAAGAGCGCTCCATATTTGACGAACGTCGGAATGATGTAGCCGGTCGTTTCCGGATATCCCGGCCGCCAGCCACGGATCAACGAATAATCGATCGAAACCCCGCCGGGCGGATAGGCGTCCTGGGCGCGACACAGCCAGCGCATCGCGGCCTCGAGATGCAGCTCGAGCGGGGCATCACCGCCGTGTCTGCCCTTGGGAGCGCGAAGATCGGCGGCTAGAAATTTAACCAGGTTTAGCGGATCCATGGGTATCGAGTCGGTCGGGCTTTCGCTGTTTCTTCGTTGCGGTTGCTCGGCTCTTCGTAAACGTCATCTAGCCGAGATCGCGCAAGAGGGCGTCTGCGATGCGGCCGGCGGCGGCGCCGTCGCCGTACGGATTCACCGCGTTCGCCATCGCCTGATAGGCGTTCGCGTCGTCGAATAACGTGCTGACCGCCGCAACGATTTGGTTTACGTTCGTCCCGACGAGGCGCGCGGTGCCGGCCTCGATTCCCTCCGGACGCTCGGTGGTCTCACGCAGCACCAGCACCGGCTTGCCGAGCGACGGCGCTTCCTCTTGCACGCCGCCGGAGTCGGTCAGTATGACGTCGGCGCGGTCGAGTAGCGCGATGAAGGAACGGTATTCGAGCGGTTCGATGAGATGAACCCGTGGAATGCCGTTCAACATCTCGTAAACCTTCGTCCGCACGTTCGGGTTGTAGTGCACCGGCAACACCACTTGCAGATCGGAGTAGCGATCGAGGAGGCGACGCAGCGCCGCCAGGGTATTGGTCAACGGCTCACCGAAACTCTCCCGCCGATGCGTCGTCACCGCGAGCACTCGCCCGCTGTCGAGCGCAATGCCGATGCCTTGCCGGCGGCTGTCGGGCAACGTCATCATCAACGCGTCGATGCTGGTGTTGCCCGTTACGTGTACGTGATCCGCCGCGACTCCTTCCCGCAGCAGATTGGCGCGCGCCCGCGCGGTCGGCGCGAAGTGAAAATCGGCCATGCGCCCGATCAGCGCCCGGTTCATTTCCTCGGGGAAGGGATTGTACTTCGCGTCGGTACGCAGACCCGCCTCGACGTGGCCGACTTTAATCTGCGCATGGAACGCCACGAGCGCGGCGGCAAAGGCCGACGACGTATCGCCCTGCACCAGCACCACATCGGGCTTCATCTGCGCCAAGACCGGCGGAAACGCGGCCATGATGCCGCCGATGATGGAATTCAGCGTTTGGTTCTGCTGCATGATGGCCAGATCGGCATCGGGCGCAATGGAAAACAATTCGAGATACGGGCGGCACATGTCGCGATGTTGCCCGGTCAAGACCACCGTCTGCTCGAACCGATGCTTGCGCTTATCGAGCTCCTTGATCACTGGAGCCATTTTGATGACTTCCGGGCGCGTCCCGATAACCGAGAGTACTTTTATCTTCTTCATGAGCGTGGCGCCGCCGGCTTTACATCTCTTTGCGATAGCGCTGCCAGAGCGCGTGATACAGCTGATTGCCCAAGAGACCCTTGGCGGCGGTCTTCGCCCGATCGCGCAGCACCTCCCGCCGCACGAAGTTACGTTCGCCGCTCGCGATCTTGGCGAATGTCTCGAGCGAGGTCGTCGCCGAAATCAGAAAGCGGTTGAGCGCTTTCGGCCAGCGGCCGCCCGCCGTGTGATTCATGCCCGGCACGGACGTGCACACGCCGTAGTAACCCACGGCGGGCGCCGTATCCAATACCCGACGGTTGTAGCGTCCGCCGGGGCACGACAGGTAGCGGACCTCGGACCCGATGCAGTCTTCCAGCGCGCGCCGCGACGTCGCGAGCTCCTCGTCAAGCTCGGCGGCGTCGAGATCGTCGAGAAACCGATGCGTATGGGAGTGCGATTCGATGGACAGGCCGCCCTGCTTCATCTCTCGCAAGTGTTCGCGCGTGAGCAAATCGGCGGCCGTGTCGAGAAACGAGCTCACCACGAAGAACGTCGCCCGAAGGTTGAGTTCGCTCAAAATCGGCGCACAGATGGAGAAGTGGCTGATGTGGTTGTCGTCGAAGGTAACGATGATCTGTTTCTCGATGGGCTCCGACGACGCGGCCTGCCGGCGATAATCCTCCAGCGATATCGTTCGATAACCGTGGTCGCGCAGATACAGCATCTGCTCGCGGAATCGCCTCGCCGAGACGGTATACCGTTCGAGGACGGCATCGCGCGAGTCGACTTCGTGGTACATCAAAATCGGAATACCCATCACTTAATCCATCTCGATGCTATTACACCGATAAATACCTGGCTTTATTCGCGCATGTTAACCGCCGCGCGAGGCGCGGCGGAACCGGCTGCAGGCAGTCGATGTTACAGGCTTAGATGCGACAAAGACGCCGTCACGCGGCGCTCGCCACGTGAAAACTGCCGAGCGTGGCCCGTTTAATGAACAACTCCTCGACCAGCAATGTCGACAGCACGGCGATGAACGCCATATTATCGCCGAAGCCGATCGCGCGTCCCGCCCTGCACTTGTCATACAGATTTCGCACCGCCTTCGGATCGAAGAGGTCGCTCTCGTGCAGGCGCCGTTCGGAGAAGAGCTCCGCCACATAGTCAGCCGGACGGCCGCCATCGAAAAAACTCGCCGCATCGGGCGCACGATACGGCTGTTTGGTGCGCTTACGAATGACCTCCGGCAACAGGCCGCGCATCGCGCTTTTCAGCAGATACTTCTCGTTCAGCCCGCGTATCTTGTAGTGAGGCGGTAGTCGATTGGCGAACTCGATGACGCGGTGATCCAGGAAGGGAAACCGGCCTTCGATCGAGTTGGCCATTCCCACGCGATCGCCTTGCGAGGACAGCAGGTAGCCGGAAAGCAGCGTGTGCGCCTCGACATACTGATCGCGCCCGAGCGGCGGCCACGCGTTGATACCGGCGGGCAAGTATCGCTCGATCGTCGCGTAAGCGTCGAAACCTTTAAGCGCGGCCCGCACGTCCGGATGCAGGAATTGCCAGAGACGCCGCGTCGTGGCCCAGCGCGGGATGTGCGCGAAGAACGGGCGCTCACGGTGCTCCAGCCCCTGCTTGAAGAACTGCTCCCGAAACGCCGGGGCGGCCGCGGGCGAATGCTTCAAGTAAGGATAGAGGCGCGAAAGAATGAGGGGACGCCGGATCGAAGCCGGTTGCCGCGCCCAGAAACGGCGTATCTTCGCCTCCTTGAACAGGTCGTACCCCCCGAAGACCTCATCCGCCCCCTCCCCCGTTAGCACGACCTTGTAATCCGCCGCCCGTACCGCGCCCGAAAGCATCATCAGCGGCGTCGGGGCGGTACGAACTACGGGCGTTTCCGCGTGCCACATCATGCGCGGGAAGGCGGCGCGGATATCCGCCTTGGTACAGCGTATCGAGGTATGATGGGTACCGAGCCGCGCGACCAACTCGTTCTGATAACCGCTCTCGTCGAACTCGTCGTCTTCGAAGGTCACGGAGAAAGTACGCAGGGGCGTTTCCGTGTAATGCTTGATAAGCGTCGTGATAACGGACGAGTCGAGCCCGCCGCTCAAATACGCGCCGACGGGAACATCCGCGCGGAGCTGCAACCTCACGGCATCGATAAGCAACGCCCGCAGCTCCTCGGCCAGCTGCGCTTCGCTCGTTCCATGAGCAATATCGGAAAATTCCCAATCCCAATATTTGTGAATTCGAATTTTGCCGTTCTCCACGACTCCGAGATGTCCGGGCGGAAGCGCACAAATGCCTTCGAACGGCGTCGCCGGCGGTAAAGCCGACCAGTAAGTGAAGATTTGCGCGAGCGCCGCGATATCCAGACGCCGCGCGACCGCGGGATCGGTAAAGATCGCCTTCACTTCGGAAGCAAAAAGCAGGCGATGCCTGTGGAGCGTGTAAAACAGCGGACGGATTCCCGCGCGATCGCGCGCCAGCAACAGGCGGCGGCGCCGGGAATCCCACAACGCAATGGCGAACTGGCCGTTCAGTTCGCGGACGAAATCATCGCCGTAGGTTTCGTACGCATGCACGATGACTTCCGTATCCGACTGCGTATAGAAATGATGGCCGCGACGCTGAAGGTCCGCGCGCAATTCGACATAGTTGAAAATTTCGCCGTTGAAGACCACCCATACGGTGCGATCTTCGTTGTGGATAGGCTGTCTGCCGCCTTCGAGGTCGATGATGCTGAGGCGGGCGTGCGCCAGTCCGATATCGTTATCGGAGTGGAACCCGAACCCGTCCGGCCCCCGGTGGCGCAGCGATTCGATCATCGCCGTCAATGCGTCACGCGCAGGTAGGGGGCCCGGTGAAAGGTTGAGTATCCCGGCGATACCGCACATAACGTTACTCGTGCTTCAGTGTGCTCTTGCGCTCTTTCACGGGACCCGACGCGATGCCGGGCAAGCGCCCGGCAATCTGCCGCAACAGCGTTTCTATGTTCGCCATCCGTCCCGCCAGAGAATTCAGCGCGGGCACGAGTGCATCAAGCCGACCCATTTGCTGCCCCACGTTGAATAGCGCCCGCGTGTTGTCTTTGACGACCTCCTGATACTCGTTACCCGGCGGTTGCGACCGCCCGCGTTGCTGATTCACCCGTTTCGCGTACGGCAGCCAGTGAAGTTCTTCAATGGCAGCGTTGAGCACCGGCCCCGTCACGGTGGTGGCGTTATCCGCATAGGCGCATATCAGGGCGGTATCGCACAGCGTATTGATGAGCCGAGGAAGCCCGCCGGTGTACCGATGGATGACCGGAAAGGTGTCGGGTGCGAACAAATGCTGTTCTCCCATACCGGCGACGCGCAGCCGGTGCGTCACGTAGGCCTTCGCGTCTTCTTCGGACAATGACTTGATGTGGTAACGCAGCCTTACCCTCTGCAACAATTGCTCGAGGTCGGGCGACTCCAGCATTTCGTTCAGTTGCGGCTGCCCGACCAGGATCACATGCAGCACCTTCTCCTTCTGCGTCTCGAGCCCGGAAAGCATCCGAATTTCTTCCAATACTTTTGGGTTTAAATTGTGGGCGTCATCGACGATCAGAACGAGTTGCTTTTCCTTGTGGAACTGGTCGATCAGGAAGGTGTTGAGCATGTCGATCAGCTCGACCTTCTTGGCGTTAAACGGATTCAGTCCGAATTCCACCAGTACCGCCTGCAGAAACTCGACTTCGTCGAGCTGCGTCTGGAATATCTTGGCTACCAGGACGTTTTCTTCCAGCTCGGAAAGGAGCTTTTGAATGAGCGTCGTTTTGCCCGATCCGATTTCGCCGGTAATCACGACGAAACCATCGCGGTTCCAGACCGTGTAGTCCATGTACGACTTGGCGCGGGAATGACCCTCGCTCATGTACATGAACTCGGTGTCCGGGGTGAGGCGGAAAGGAAATTCGCGAAGCTTGAAAAATTCGAGATACATGGCGTTAAGGTTGTGCAGTAGGTAGACGAAGTGGTTCAGTACTGTAGAGAATCGTGAACAGATACCGATTATCGATGTATTCCGCGGTCGGGTCGGTGCTGCTGCGCTGATGGCGCCGCGCTTCCAACCCCAACGTCGTGTTGCGCGATATGCGGTATCCATAGCGCGCGCCGAACTCCGTATCCTCGTCGTCACGCCGTATGCTCTGAAACCGCGTCTTCAGATAATCGCCGAATACGCCGATAGTGCTCGTCGCCGAATATAGATAATTGAACTCGAAGCGCGCGCCCGCCTCTTTGCGATCCTGCGGGGTTGTCTGGAAATCCAAGTCCGCTCCGTGAATGCGAAAGCGGTATTCCGTTCGGCTCCCGCGCAATGTGTAGAACATGTCGGCGGCGCGGTTATAGTAGAAATCCGCGGAGACGGCGTCCGTTCCGATCGAGCCCGCGGCGATCGGGGTCAGCGGATCGGTGGGCGCGCTCACTTCGCCGAGTAGTTGGAAGCTCGTGTCCTGATAACCCACCGAGGCAGAGAGCCCGAATACCGAAGTCGAACTTATATTGTGACTCCAGGACAGGCGCGCGAGCGAGCCGCGCACGTCGGTTCCCCGATCGCGGTCAATGGAAGTGGCGCCTCCCAACAGCACCAACTGCGATTGGGCAAAGTGATTGTTGACCTGGAGATAAGCGTCGTTGCGTACGTAATTGTCGTTTAACGCCCTGTTGTCGAACTCTACTCGCTGGCGTTCGGCGTTCATCGACCACGTCGTCTGCGGAGTCGACTGATACAACCAGCGCACCACGCCGCTATACGCCTGGTTATCGACGTCGCTCTCGCCCACGTAAAGGTTCGTGTAGCGCGCGCCCACCGACAGGGTGTGCAGCCGGCTCACGTGAAAATACGCGTCGGGCCCGGTACGAAAGACGTTCGCGGCCGCGCGATTGGCGGGCGCATCCGGTCCCGTCGGATTGAGCCGTACCTGCCGCGCAGAGTCCTCGACGGTCCACGTCAACAGACCGGGCCACAGCGTCCATATGGCGGAGCCGTCCACGGCGTAGAGCGTTTCATCGTTCGCGCGGTCATGCACATAGTCGCGGTATTGCACCTCCGTGGTAAGGCGGGCGACGAGCGTGTCGGTATTGTCCGCATAACCGATGCGCGCCAACACGGCGTTATACCACTCGTCCTGTTCTCGGCCGCGCGGCGCCGCATTGATGTTCGTCGTGTATTCGGCGGTATAGCCCAAGCCGTAATTGAATTCCGCGGCCGAACCGGAATAGACAATCGCCGCCGTACCGACGGAGGCGAGCGTGGCCTGCAGCAGCCGCAGGGGCAGTAGTGGCGCGACGTTGTTCATGGGCGCGATCTAACGGCGTCGGCCGAATTTCGGAACCTGCGGCTCGTTGTTAAAAACGATGCCGAGCAGCTTCTTTCGATCCAGCCCCTTCACGCAGTCGTCGATTTGCGCCTGCGTCACGGTCCCATAGGGGACGACAAGAATCACGTAATCGCAAAGGTCGGCGAGAATCTGGGTGTCGGCCGATTCCGTCATCGGCGGAGAATCGAGAATAATGAACCGCTCCGGATAGCGCGCGCGCACGCTGTCGAGCAGTCCCTTCATGCGAACCGAGGTGAAATACTCCGCCGGTATTTCCCGCCGGCCGCCGGCCGGAATCACGCGGAGGCGTTCGATGCCGACGGGGTGAATTATGTCGCCCACGTCCATCGTCGGATTTTCCAGGTAGTCCGTGAGACCCGATACCGCGTGTTCCTTGAAAAGCAAATGCAATCGCGGATTGCGCAAGTTACAGTCAAAAAGCAGCGCGGTCTTGCCTTCGTCGAAAGCGAACGCGGAACTCAAATTCAGCGCGACGAAGGTGGTCCCGCTGTCACCGGTGACCGACGTGACCATGAGCACGCAGTTGCGGCCTTGGGTGGCTTGCAGAATCTTGGTCCGCACCTCGCGAAAGGCCTTGACCGTTGGGTTCTCACCCATCTCCGGAAAGATAATTCGGCGCTCGGCGAGCTCGTTCGTCTTTTTCGGGGTGGATTCCCGCATAAGCGCTATCGCCGCACTCGATCGGGCTCTCGCTTGCAGCTCGAGCGCGGTGGAAGCTCCGGCAGCGGGCATGAGGGCGCGCTCCTCGGACACCGGCGACTGCTTCGATGCGGAAGCAGGGACAAGCGCCAAGTGGCGCTCCGTTGCGGCGCGCTTTAGCGCCTTTTCGATTTTGCTCATGTCACCACCCCTTTAATAACCGCAGCACGCCTACCAGGCTGACAACCAGAACGGTGACGCCCGCGAGCACCGAAAGCCATTGCACTTCGCGACGTACGGTCGCGGTCTCGGCCGGCGACCAGAGATGCGGCACGGAAGCAAGCACCGGTAATTTATGGCGATCCGCGATGATTGACGGCACCCGGATGCGGCCGTCGATGTTCAGTTTCCCGTAGAGCATCCCGATCGGAAGGATAATGCCAAGCAGGCATCCGGCCAGAACAAAATGCCAGAAACGCGGACCGGTCGGTTGCAACGGACGCGTCGCCGGTTCTTGGATCTTGAACGTCAGCCCTTGGTTTTCTTTGTCGAGATTCATGGACACGCGTGCGTTTTCACGACGCCGCAGCAGATCCTGATAAATTTCTCGATTCACCTGATAGTCGCGCGTGAGCTCGGCGAGCTTCGCTGCCCCTCCCTGCATACGCTTGCCGCGCTCCAGTTCCGACTGCAGCTGCTGACGCGCCTGCGTGATACGCGCGCTCAATGTGTCGATCTGGACCTTGGTCGCCGACAGCTCGCGCCGCAATTGCTGGTACATGGGATTGTTGATGACGGTGTCGTCGATAACCGTGCGCCCGCTTGCCCGCGCCTGTTCGCGCTGCTGCTGGTCGACCTGAATGGCCTGTTTGAGATCCTCGATCTGATGCCGCAGGCGCACGACGTCCGGATAAGTGTCGTGATAACTCAGCCGCAGCGTTTCGAGCTGCGACTGAAGCTCGGCAATGCGCGTCCGGTACTGGTTCTCGCGCGACACGGCGGATGCCGTCTCCGCTTCGCCGGATAACTGCTTCTCCAACGACATCTTCTTGATTTCGGTTTCCCGCAGATCCCGAGTGGCCTCCTCGATACGAGTCTGGAGGTTGTTCAAGCGGGTGGCGATGTCTGCGTCGCTACCGGGCTGCGCGTCCAAATTTGCGGAACGAAACTCCTTAAGAGCCTCCTCGGCCTTGGTCAACTTTTCGTGATACTCCGTCACTTGCTTGTCGATAAATCCAAACGCCGCGAGACTTTCGGCGGACTTACCGGCAAGGCTTTCCGCGATGAAAAGCTCCGCGATGCGGGTGGTCGTTTTGAACGCCCGCTCCGGGTCAGTATCCTGGTACTCGACCTTTATCAGGTTACGGCCGACATTGGCGATGGTGGTTTTCGCGGAAATACGTTTAATAATCTCTTCTTGTTCCTGCGGCGACGGGTTGGACTCCAACCAACCGGCATCCGCCAGGATCTGATTCATGATTTTCCGACCATAAATAATATCGCGCGCAAGCCGCGCCCGGTCCGTAACCTCGGTCGTCACGGCCGTCCCCTGCATGAGCGGTTGAATGATATTGCGTTCGTCCACCACGATGGTGGTGTAGACCGTATAACCCTTCGGCCATAGGGTGCCGACGACTGTAAAGGTCGCGAGAATCACCGCGAAACTAATAACAATCGCCTTGCGATAGCGGAACGCTTCGTTAATAAGTATCTTTACCAGGTACTCAGTGAGTATCGGCATAAGTCCTCCTCGCTAGAACAAGCGCTCCGGCACCGTGATGACATCGCCGGGAATAAGCAGTACGTTCGTATCCAGTTTACCCTTGTTCAGGATGTCGCCCAGTTCGAGCCCCAACGTCTCGGTCTTGCCCTTCATCTTGCGATACAGCTTCGCCCGGTTGGGCGCCGCGAAGTCGTTAACTCCGCCCGCCTCGAGCACCGCGTCCAGCACCG
>JAJPKH010000263.1 GCA_021323795.1 Acidiferrobacteraceae bacterium | reverse complement strand
TGTCATTGCGAGCCGCCTGTTTCGCCTGAAACTGCACACGGACCATGAACCGCTTTGCCTGTCATACACACCCCCCTCCCCTTACCCTCCCCCTCAAGGGGGGAGGGGGAGTTGGTTCGCTGCGCGGTTCATGGAGAGGAGCGTTCTCCGCGACGAAGCATTCTTCATTTAGCTAGAGAATGCTTCCGGCCGCGGCGCGCTCGCGGCCAAAGGCCCGTGCGCGCGCAATGACCGACGCTTGGGACTTGTTCGGCGCTTCCCTAAAGGATCCGCGCCTTCGTCACCGCTTCCCAAGGGCCTTGCGAGCGGCCGGTCACGGCGGCCCAATACCAGGCGGACGTATCGCTGAAACTTCCGCCGCGCGGATCGAGGATGGTCTCGCACACGCGCACGCGCAGGCCGTTCTTCTCGGCGATGAAGCAACGCCATACCGCCGGAATCGCTCGCGCCGGCGACTCGATCTCCCGCTCCAATCCGCTCGATACGATCCGATATCCGAGGCCGCGATAACAATCGGTCGCCGGATGCAGCATGCGCGTCGGCGCCGCGATGCGGCGCAATACGATGGTGCGCTCCCCGTCGGTAAAGCGCGCGATCGCGCCGGGGAAACGTTCCGCGAAGCGCTGCTCGACGGC
The DNA here is from genome assembly GCA_021323795.1 of Acidiferrobacteraceae bacterium. Classification (GTDB taxonomy): domain Bacteria; phylum Pseudomonadota; class Gammaproteobacteria; order Acidiferrobacterales; family Sulfurifustaceae; genus JACQFZ01. Next base: position 6,082 of record JAJPKH010000263.1, on the reverse strand, counting down.
GGACAGAGCGAGCGGCCGTAACGCGCGGCCCTCCAGCTCGCGCGGCCACTCGATCGCGCGAGATGTCGTGCTCGCGGCGACCGGCTCGGGCTTGAGCCACGGCCAGAGCGTCAAGATGCCGAGCACCACGAGCGACGCCAGCCGTCCCCACGTACGGGCGGACACGGCCGTTGCCGGGCGCCGGAGCAAACGGATTTCCCAAGTGCTGACGCGCGCGCCGCCGGCGTCCCGTACGTACCACACCACGAGCGCGCACACCAGCGCGAATGCCGCGACGCCGATCGCCTCGTGCGTCCAGTCCGGCCACTGTACAAGGGCCGCCTCTTTAACAACGAGCAGTGTGTTGCGCACGATGTTGCCGCAGAGAACGGCGAGACCGACGACGGGCAGGCGCCGGAGAAAGCGGCCGTCGGGGACCCGCCACCAGGCGGCCGTCACGCACGCGCTGAAGTAGCTCACCCAGCCCATTTGAATCCCGGAGCAGGGCGCATCGACCATGACGAGCCGCCCTGCGACGGTGAGCGCGGCGCCGTCGCGCGCCGCATCGACACCGCCCGCGAGCAGCAGCCAGCGCGACGCTTCCCCCGTCACGACGCGCAGCGGATACCCGATAAAGAACTGCAGCGATGACAGGAGCGGCAGCGCGAGCAACGCCAAGCCGGTCAGCGCCAGCATGGGCTGCGCCGGCGCGCGCACGGCCATGAGCATCGCGCACACCGCGAGCACGGCGAGCACGCCGCGCAGCAGCGCCGGAAGCGCCGCGCCGCCGAGCAGAACAACCGCCGCGAGCGCCGTCGTGACGCTGAGCCAGCCGACGCGCGGCTGGCCGGCGAAGCGCCGGCGATCGCGCGCGACGAGGACCGCGAGCGCCGCGAGCGCGACGATGCCCAACGGATCGTCCGAGCGGTCGAGCAGCCGCGCGGCGCTCCAAAGCCACACGGGCGTCAACGCAACGACGGAGAGCGCGAGCCAGAGCGTCGCCGGCAAACGGTCGACCCAATCGATCTTAACGGCGGCGTTCATGGCGAACCTCCGCAGCGGCGCCCGGGCGCAAGCCGAACAAGATCCCGATGCCCGCGACCACGAGCAGCCACCACACGGCGGGCTCGGGCGTGCTCGGGACGGCCGCGCCGACGGCGAGATTGCTCACGCCCTGCGGCAGCGGCGACGGCTGATCCACGCTCGCCGCGGCGGCGGGCGCGACATTACGCGCGAGGCGATCGACGGCGACGAAGGACGTGTATTGCGTGAGCAGGTTGTAGCGCAGACCGAGATCGAGAATCGCGGCGCGTTCGCTGCCGGCGCCGTCGAGGGCTTCTTGATCGGTGAGCGTGGCGATGCGGTGCCGCGCCCAGAGATAACGCAGCGCGCCGTTCTGCTCCGACACGTGCCGGCTATCCACGTCCAGCGTGGCGCGGAACGGGCCGTCGGCGGCGCGGCCCTCGAGCACCAGGCGTCCCGTCGCCGCGCCGCGCCATTTGCCGAACAGGACGATGGGGCGTTGCGCGAATACGTCCGGCACGGCGAGCGGCTCGACGTCGTAGACGTCCAGCCCCTCGAAACGCGCCTTGAGATGCGTCAGCACGGGCGCGTCGATCATGCGGCGGAAACGCTCGGACGCGTCGGCGGCCTTGCTCGGATCGAGCACGATGAACGGATCGCCTTGGCCGGCGCGCGCCATGCCTTCCATCAAGTGGCGATTGACGGCGGAGCCGATGCCGAAGGCGAAAAGATTCGCGTTCGCCAGGTTGCGGCGGATCAGCTCGAAGATTCGGCTCTCGACCGAGACGTAGCCGTCGGTGACGACGACAAAGGTGCGCGCGCGGTCGGGATCGCGCGGCAGCGACAGCGCCTTGATCAAGGCCGGGACGATTTCGGTGCTTCCGCCGCCGACTTGTTCGCGCAATATCCGTATGGCCTGGTTGATGTTCGCGCGCGTCGCCGGCACCGATTGCGGCGCGAGCATGCGGCTGCTGCCGGCGAACAGCATCACATTGAAGCTGTCGCTCGAGCGGAGATTGCCGACCAGATCGGCGAGGAGCGTCTTGGCGGTCTCGAGCGGGAAGCCGTGCATGGAGCCCGAGATGTCGACGATGAAGATGTATTCCCGCGGCACGATCTGGCCGGTCGCTACGGCGCGCGGCGGTTCCACCATCGCCAGGAAGAAATTCTCCCTGCCGCTCTCAGGCGTCGCGCGCGACAGCAGAATGCCGGACTCGATGCGTTCGCCCGCGAGCCGGTAGTCGAGCACGAAGTCGCGATTGTTTTCGTTCTTGCCCGTCATCGCGAGGCCGACCCGTGTCTCCGTCGCGGACACCGATTTGAGCTCGATCTCGTGCGAGGGCGAGGATACGGTCTGCACGTGAATCGGCGTAACGAGATCGACCGTCAGGTCGAAGCGCGCATCGGGCAGTTGGCCCTGGCGCAGATATGGCGTCGAAATCCACTTCTCGTTCGTGCCGCTCCCCGTCGCCGGGGAGCCGTTGTAGCGCGGGCCGACCACGGTCGGGAACACGAACTGATATTGGGCGTCGGTCGGTACCAAGAGCTCGGTGTAGCGCAGCTCCACGTTAACTTCCTCGCCCGGCAGGATGTTGGCGACGTTCATCTCGAACACATTCGGGCGATGCTGCTCGAGCAGGGCCGCGGTCTTGCCTTCGCGCTTGGCGGCGTCGTACTCCGCGCGGGCCTTCTGTTTCTCGCGGATCTGCGCGGTGAGGACGCGCTCGGCGAGGCGCACGGTCATTGCGTAGACGGCGGCGCGCGTCGAACCGGGGAATACGTAGCGCGCTTCGAGCGCGCGCGTGCCTTCGTTCTTGTATTGCTGCGTGACGGTGACGTCGGCAATGACGCCGACGACGCGCACGTCGACGCGGGTGCTCTTGAGCGGCAGGCGGTCGACTTCCGGATCGTCGCTTTGCACGAAGAAGTAGGGACTCTCCATGCGCTCCGGTAGATGGGTTTCGGCTTTGCCGTACTTGGCCGGCAGCGAGAGCAGCAGCAACGCGGCCAGCAGGGCCAGCACGAGCCAACGGCGGGAATGGGCGGACATGGCGGATTTCCTCGGACTTTGTGCAAATGCACGATGCGAGGATGGACGTCGTTCGTGAACGCCGTTTGAAGCGCGTGCGGCGTTTTGTGAAGCGAGTGTGAAAAACCGCCAATGCGAGACCGCGAACACGGGGCGAAGCAGTCTCAGGCAGACGCATCGGCGCCGACGCAACGACGGCTATCCCGAGGCGCCTGGAAAACTCCTTCAATCCCGCGGCAGTTGCAGCCGCGCTATGGCGCCGCCGTCGGGCGCGTTCGCGAGGCTCGCGCTCCCGTGATGCAGCTCGGCGACTTCCAATACGAACGCCAAGCCGAGCCCGGTGCTTTTCTTCCCCGAATGCGGCCGCGCGAGCGAGTAGAACTTCTCGAACACCTTGTCTTGCGCATAGTCGGGAATGCCGGGGCCGCGATCGCGGACGGTCAGCTCCACGCTGTCGGCGCTCGCGTGCAAGGCAACGTCGACCGTTCCGCCGTCGGGCGAGAAGTCGACGGCATTGTCGAGCAAGTTGACGATGGCACGGCTCAGCAGGAATGCCTCGCCCTCGATCTCCGCCGCGTCCCCGGGCGCCAGCACGAGCGCGATGCGCCGCCGGCTCGCGGCCGGCTGCGCCGCTTGCAGCGCCTCCTCGACCAGCCGGCGCATATCCACCGTCTCGATGCGTTCGAGCCGCCGGCGCGACTCGAGCGCCGACAATTCGAGCAGCCGGTCGACCAGTTCCTGGATGCGCTGCGATTCGCGCGTGATGTTGGCGATGAAGCGCTGGCGCTCCGCCTCCGGCATCTTTTCCTGCAGCAGCTCGCCCGCCCCGCGGATAGCCGAGAGCGGGCTCTTTATCTCGTGCGTGAGCGTCTGTACGTACTCCGAGGCGTAGTGGCGGCCGGCGAGCGCGTCGCGCATCTCGTGATACGCGTCGGCGATCATATCGAGCGCGCGGCGCCAGAGACGGCGCAGGTTGAACGTGCGCTGCCGGCGCACGTAGCGCATGTACTCGGCGGCGAACGCGAACGGCCGCACCAGCCACACGGAAACGATCACCGCGAGCACGAGCACCGCGATCAGCGAGCCGATGCCGATGGTGATGATGTTGTTGCGCGCCGCTTCCACGAACTGCCCGAAGGTTCGCACCGGCTTGCCGACGGTGACGGCGCCGATGATGCGGTTCTCGAAATAGATCGGCGCGGCGACGTACATGACGGCCGTGCGCGGATCCTCCGGAATGTCGCGCGTGCTGCGCGCGCCGTATTCGCCCGCTAACGCACGCTTCACGTCGCGCCAGGCGGAGTAGTCCGCCCCTTGCGCGCGGCCCAGTGAATCGAACAGCACGCGGCCGTCGTGGTCGGTTACGTAAGCACGCAACTCCACATGGGTCTTATGGAGCGCGTAAATGTACGTGTCGAAATGGCGCGCGTACAGCGCCTGGAAGGCGGGGCCGAGAGCATCCGCGTGGATCACGCCGCCGCGTACATCCCGCTCGATCAGGCTCGCGAGCAAGTGCGACGTTTCCACGAGCGACTCTTCCGCGGACTCGCGATACCGCGTATCGAGATCGGCGACGATGCGATAGAGGAGAAAGGCGACCCCGAGCACGTAGATCAGCAGGATGCCGATGAAGACGCGGTTGCGCGTGCTCATGCGCTAGTCGAGCGTGGCGGGCAGATCGTCGGCGAAGGCGTAGCCGATGCCGCGATGGGTGCGGATCGGTTCGAGCCGCGGCGCGATCGCGTGCAGCTTTGCGCGCAACGTCTTGATGTGCGCGTCGACCGTGCGATCGAAGCTTTCCGCGTTGTCATCCCATACCAGCGCGAGCAGCTCGTCGCGCTGGTACACACGCCCCGGCCGCGACGCCAGCGTCTTCAGCAGGCCGTATTCGTAGCGGGACAGTTCGAGCGGGCGGCCGTAATAGCGGATGCGCCGCCGTTCCTCATCGACCGTGATCGGGATCGTTTGAGTCGCCGTATTCACCGGCGCGCGCTCGGCTTTTTGCACGCGCCGCAGCACGGTGCGGATGCGCGCCGTCAATTCGCGGGGCGAAAACGGCTTCGCCATGTAATCATCGGCGCCGAGCTCGAGGCCGACGATGCGATCGATCTCGTCGCTGCGCGCCGTCAGAAATATCACCGGCGCATCCGTTTGTGCTTGCAAGCGCTTGAACAAATCGAAACCGTTCATATCGGGCAGCCCGACGTCGAGCACGACCAGTGCCACGGACTGCTCGGCGAGCCGCGCGAGCGCCGCGGCGCCGGTGCTGCAATGAACCGGCTCGAAGCCGTCGGTGGTCAACGCGTAACGAATGGTGTCGGCGATGCCGGGCTCGTCCTCGACGACCAAGATGCGGGGTTTCATGGTGCTAGCATAGCCAAATCACGGTCGCGCCTCCCGCCTCCCGGTGAGACGTCTCGGCCGGATGCCGTTAATGCAAAGACTCTTTCGGGATCAGCGCCGAGAGGACGTGTTTCAGCAATTCCGGGGACACCGGCTTGGTCAGATGCAGATCGAACCCGGCCTGCGCCGCCCGCCGCTCGTCCTCCGCTTGGCCGTAACCCGTGACCGCGACGAGCTTCGCGCGCCCGTCGGATTCCCCCGCGCGAATGAGGCGCGCCACTTCATAGCCGTCGGAGGTGAATCATGGCGCAACTCGATGGATTGAAAGTCGCGATCCTGGTCGACAACGGCTTCGAACAGGTGGAATTAACCAGGCCCCGGGAAGCGCTGAAGCAGGTGGGTGCCGATACCAGCATCGTGTCGCCGCAAAGCGAGAAGGTGCGCGGATGGAACCACAAAGAGTGGGGTGAAAGCTTTTCGGTGGACGTGCCCTTGAACCAGGCGCGGTCCGATGATTTCGACGCGCTGCTCCTCCCGGGTGGCGTGATGACCCCGGATTTCCTGCGCATCCGGCCTCAGGCCGTCGCCTTTGTAAAAGCTTTCTTCGATGCGGGCAAGCCGGTTGCCGCTATTTGCCATGGACCGTGGATGGTTATCGAGGCCGGCGCCGCGCGCGGGCGGCGCATCGCATCATGGCCGTCGCTCAAG
>JAJPKH010000278.1 GCA_021323795.1 Acidiferrobacteraceae bacterium | reverse complement strand
GCAAAGCCCTCGATGCGGTGGCGAGCCGCGACGTCAAAGTGCTGGTGGTCGGAAACCCCGCCAACACCAACGCGCTCATCGCCATGAAGAACGCGCCCGGTCTGAATCCCAAGAACTTCACCGCCATGATGCGTCTCGACCACAACCGCGCGCTGACGCAGGTCGCGCAGAAAGCGGGGAAGCCAGTGACGTCGGTGAAGAAGATGACGATCTGGGGCAATCACTCGGCGACGCAATATCCCGACGTCTACAACGCCGAAGTGGATGGACAGAATGCGGCCAAGCTCATCAACGATCCGGCATGGATCGAGAACACGTTCATCCCGACGGTGCAGAAGCGCGGCGCCGCCATTATCGAAGCGCGCGGCCTGTCCTCCGCCGCTTCCGCGGCGAACGCGGCGATCGAGCACGTTCGCGATTGGATGCTCGGCACGCCGACCGGGGACTGGGTCTCCATGGGCATACCCTCGGACGGCAGTTACGGCATTCCCGAAGGCGTGCTCTTCGGATATCCGGTCACGTGCAAGAACGGCCGGTATCAAATCGTGCAGGGACTCCCGGTGAGCGAATTCAGCCGCGGCCGCATCAACGCGACGCTCAAGGAGCTGCAGGAAGAACGAGCGGCGATCGAGCATTTGTTGCAGGCGCGCTGACGAACATCCGCAATCGCGCGAACCCGCCCGGGGAGCCGGGCGGGTTTTTATTTGTCCGCCGCCGACGTCAATTCGCCGTTTCGTCGCCGCCCCCACCGATTGGTTATGATTCGTTATTTAGATATCGTTATTTGGTCATTAACGATTCTCTTGCACGTATTGCGGGCGGCAAGCGGGTGGTGGTCTGATAAGCGCGGCTGTTACCGGAGGGAGCGACATGGAGCCGCAACGCGGAATCGGCGAGGACTGGCTGGCTTTTTGGCTGGGATTGTTCCTCTTTGTTCTGGCGCTCGGTCCGCTCGCCGGCGTCGATCTCCTCGGTTGGGCCGTGCGGACCAAGGTGTGGACCGATATCGGCCAATCCCTGTCGCCGGTGTCCGCCGCGTATTCGTCCATGAGCGGCGTCGGCGCGCTGATCGCCACCTACGTGTTCCTTCTCGTCCTATTGACCGCCGGCGCATGGCTGCTGCGGGCGAACCTCCGCCGATTCATCGCCGCCTTCAGCGTGGTGTTCTGGGTGAGTTACATCTGCTGGCTCCTCGGCAGCTACGCCAACATCGCCGTCAACACGCCCGCGGACATGCAGAAGTTCGGCATCACATGGTCGCTGCGCCTCACCGCCGAAGCCGGCTACATCGTCGCGTTGCTCGCGGGCCTTATCGTGGGCAATGCGTTCCCGCGCTTCGCGCAATGGATCGCCGAAGGCACTCGTCCCGAGCTCTATATCAAGATCGCGATCGTATTGCTCGGCGCCAAGGTCGGCGTCATCGCCGCCGAGAAGCTCTCGCTCGCGACCGCGGTCATGTTCCGCGGGCTCGCCGCGATCATCGAGGCGTATCTGATCTATTGGGCCATCGTCTATTTCGTCGCGCGCAAGTACTTCAAGTTCAGCCGCGAATGGGCCGCGCCGCTCGCTTCCGGCATCTCGATCTGCGGCGTATCGGCCGCCATGGCGACCGGCGCCGCGATACGCGCGCGCCCGGTCGTGCCGATCATGGTGTCGTCGCTTGTCGTGATCTTCGCCGTCGTCGAGCTGTTGATCCTCCCGTTCCTGGCGCAGGCGTTCCTCACGCACGAGCCGATGGTCGCGGGGGCCTGGATGGGGCTTGCGGTCAAGACGGACGGAGCGGCGGTGGCGAGCGGCGCCATCACGGAGTCGCTGCTGCTCTCCTCCGCCGCCGCGCAAGGCGTCAAGTATCAGGCCGGCTGGGTCATCGGGGCGACGACGACGATCAAAGTCTTCATCGACATTTTCATCGGCATTTGGGCGTTCATCCTGGCGTATATCTGGGCGACGCGCATCGACGCGCATAAAGGCACCAAAGTGCGCGCGTCGGAGATTTGGGAACGCTTCCCGAAGTTCGTGATCGGTTACGTCGTCACCTTCGTGCTGATCCTCGCCCTCGGCATCGGCGCGAACCCGGGATTCATGAAGACGCTCAACGCGGCTACCGCCGAATCCGACAATTTTCGCGGGCTCTTCTTCGTCATGACCTTCTTCAGCATCGGTGCGATTTCGAACTTCCGCCGGCTGTGGGAGGAAGGCATCGGCCGGCTCGCCGCGGTGTACGTGCTGTCGCTGTTCGGCTTCATCATCTGGATCGGCCTGGTGATCTCGTGGATCTTCTTCGCCGGGGTCAAACCGCCGCTCGCCGGCTAACGCAAGGGGACAACCATGGCCAAACGCAGCGACATCAGGAAAGAAATGGAAAAGATGCCGTACGAGCCGCTTCTGCCGATCGAGAAGTCGCTGATCCTCTGGAGCCTCGTCATCGGCGGCGTACTGATGGTCGTACTGATCTGGATGAGCTACACGTTCTTTCCCGCCGGTACCTGACGCGATCATGCGTGT
>JAJPKH010000115.1 GCA_021323795.1 Acidiferrobacteraceae bacterium | reverse complement strand
GGCCTCGCGCAGCTGCGCCAGGTTCTCCACCTCGATCTCGACGAAGACGCCCGCGGGCGCCGTCGCCTTGGCCGCGCGCACGGCCGCTTCGATCGATTTGGCCGCCGCGATGTGGTTTTCCTTTATCAGGATGCCGTCATACAGGCCGATGCGGTGGTTCTGCGCGCCGCCGCAAAGGACGGCGTACTTCTGCTCGAGACGCAACCCCGGCACGGTTTTGCGCGTGTCGAGGATCACGGCGCGGGTGCCGCGTGCGGCGTCGACATAGCGCCGCGCCGCCGTCGCGGTGCCCGACAGCGTTTGCAGGAAATTGAGCGCGGTGCGCTCCGCGGTCAAGATGCCGCGCGCGAGTCCGCGAATCCGGCACAGCTCCTGGCCGCCGCGGACGGAATCGCCGTCACGGACTTTCCATTCGACGTGGATACGCGCGTCGACCTGCCGGAACGTCTCGCTGAACCAGGCGGTTCCGCATATCACCGCGTCTTCGCGCGTGATAACGCGCGCCTGCGCCGGCTCGGTGGCGGGGACGAGCGCGGCCGTGAGATCACCGGGGCCGACGTCTTCGGCGAGCGCGCGGCGCACGCTGTCCGCAATGATTTCCGCTGGAAGAGCTGGTGTGTCCGGCATGATGATTACTCCTGGGGCCCGGCGAGTCGCCCGCCGAATTTATGGTAATACCATTTCAGGGCGAACGGCGGCAACAACGTCGTCGCCGCAATCACGATAACCATGGCTGCATATACCTCGTTATTGAAGATTCCGGAGGACTGCCCGAGCTGCGCAAAGATCAGTCCCACTTCGCCGCGCGGCACCATCGCAAGGCCGATAAGCATTCGGGCATGGCGATTCTCCGCAGTGGCCATGAAGCCGCTCGCGAGCTTGCCGATAACGGCGAGCAGCAGGAGCGAAACGGAGAACATCCATATGAAGGGCGAGCTCCAGTCGATCGTCCGGAAGTTGAGCATCAATCCGACCGCGACGAAGAAGATCGGCGTGAACAGGTGAACGACAGGGCGCAATTGCGCTTCGATGCGGTGAGAAAAGTCGGGGTCCGTGCGAATGGTGAAGCCGAAAGGGACGTATAGACAGCGCGACAACGCAAGGCCGGCGGCGAACCCGCCGAGCAATTCCGGGGCGCCGACGACATGCGCAAGCCAGGCGAAGAACAGGACGAGCGACACCACCGTGGTCGGAAGAAGGCCGGGGATTTTGCTCGTGCGATCCAGCCGCTCGATCTGTTCGGCGATGATCTTGGCGGCGAACGGCGCGAGCAGCATGAAAAGCGCTATGAACAGGCCGACCCTTCCGGTGTTGGCGAGGTTGATGCCGCCGCCGGTCGAAAACTCGTACAGCAGCGCGAGCAGCACCACGCCGATCACGTCATCGAGCACCGCCGCGCCGAGCACGATGCGCGCTTCGCTCGATTGGCTCCGGCCGAGATCGGTCAGCACGCGCACGGTGATGCCGATGCTGGTCGCGGTCAGCGTACCGCCGACAAAGAGCGCGGTCAGCAGCGTCTGGCCGAAGAGATACCGGCTCGCGGCGAACCCGAGCAGGAACGGCAACACCACGCCCGCTATCGCGACGAGGATCGGCTTCATTCCCGTGCGCACCAGGCGCATCACATCGGTTTCGAGTCCGACCTCGAACAACAGCAGAATGATGCCGATTTCGGCGAGCAGCAGAATGGTTTGCGTCGGCTCGACCCAACCGAGCGCGCTCGGGCCGATCAGCACGCCGGCGAGCAGCTCGCCGATGACGGCGGGCGCGCCCAAGCGGGCGGCCAGCTCTCCCAAGAGGCGCGCCGCCAGCAGTATCGTGAGCAGAATCAAAAAGAAGGTATGTGCTTCCACGCGCTCCACCGGGCTGAATGGCAGGACGATTTAACCAGAGCGTGTGGCGTTGTGCACCACGTGTCGCTCTTTTTCGTCACCTCGTATTGACTTGCCGGTCATCCCCGCTATTCTGCGCGCGCGTGCAACGATTTAGCGTGAGCATCGTGCGGGTAACGCGGATACGGCCTACGCGTAAAATGTCGAGCGGCGTGCCTCGATATGACGTGCACGCGCGGTCGGGTAACGCGGAACGAATGTGTGACTAAGTCCACGGCCGCGACGCCCCCGGTCACGCGGCGCGAGATCCTCGCGTGGGCGATGTACGACTTCGCCAATTCCGGCTACACCACGGTCGTTCTGACCGCGATCTTCAACGCTTACTTCGTCGCCGTCGTCGCCGCCGACACCGGCGCCAAAGGGACGGCGACCTTGCTCTGGACGCTCGCGACCGCGATCGCCAACGTCTTCGTGCTCGCGAGCGCGCCGGTGCTCGGCGCCATCGCCGATCATGGAGCGCACAAGAAGCGCTTTCTCGCGTTTACCACCGTCGGTTGCGTGCTGTTCACCGCCGCGCTCGGCTGGGTCGGCCCGGGAGACGTGATGCTCGGCATGCTGCTCATCATGTTCTCGTACTTCATGTTCGCGAGCGGTGAAAACTTCATCGCCGCTTTCCTGACGGAAATCGCCACCGAGAAGAACATCGGGCGCATCTCGGGTTACGGATGGTCGCTCGGCTATGTGGGCGGGGTGTTCGTGCTCGGACTGTGTCTCGCCTACATCCAGTGGGCGCAGGCCCACGGGGCCGGCGCCGCGCAGTACGTCCCCGTGACGATGTGGATCACGGCGGCGCTCTTCGGCATTGCGGCCTTGCCGACGTTCCTGTGGCTGCGGGAACGCGCCGTGCCGCGGGCGGCGGCGTCGAAAGCGCGCTATGTCAGCGCCGGCTTCGCGCGCGTGCGCCATACGCTGGTGCACGCGCGACACTATCGGGATCTATTTCGGTTTCTGGTGACGCTCGCGGTTTATTACTGCGGCGTAAACACGGTGGTCGTCCTCGCGGCGGTTTATGCGACGGAAGAAATGAGTTTCGGCATGAGCGAGAACATCGTGCTCATTCTCGTGGTGAATATTACCGCCGCCGTCGGCGCCTTCGGTTTCGGGGTGGTGCAGGACCGGTTGGGATCGGTGCGTACGCTCGCCGTCACGCTGGTCGTTTGGATCGCCGCCCTGGTATTGGCGTACTTCACCGAAAGCCGCGCCGGTTTTTGGGTGGTGGCCAACCTCGTCGGGCTGGCGCTCGGTTCGTGCCAGTCGGCCGGGCGGGCCCTGGTCGGACAGTTTTCGCCGCGCGAACGTACCGCCGAATTTTTCGGACTGTGGGGCCTGTTCGGCAAGCTCGCCGCCGTCGTCGGTCCTCTCACCTACGGCGTGGTCGGCTATGTCTCGCACGGAAATCATCGGCTGGCGCTGCTCGCGACGTCCGCGTACTTCGTGCTCGGCCTGCTGCTGCTCTTGACCGTCGATGAACGTCGCGGCCGCGCCGCCGCGCTGGCGGCGCCATGAACGGCGCGTGGCTCGGCTTGATCTTGTTGATCGTGCTGGCGGGGTGGTTCCTGCGCCGGTTTGTTCGCATATGTGAGGCGGCGAACGAAGCGGATTGGGGCGGTCCGTGGCTGAACCGCCTCGATGGCCTGAACCGGCTCTTCTGCCGGCGGTTTCACGGGCTCGCGCACGATCGGCTGCGCCTCCCGCGCAGCGGGCCGGCGCTGGTGGCGAGCAATCACGTTTCGGGTCTCGATCCGCTGTTACTGATCGCCGCGATGAAGCGGCCGCTGCGCTTCATCATCGCGCGCGAACAGTACGAGCGCTGGTACCTCAAGTGGTTGTTCCGGGCCATCGGCTGCATACCGATCGACCGTGAACGCGATCCGCGCACGGCCCTTTACGCCGCGCGCCGCGCCTTGGCCGCCGGAGAAGTGGTGGCATTGTTTCCCCAAGGCCGCATTCGCCTCGACCACGAGCCGCCGGCTCCGCTGCGCCGCGGCATCGTGCTGCTGTCGCAAATGACCGGCGCGCCGATTATTCCCGTGCGCATCCGCGGGGTGCGCGGGCAGGGCTTCACCGTCGCCGCGGTGTTCATGCGCAGCGCCGCGCGGCTTGAGGCGCGCCCGCCGCTGATCTGCGAAAATCGTACGGCCGAATGGTGTTTGGAAGAGTTGAGTCGCGCGCTGCATTCGTAAGAGGGAGACATCGCGGTGGACGGAGGCATGACGGTGCTTGAGATATGGGAGATGTTGAGTTACGTCGTCACGGTCATCGGTCTGCCCGTTGCCATCTTCGTGTTTCTTTTCGAACAGCGCAAAGAGCGCGCCAACGAAGAGAACGAGGTCTATCAGGCATTGTCCGACAACTACCAGGAGTTCCTCAAAGTCGTGCTGGAGAATCCCGACTTGCGCCTGTTTTCCACGCCGAGCACGCCGAACCTCTCGGACGAGCAGCGCGAGCGCATGATGGTGATCTTCGGCATGCTCGTGTCGCTGTTCGAGCGCGCGTACCTGCTGCTGCACGATCATACGATGTCGAAGAACGAGCTGCGTCGCTGGCGTTCGTGGGAAGATTACATGCACGAGTGGTGCAGCCGGGAAGATTTCCGCACCGCCCTACCGCAGCTCCTGAAAGGGGAAGACCCCGAGTTCGTCCGGTATATCCAGGCGCTCGCCACGCACCACGAGCGCACGGCGGACTAACTAATGGGAACCTCCAATAATTCAAATGTAGGGTGGGTTGAGCGCCGCGATGCCGCACAGGATGTGCCAATTTCGCGTGAGCACACGGATGGGCGGAGCGATGCCGCCGAACCATATGATTTTGTCGGTCCGCGCGCTTGCGCGGCTTGACCAACCTACATGAGAAGCAATTTCGAGAGGTTCCCTGACGGGAACAGCGGTATCCCGTTTTCGCAATAGCTTTGCGACCCCTGCGCTGTGGCTGCGGGCGGAAGCGAGAGCGTGGTACGCTTGATTTTTCGGGCCATGGAGCAGGCCGATGAAGCGCAAGAGACTCGGGCTCGGTAAGGGCTTTCGCGTGGTATTCGGCAATCGCCGCGCGCAGGCGGCGGAAATGGTGATTCCGCCCGGCGACAGCGAGGGCGGGCCCAAGAACCGCCATCGCGGGAGCGACCAATGGCTCTACGTGGTGGAAGGGACCGGGCAAGCCCGCGTCGGCAAGCAGTCCTACCGGCTGCGTCCCGGCACGCTGATGCTCATCGAGCGCGGCGACCAACACGAGATACGTAACAACGGCCGCGTCCCGCTCCGAACCGTGAATTTCTACGCGCCTCCCGCCTATAAAAAGAACGGCGATCCGTTGCCGCGCGGGAGGAAATGAATGGCGCGTTCTCCTTGAAAAAGGTCCGGATTAACCCAATTTAAAGCCAAAGCGACCTGCTCAGGAAAGATCTCTTATGCGGATGGACAAACTGACCTCGAAGTTCCAGATGGCGCTCGCGGAGGCGCAAAGCCTGGCGCTCGGGCGCGATCATCAGTTCATTGAACCGATACACCTCATGGCGGCGCTGCTCGACCAGGAAGGCGGAACGACGCGCAACCTGCTCGCGCGGGCCGACGTGAACGTCAACGCGTTGCGCACGAAGATCGACGAGGCGCTCGATCGGTTGCCGACGGTCCGGGGAGCCGGCGGCGAAGTGCACATTTCCAACGATCTTTCCAAACTCCTCAACCTCACCGACAAGTACGCGCAGCAGCGCGGCGATCAATACATCGCGAGCGAGCTGTTCGTGCTCGCCGCCTTCGAGGACAAAGGCGCCCTCGGGCAGCTGTTGCGCGACGCGGGCGCTTCCAAGAACGGCCTCGAGAAGGCGATCGACGAGCTGCGCGGCGGCGAGAAGGTCGGCGACCCGAACGCCGAGGACGCGCGCCAGGCGCTCGCCAAGTACACCATCGATCTCACCGAGCGCGCCGAGCAGGGCAAGCTCGATCCGGTCATCGGCCGCGACGAGGAGATTCGCCGCGTCATCCAGATACTGCAACGGCGCACCAAGAACAATCCGGTCCTGATCGGCGAGCCCGGCGTCGGCAAGACCGCGATCGTCGAAGGGCTGGCGCAGCGCATCGTCAACGGCGAGGTGCCCGAAGGGCTCAAGCGCAGACGCCTGCTGTCGCTCGATATGGCGGCGCTCATCGCCGGCGCCAAGTTCCGCGGCGAGTTCGAGGAGCGGCTCAAGGCGGTGCTGAACGACATCGCCAAGCAGGAAGGCAACATCATCCTCTTCATCGACGAGCTGCACACCATCGTCGGCGCCGGCAAGGCGGAAGGCGCGATCGACGCCGGCAACATGCTCAAGCCCGCGCTCGCGCGCGGCGAGCTGCACGCGATCGGCGCGACCACGCTCGATGAATACCGCAAGTACATCGAGAAAGACGCCGCGCTCGAACGGCGCTTTCAAAAAGTGTTCGTCGGCGAACCGACGGTCGAGGACACCATCGCGATTCTGCGCGGGCTGAAAGAGAAATACGAAGTACACCACGGCGTCGACATCACCGACCCGGCGATCGTCGCGGCGGCGACGCTGTCGCATCGCTATATCACCGACCGTCAATTGCCCGACAAGTCGATCGATCTGGTCGACGAGGCGGCGGCGCGCATTCGCATGGAGATCGATTCCAAGCCCGAAGTGATGGACCGGCTCGACCGTCGCATCATTCAGCTCAAGATCGAGCGCGAAGCGTTGAAGAAAGAGAGCGACGAAGCATCGAGGAAGCGCCTGGCGGTGCTCGAGGACGAAATCGGCAAGCTCGAGAAAGAGTATTCCGATCTCGAGGAGATCTGGAAGGCGGAGAAGTCGCAGGTCGTCGGCAGCCAGCATATTAAGGAGGAACTCGACCGCGCGCGCCTGGAGCTCGAAACGGCGCGCCGCGCCGGCAATCTCGCGCGCATGGCGGAGCTGCAATACGGCCGCATCCCCGAGCTCGAGAAGCAATTGGCGGCGGCGGCGGCGCAGGAAAACAAACCCGCCGAGCATAAACTGCTGCGCAACGCCGTGACCGAGAACGAGATCGCCGAAGTGGTGTCGCGCTGGACCGGCATTCCGGTTTCCAAGATGATGGAAGGCGAGCGCGAGAAGTTGCTGCGCATGGAAGACGAGCTGCGCAAGCGCGTGGTCGGACAGGAAGAGGCGATCAAGGCGGTGTCGAACGCGATACGCCGTTCGCGCGCCGGGTTATCCGATCCGCGCCGGCCGTACGGTTCGTTCCTGTTTCTTGGACCGACCGGCGTGGGCAAAACCGAGTTGACCAAGGCGCTCGCGGCGTTTCTGTTCGATACCGACGAGGCGATGATCCGCCTCGACATGTCGGAGTTCATGGAGAAGCATTCGGTCGCGCGCCTGATCGGCGCTCCGCCCGGCTACGTCGGCTACGAAGAGGGCGGTTACCTCACCGAAGCGGTGCGGCGGCGTCCGTATTCCGTGGTGCTGCTGGACGAAGTGGAGAAAGCGCATCCCGACGTCTTCAATGTGCTGTTACAAGTGCTCGACGACGGCCGGCTCACCGACGGTCAGGGCCGCACGGTCGATTTTCGCAATACCGTCATCGTCATGACGTCCAATCTCGGCTCCGCCGTCATTCAAGAGCTCGCGGGGGAAGAGAATTATCAGCGCATGAAGAACGCGGTCATGGAGATCGTCGGGCAGCATTTCCGCCCGGAATTCATCAACCGCATCGACGACATCGTGGTATTCCATCCGCTCGGGCGCGAGCAATTGCATCGCATCGCCGAGCTGCAAGTCCAGTACCTGCGCGAGCGGTTGCGCAGCCGGGACATGGATCTCGAGCTCAGCCGCGCCGCACTCGACCGGTTGGCCGAGGTTGGTTTCGATCCGGTATACGGAGCGCGGCCGCTCAAGCGGGCGATTCAACAGATGGTCGAAAATCCACTGGCCCAGGAAATCCTCTCAGGGAAGTTCGGACCGAGGGATGTTATTCTGGCCGACGCGGCGCCGGATCGTCTCGTTTTTCGCAAGAAATTCCCGAGCCAGAAGACGAGCGCCGCCTGACCGGTAGCCTCGAAACTTTTCCGGGTTTTACCGATCCATGGGACTATCGTGCTTCGCGATTGGGAGTTCATAAAAATGACTATTGATCGTCGTTCGTTCCGGGCCGGTCTCGTGGCCGGGCTGTTCCTCTTTGCGGGTGTCATCGGAGGCGTCGTGTTGAGCTCGCGCCTCGGCTGGATGCCGGTCGCCGGAAGCGCCGAAAACCAGCCAAGACTTCCGCTGTCGACCAACGTCGGCCCGCCGAATTTCGTCCCGATCGTCAAAGCCGCCACCCCTGCGGTGGTGAACATCTCCACGACGCGCGTGGTGCGCTCCCCCGGCGGCGGCGAACAAATGGCGCCGTTCATGGACGATCCGTTTTTCCGCCAATTCTTCGGCGACGAGTTTTTCCGCCGTTTCCAGGCGCCGCGCGAGCGCAAAGAGAGCAGCCTCGGCAGCGGCGTGATCGTCACGAGCGACGGTTATATCGTCACCAACAATCATGTCATCGCCAAGGCGGACGAGATCAAAGTGCTGCTCAATGATAAGCGCGAATTCACCGGCAAAGTCGTCGGCACCGATCCGAAAACCGACGTCGCGGTCGTCAAGATCAACGCCAAGGATCTGCCGACCATCCCGTGGGGCGACTCCGACAAGCTCGAGGTGGGTGAATTCATCCTCGCCATCGGCAATCCGTTCGCGCTGAACTCGACGGTTACGATGGGCATCGTGAGCGCCGTCGGCCGCGCCAATGTCGGTATCGCCGACTACGAGGATTTCATTCAAACCGACGCGGCGATCAACCCGGGAAATTCCGGCGGCGCGCTGGTCAATTCGCGCGGCGAGCTGGTCGGCATCAACACGGCGATTTTCTCGCGCAGCGGAGGTTACATGGGCATCGGTTTCGCGGTACCGGCGAACATGACGCGCGCGGTGATGGACAGCCTGGTGAAGACCGGCAAGGTCACGCGCGGCTGGCTCGGTGTTTCCATCCAGGAAGTCAACCAAGACCTGGCGAAGCAGTTCGGGCTGAGCGAGACCAAGGGAGCGCTGGTCAGCGAAGTGCTTCCGGACAGTCCGGCGGCCGCGGCGGGGGTCAAGTCGGGTGACGTCATCATCAGCTTCGACGGCAAACCGGTCGAGAGCCCCGCTATCTTGCGCAACATGGTGGCGCAAACGGCCGTTGGAAAGACCGCGAAAGTGGAAGTGCTGCGCGAGAACAAACGCCAAACGATCAGCGTGAAGATCGCCGAGCAGCCGAAGGACATCGCGCGCGCCGGCGAGGAGGAAACGCTCGGGAGCGAGCAGGATGAGAGCGGCGCGAAATCCGTGTTGGGCGGTCTTGAAGTGCGCAATCTTACGCCCGACACCGCCCGTCAACTCGGTCTTAACCCCGGAACCAAGGGGGTCGTGGTCACGGGTCTCGCCCCCGATAGCTCGGCGGCGTCCGCGGGAGTGGAACCGGGCGACGTTATCCTCGAAATCAATCGTCAGCCGGTTCGCTCGGTGGCGGATCTCAGGCGCATCAGCAGCAAGCTTTCGAAGAAAGACGGCGCGCTGCTGCTCATTAACCGTCGCGGCGGTAAGTTATTCCTCGCGATTAAACCTTAAGCCCGATCGGGCGGCGCCGTGGTGATGGCGCCGCCCGGCCGCACGCTTGCGCATAGCGGTGCCGACCAGAAAAGCTGTGAGCCTTCGATTGCAGCTCAAGGTCATTCCCAAGGCGTCGAAGAACGAAATCGCCGGCTGGATCGGCGCCGCGCTCAAAGTTCGCGTGACCGCACCTCCGGAACGAGGTAAAGCCAATGAAGCGGCGTTGAAAACGGTGGCCTTCGCTCTGCAGTTACCGCGGGAGAATGTCCGCCTGGTGAACGGGGAAACCCATGCGCGCAAGGTCATCGAAGTGGAAGGACTATCGGAAACCGAGCTGCACGCACGCTTGCGCCGCTACTTTTCGCCGCCGCCGCCCTCCTGCGACGCGGACTAGGCGAAGACCTTAGAAGGTTGCCGGCCACAACGATAATTGTACCTTTGCGCCGGAGCCGACGATGCGTTATTTTTCCACGCCAACCGGCATGTCCCGGTCGCTGTTCGGCCGGCGGGCGTCCGTAATGGGAGACGAAGGATGGAACTCGAAGCAATAAAAAAGGCTTACCGGCGGTACGCGCGACTGTACGATCTCTATTTCGGCGCCGTATTTCAGCCGGGGCGCAAGGCCGTCATCCAGCGCATGGACTGTCGGGCCGGGCAGCGCGTGCTCGAAGTCGGCGTCGGGACCGGTCTTTCGCTCCCTCTCTATCCCGACGGCGTACGCGTCACCGGCATCGACATCTCGCCGGAAATGCTGGACCGCGCCCGCGCCCGGCTGGCGCGCGAGAGCATCGATCGCAGGATCGAGCTTCACGTCATGGACGCGGAGCGCACGTCGTTTCCTTCCGACAGTTTCGATAAAGTCGTCGCCATGTACGTGGTGTCGGTCGTTCCTCACCCCAAACGACTGGTCGATGAAATGCGCCGCGTCTGCAAGCCCAACGGCGAAATTTTCATCGTCAATCACTTCCACAGTCCGAATCCGATCGTCGGCACCGCCGAGAGCCTGCTCGCGCCGCTGTCGCGTCTCGTCGGCTTTCACCCCGATTTTTGCCTCGAAACTTTCGTACGCGACACCAAGTTGGAGGTCGTGGACAAGCAGCCGGTGAACCTTTTCGGTTACTGGAGCATGCTGCGCGCGCGCAATAACAAAGAGGCGGCCGAACCGCTTTCCTTCAACGCCACCGCCTGATCGGCGATTCCAACAACCTTCCGTGCGAGCGCAACGCGAAGCGATCGCATCGCAGTTCGAGCTGCCGCGTCGCCGGCGCTCATCGCGATGACGCGCGCGTTCGGCGTTAACGCCGAACCGCGACCACGAGCCGGCCGCCGCCCGGCGCCGGGGCGGAGAGGTCGAGGCGCGACGCGCCTCGCGCGAGGCGCGCCAGCACGAAGCGGGGTAAGCGGCGCCAGCACGCGCTGAAGAGCCGATGGCGCCCGATCCACACGCGTTGCAGCAACTCGACCGCGTCCCACAACGTGACGATTTCGCGGCGCAGATAGGGGCGGACCGCCACGATAGCAAATCCGCTACGCTCGAGCTCCTGCTGCCAGCGTTCGATAGGCCATAAGTTCCGGTGCTCATAGTGACGATTACGCCAGTTGCGATAACCGGCGCTCGGCAGCGCCAGCCAACGGCTGAAGGCTTCGGTCGGAACGGTGAAGATCAGGCGGCCGCCGGGGCGCAGCAGGCGCGCGGTGGCGTCCAATGCCGAGCGCAGATTTGCCACATGCTCGAGCACGGAATTGCTGAGGACGGTGCCGACGCTCCTCGCCTCGAGCGCGACGGCCTCGATGGGCCTGGCTTCGAGCCGCGCGTAGAGCCGGCTCTGCGCGGCGCGCCGGATGGCGAGCGGGGACGGATCCACCCCGATATCCACGCGCGGCAGGACAAACGACGCGACCAAGCCGTCGCCGCAGCCGAGATCCAGAATCGGCGGTTCGTATATCTCGGTACGGAGCGCGGCAATTTCCGCCGCCCGCCAGACGCCGAGCGACGGACCGAGTTGGTCCAACAGCACCTGGAACTCGTGCGCCGGGAGGCGCAATTCGGGGGAGGCAAGCCGCATCGCGGTATTTAACCGTCGGCTCCGGAAGAAATGCAAACAGGTGTTTCCACGATTGGCTTGTGCGCGTCACCGGGGTACGAAGGAAACGTCATGAATGAACGCGCGCGAATCGACACCGAAAAAAGAGCGCCGAAGCGGGGCGGCGGCGAATCGCCCGCACGATCGGCGGCGGATTTTGTGCCGGCGCGACTCAGTATAAAATCGCTGCGCACCGCCGCCGCCGGATGTACCGGTTGCGACCTTTATAAGCGAGCGACGCAGACGGTGTTCGGCGAAGGCCCCAGCAACGCGACGATCGTGTTGGTCGGAGAGCAGCCCGGCGACCAGGAAGATCGAAGCGGCCATCCCTTTGTCGGTCCGGCGGGTCGCGTGCTCGAGCGCGCGCTGACGGAAGCGGGGATACCGCGCCACGCCGTGTATATCACGAATGCCGTGAAGCATTTCAAGTGGGTCGCGCGCGGCAAGCGCCGGCTTCATCAGCGTCCGCGCGAAGGCGAGATCGACGCGTGCACTCCCTGGCTGGCCGCGGAGCTTCGTCTGATCGAACCACGGTTCCTTGTTTGTCTCGGCGTCACGGCGGCGCGCGCGGCGTTCGGGCATTCGGTACGGCTGAAGGACCATAGAGGAAAACTCACCGCGACCCCGCTCTCGCCCAATACATTTGTTACCATTCACCCGTCCGCCGTCGTGCGCTTACGCGAACCGGAGCGCACGCGGGAATACGCATTGTTTGTCGCTGATCTCAACGGGTTACGCGATTTAGCCGCGCGATAAGCGCGGGCATGGCGGTTGCCAAGGGCCGCCTTCGGTTTAGACTTAGCAGCTGACGGGGCGCACCTTGGTCCCGAGCGGCAGGACGCCGCAGGAATTACGGGAGGGGAAGGAACTTGGGGAAAAACTGTCAGTGGGGGGGCGACACAAGTCGCCGCGTCTTTGTTGTCCGCTTTATTTTCCTCGTTGTCATTAGCGGTTTTCTCGCCAGTTGTGCGACGTTTGATGCTGGTTCAACGCCCGTCGCCATTCTCGTCAGCGATCGCCTGGCGGCTTATCAGCAAGTCGCCGACGCGTTGCGCGCGCGTTTGCCGCGCGCCCGCATTTACGAGCTCGACGGCGATCCGCGCAAGGCCCAGGCGGTGATGGTGAAGTTGCGTGACGAGGAGGCGGGCGCGGTCATCGCCGTCGGCTCGCTCGCTACGCGTATCGCCATCAAGGCTTCCGGGCGACCGATCGTTTTCTGCCAGGATTTCAACCCCGAGGATATCCGTGCCGCACGCGTCGCGGTCCGGGGCGTGCGCGCGATGCCGGCGGCGCTCAAGCAATTGCAGGCGTGGAAAACGCTCGATCCGCGCCTGAAACGCGTCACCATGATCAGCGGGGCGGGCATGGGGGAATTCGCCCGCGAAGCGGCCGCGGGTGCGCGTCAACTCGGGATTCGCCTCCAGCATGTCGAGGTTCAGTCGGACCGGGAACTGTTGTACGCGGCGAAGCGAACCGACGCCGACGTGCAGGGCGTGTGGTTTACTCCCGATAACCGCGTGTTGAGCACGGAGGTCCTGCGCGAGGTGCTTGCCTACAACGTGCGCCAGGGCAAGCAGACGCTGGTGTTCAGCGCGCAGTTGCTCGGTCTCGGCGCTCTGCTCAGCGTGGAGGGCGATCCGCACGACGTTGCCGCGCGCGTCATCGAGCAATTGCATCCGGCCGGCGGCGCGCCGGTCTTGGCTCCGTTGCAGCGGGCGCGCGCCAGCATAAATATCGAAGTGGCCAAACAGCTGGGGCTCGTCGTTCCCCCGCCGATGCAAGCGGGGACCTATGTCTTCTGATTTCGGCAAACGGATGAACCGCTGGCTCCGCGCCGGTGTCGATCGACTGGCGTCGCAGCAGCATCGTTGGCGTCGCGGAGAACTCTTCGCCACCCGCGCGCCGGGCGGCGGCAATCGCAGCCTGGTCGGACGCCTGCTCGCCGCGCTCGTCGTGACCAGCTTGTGTATCTATGTCGCTGCGGTTGCCGGTCTTTGGTGGAGCGGCGGACGCCTGATCGAGGACAGCGCGCGCAAGCAGGCCGTGCAGTGGCTCGCCGAGCTCGATGAGCTCGGCACGCCGATCTATGCCACGCGCCGGCCCGAGCCGGCGATGCGCGCCTTGAGCGCCCGCCTTAAGAACGTTCCCGAGATCATCTATGTACGCTATTACGACGCTTCCGGCGGCCGTGTGCTCGGCGAATATACCGCGCGCGCCCGCGAGCCGCGGCTCGCGTTGACGGCGGAAACGCTTTCCACGGCGCCGGCGAAGCCGGGCAACCGCCCCTATCAACTGGCCGAGCTCGACGGCGCGCGCGTGCGCGTGACCGCGCCGGTGCAGGTACGCGTGCTCGCGCCGGACGCACTGCTCGATCTTGCCCACGGGCCGGCGCGGGAGTCGATGAAAGTCATCGGTTTTCTCGATTTTGTCTTCGACGCCGGCGCGCAGCAGGCGCAGTTCGAACGCAGCCTGATCGGCGGCAGCCTGGCGCTCGCGCTCGTGTTCGGCGTCGCGGTGGTGCTCGGCCGGCGCAAGATACGGCGGGCGATGGCGCCGCTCACGGAGTTGCAGGAGCCGCTCGCGCGGCTGGCGCGCGGCGACATCGACGTCGATATGAGCAAAGGCGGCGGAGACCGGGAGATCGCGGCGATCCGCGAAGCGCTCAACGTGACGATTACCGCGCTCAAGGAGCGCGCGGATGCCCTGCGCCGCGCCGAGTGCGACGCGCTCACGGGCTTGGTGAACCAGCGCTACTTCAAGCGCCAGCTGGCGCTGGAGCGCAGCCACGTCGAGCGCGACGGCGAAACCAGCGCGGTGTTGTGTATCGACCTCGACCGCTTTCGCGCCGTGAACGATGTCGTCGGAGACGCGGCCGGCGATCGGCTGCTCATCCAGGTCGCCGGCCTGTTGCGCGCGCGCATCCGCGACAATGACCTGCTCGCGCGTTTCGAAGGCGACGAATTCATCGCGCTGATCCGCGGCGTGAATCGCGACGGCGCGGTGAAAGTCGCGCGCTCGATCAACCACGTCGTGCAGGAGTTTCAATTCGCCGCCGGCGAGGAGCGCTTTCCCGTCACCGTCAGCATCGGCATCGCCATGCTCGACGCGTCGCAGCCGACCGCGGAAGTGGCGCTCGCGCAAGCGGCGGCCGCCTGCGCGCTGGCAAAAACGCGGGGCGGCAACCGGCACCAGGTGCATGACGGCGACGAGGCCAAGCTCTCGCCCGATTCGAACAGTCCCGCCTGGTCGCGTTATATCCAGACGGCGATCCAGGACAACGCCTTGAAGTTCGTGTACCAGCCGATACTCGGCCTGCACGACGACGCCGGCGAAATGTATGAATTGCTGTTGCGCCTGGTCGCGCCGGGCGGCGAGCTCGTTTCGCCCACCGCGTTTCTTCCGGTGGCCGATCGTTTCGGTCTGCTGGCGGAACTGGATCATTGGGTCATACGGCGGGCCTGCGAAGAGCTTGCGCGCGTGCGCGCCGGCGGGCGGTCAGCGACGTTTTTCGTGAATCTCTCCGGGCATGTATTCGAGGAAGGCGAGGTGCTCATGCGCATCGTCGGCGAGGAACTCGCACGGCACAAGCTGCCCGGCGAGCATCTCGTTTTCGAAATCACCGAGCAGGCGGCGATACGTCAGTTGGATCGGGCACGCGCCGTCGTCGAGGGAATAGGGAAGCTCGGTTGCCGTTTTGCGCTCGACGACTTCGGCTCGGGCTTCAGCTCGCTCAATTACCTGAAGCACCTGCCGGCCGCGTTCATCAAAATTTCGGGCACTTTCGTGCACAACATGATGTCCGACGCGCTCGACGAAGTCATGGTGCGCTCGATCGTTCAGATCGCAAATGCCTTGGGCATGCAGACCGTGGCCGAGTCGGTGGAGGATCGGGAGACGTTGCAACGCATCGCGGAGCTTGGCGTCAGCTTCGCCCAAGGCCACGCCATCGCCCGCCCCGCCGAGGCGCTGCCCGACCCCGGGTTCTTCGCCTCGCACCGGTGGTTTCGCGCCCGCACCGGATCGTCCAAAGTCAACTCGTCGGGTCCGCTCGTGCGATCCGCGCGCAAGCGCTGATGGCTAACGCTCGGACAGGCGCTCGCCGATCCACGTCTCGATAGCCCGCCGGACCTCGGCCGGACGTTCGGTGAGCGGCCAGTGGTAGGCGTCGATCGTCTCGCATACCGCGTCCGGGGCCTCGGCGAGAATGCGCGCCGTCGCGATCGGGTCGGTGTACGTGAGGCCGCGCGACAAAAGCACCAGCATCGGAACCGCGACGCGCGACGGCGCGGGCAACGGCCGGAGCATCTCGGCCATTTCCTGGATGTAGTGACTCACCGGAAAATACTTCATGTCGGCGAGCGGCGAGGAATAGCGGCGCACGAACTCCTTCGCGTTGCCGGCCTCGAGCAGCTCGACGCGCACCTGCTCGTCGAGGGCGCGCAGGTCGCGGCGGGGAAAAGCACGGCGGCGCAAGCCGAGCGCGTTCAGCAGGCGCACCGCCGCGGCGGCGAGCGACAGCAGCGGCCAAATCCGGCTGAGTAGACGCCGGTAGCCGTGCAACGCCTGCGGGAACACCGGGTCGATCATCACGATGCCTCGCGTGCGCGCCGGGTAACGCGCGGCGAAATGCAGCGCCAGATGCGCGCCGAGACTGTGGCCGACCAGGACGGCGCGCTCGGCTCCTTCCGCGTCGAGCAGATTAATCAGGTCGTCCGCCCATATCTGCATGCCGATCTTGCCGCGCAGCATCGACTCGCCATGGCCGCGCAAGTCCGGCCGCAAGATGTCCCACTCGTCTTTCAGCGCGGTGTGCTCGAGGAATTCCGACCAGCGCGTGAGGTTGCTCGCCATGCCGTGGAGCAGGACGATCATGCCGCGCGACCGGCGTTCGGCACGCCAGAGGCAATAGTGCAGCGGAGTACCGTCGAGCAGGAGGTGAATTTTCGACTTTTCCATCGGTTTGACGTCAATCGGACCGGCGCGCATGTCGCTATCGGTTTTCAGGCGCGCAGTGGATCTTGTCTGCGACGGCCGTCCACCCGGAATAGAGCGCCGGGAAAACGGACGGCGATAATCGAGGTGCGAATCGAGCGCAACGCTTTTGCACGTGCGATGCGTTTCCGATGGGCGATGTTAGAATCGGGCGCCAAAGGA
The DNA here is from genome assembly GCA_021323795.1 of Acidiferrobacteraceae bacterium. Classification (GTDB taxonomy): domain Bacteria; phylum Pseudomonadota; class Gammaproteobacteria; order Acidiferrobacterales; family Sulfurifustaceae; genus JACQFZ01. The sequence continues at coordinate 20,303 of JAJPKH010000115.1, read as the reverse complement.
GATCCGCCCGCAATGTTACTGATTGAGCCGCTCGCTCGCCACTTCATCGAGCGTTCCTTTTGAATAGGTTGCCGATCGCGGAGGTATTGCCGGCGTTGCGCGCGCACCTGGCGGCGCATTCGGCCGTCGTGTTGCAGGCGCCGCCGGGAGCCGGCAAAACTACCGGCGTGCCACCGGCGCTGCTCGATGCGCCGTGGCTGGCCGGCCGGCGCGTGTTGATGCTCGAGCCGCGCCGGTTGGCGGCCCGCGCGGCCGCCGCTTACATGGCGCGCGGTTACGGCGAGGCGGTCGGCGATACCGTCGGATACCGCGTGCGATTCGATTCAAAAGTCTCGGCGCGCACGCGCATTGAAGTGGTCACCGAAGGGATACTGACGCGGCGCCTGCAGTCCGATCCGGCGCTCGAGGGCGTCGGGTTGGTGATCTTCGATGAATTTCACGAGCGCCACCTCGAAACCGATCTCGCGCTCGCCTTGGTGCGCGACGCCCAGCGGCTGCTGCGCCCCGACCTGAAGATCCTGGTGATGTCGGCGACCCTCGACGGCGAAGGCATCGCCCGGCTTTTGGACGCACCGCTCGTAATCAGCGAAGGGCGCATGTTTCCCGTGCAGACGCATTACGCCGCGCGCGAGCCGGAGGGCCCGCTCGCCGCGAGCGCGGTGAGCGCCGTACGCGCGGCGCTAAGCGCTCACGAAGGGGACGTGCTCGTATTTCTTCCCGGCGGCGGTGAAATCCGCCGCGCGCAAGCGTTGCTCGCCGATCTTGCGCCGCAAGCGGATGTTCTTCCTTTATACGGCGACCTCGGCTGGGAGCAGCAGGACCGGGCGCTGCGACCCGGCCCACGGCGCAAAGTCGTATTGGCCACGCCCATCGCGGAGACGAGCCTCACGATCGAAGGCGTCCGCATCGTCGTGGACGCGGGTTACACGCGCGTGCCTCAGTTCGACCCGGCCACCGGGCTCACGCGGCTGGCGACGGTGCGCGTGGCGCGCGCCTCGGCCGACCAACGCGCCGGTCGAGCCGGCCGGCTCGGCCCCGGCGTTTGTTACCGGCTGTGGACGGAGAGCGTGCATCGCGGCCTGCTCGCGCAGCCGTTGCCGGAGATCAAGACGGCCGACCTCGCCGGGCTCGCGCTCGACCTGGCGCTCTGGGGTACGGAAGCCGAAGCGCTCACGTGGCTCGACCCGCCTCCGAGAGCGGCGCTCGCCCAGGCGCGCGATCTGCTGCGCGACCTCGGCGCGCTCGATGCGGCGAATCGCATCACGCCCGTCGGGCGCGAGATGGCGGCGTTGCCGCTGCATCCGCGCCTCGCGCACCTGATACGTTGCGGCGAGGCGCGCGGCGCGGGAGCCGCGGCGTGCGACATCGCGGCGCTTTTGAGCGAGCGCGATCTTTACACCGGCGCGGAGCGGCAGACGGTTGATATCGCGGCGCGTTTGGACGCGCTGGTCGGCTTCCGCCGGAGCGGGCGGGCAGGCGCGCAAGCGCTCGGCGCCGACCCGGATGCGTGCGCGCGCGTCGATCGCGCGGCGCGCCAATGGCGCCGCCTGCTGAAGGCATCGACGCTCGACGCGCCGGCCGTCGAGGCAGGCGTGCTGCTCGCCGCCGCGTATCCCGATCGCGTGGCCGCGCAGCGACGCCCGAACGACACGCATTATCTCCTCGCCAACGGCCGTGGCGCGCGGCTGCCGAGCTACGACGTTCATTTGCGCGCGCCGTACCTCGTCGCGGCGAATGTGGACGCCGGCGAAGCGGAAGGCGTGATCCATCTTGCGGCGTCCGTCGGGCTCGCCGATATCCGCGATATTTTGGCGGCGCGCGTCGAGACCGTGGACGTGGTGCGTTGGGACGATCAAAGCGCCGCCGTGGTGACGCGGCGCGAAGAGCGATTGGGAAAGCTGCTGCTGCGTTCCGGGGCTTCGGCGGAAGTGCCGGCGGAACGGGTGCGCGCGGCCATGCTGGAGGGCGTGCGTCGCCTGGGCGTCGCGGCGCTTCCGTGGACGGACGAGGCGCGTGGGTGGCGGGCGCGCGTGCTTTCGATGCGCGCCTGGTTTCCGGAAGAGGAGTGGCCCGACGTGACGGACGCCGCGCTCGGCGCGACGCTCGAGCATTGGCTCGCTCCGCATCTCGACGGCTATACGCGGCGCGATCAACTCGCCAAGCTCGATCTGCTCGCGATACTGCAACTGCGGCTGAGTCCCGCGCAGTCGCAACGCCTGCGCGAGGGTGCGCCGCCGCATCTCGCGGTGCCGAGCGGTTCGCGGCTGCCGCTCGCGTATCGCCCGGGCGAGCCGCCGGTGCTCGCGGTCAAGTTGCAGGAGATGTTCGGTTGCACGGACACGCCGCGGGTCGGGTTCGGGCGCATTCCCGTGGTGTTGCATTTGTTGTCGCCGGCGCGTCGTCCGATTCAGGTGACGCAGGACCTGCGCGGATTTTGGGAGCGCACGTACCCGGAGGTGCGCAAGGAACTCAAGGGACGCTACCCGAAGCACCCCTGGCCCGATGATCCGCTGACCGCGCCGGCCACGGCGCGAACCGTGCGCAAGCGCCGCGTCTAACCCGCCTGCTCCGCCGTTTGATTCGCCGCGCGGTCCGGCCAGGACGTCTCGCCGCGGCGCAACTGCGCGCCGATGAAATCCGGCACACGTTCTTCGAGATAATAGCGCGGGCGCCACGGCCACGCGCCGCCGACGAAGCCGACATGTCCGCCGTGCGGATGAACCTCGAGCGTGACGCAGGCCGGCAGCTCGTGCGCTCGCGGAATGACGTCCGCGGACATGAACGGATCGTCTTGCGCCTGTATCAGTAACGTCGGCACGCGAATTCCAGCGAGGAACTTGCGCGAGCTGCACTCGGCGTAATAATGCGTCGAGTCGCGAAAGCCGTGCAGCGGTGCGGTGACGTGATCGTCGAATTCCCGCATGCGCTTGAAGCGTCCGAGATCGGCGGCGATCGGCAATGGCACGGCGCGGCGTTTCACTTCCAGGGCGCGGCGCAGCGAATACAACAATTCCCATTGGTAGAGGCGTGCGAAACCGGTTTCCAGGCGATCGGCGGCGCGATCGAGCAGGAACGGCACGGAGACGGCGACCGCCGCGGCGAGCGGTGACGCGGTTCCGTTTTCTCCCAGCCACTTGAGCAAGACGTTCCCACCGAGAGAAACGCCGACCGCGGCGAGCGGCGTCGCCGGCTCGCGCTCTTTCAGCAGCCGTGCCAGATAAGCGATATCGCCGGTTTCGCCCGAGTGGTAGCCGCGCGGCAGGCGGTTCGGCTCGCCGCTGCATCCGCGAAAATGAATCACCGCGCCGCGCCAGCCCGCGCGGTCGAAGGCGCGGGCGAGCCCGCGCGCATAGCGCGAGCGCGATGAACCTTGCAGGCCGTGCAACAGCAGTACGATCGGGCCGGTCGCGCGCGGGGTCCAGTCGATATCGACGAAGTCGCCGTCCGGCAGTTCCACGCGCTCGCGTCGCAGCCGTACGGCGGGCGAGGGCCGCAGCCGATTGGGAAGAATCGTCTGCAGGTGGGGGTTGCGGCACCACCAGGCGGGCGTGAACGGCGCGATCATGCGATGCGCGCCCGCACGGCGGCGCGCGGTCGCGCGCAGCGGAGGAATAGGGCGTCCATGGACGCCATTATTTCACAATGCCGAGGCGCTCCCGAAGGTTCTGTAACGTGACGCCGATGTCGAGCTCGAGTTGCTTGTCGCACAGCTCGATCAACGGCACTACGCGCGCGATCAATTCGGGCAAGTACGGCGCCAGCTTTCCGCCCTCGCCGTTCGAGAGCATCCGCAAAGCCGTCTCGATGTCCGGTTGCTCGATGATCGCCTCTTCAGGAGCAGGGACTTCCTGTTCGTATCCCACGCCGAGCTGGTTGCCGCCCGCGGCTTTGGCGAGCGTCAGCCGCTGTTCCGCGCGCGCCAGCAAGTCCTCGATGGTGTCGAGCCGATCGCCGTTGAGGGTGGCGAGTCCGACGCTCACCGTGAGCGGCACGCGCGCGCCGTCGTGTTCAAAGACGGCATCGGCGACCGCGGCGCGCAGCCGTTCGCATACCACCGAAGCTTCGGAAACATCCGACGACGGAGCCAGGATGGCGAATTCGCCGCCGCGGATGCGCGCCGGCGTATCCTCCGCGCGCGTATTCGCGCGCATCAAGCTCGCCAGCCATAGGAACATTTGATCGCAGGCGTCGTCGCCGTAATGTTTGTAGATATTGCGGAAGTTGTCGAAGTCGATACGAATAACCCCGAGGTCCTGTCCGTGGCGCTTGGCGAAGGCGATGTCCTGCGCGGCGCGTTGCGCGAAGTAGCGGCGGCTGTGCAATTCCGTCAGGGGATCGACCGCGGTCTGCTCTTCGAGCGACTTCGCCGTTTCGTTGAGCTTGCGCGTCGTCTGGTCGAGACGCGCGTGCGCGCGTGCGCGCGCCAGCAGTTGCACGCCATCGATCGGCTTGATCACGAAGTCGGTGGCGCCGCAGGCGAAGGCGCGCTCGCGGGTTTGATCGTCTTGGGCGCCGGTGATCACGATGACGGGGATGTCGCGCAGGTGTTGCACGTCCGCCGCGCGGATACGACAAATGAGCGCGTAGCCGTCGAGTTTCGGCATTTCGACGTCGGTGATGACGACTTGCACGCGCTCGTCCGCCGCCAACTGTTGCCAGCCGGCCTCGCCGTTTTCCGCCTCAACCAGGGTGAACTCGTTGGCGAGTATTTTCGTGATCGCGCGACGGATCACGCGCGAGTCGTCGATGACGAGAATCACCGGCTTTTCCGAGCTTGCGCTCGGAGCGTCGTGCGGCGCCGGTGCGACGTCGCTGGGGATCATCTGCTGCATGCCTGGTACGTGGATTGCACCCGTTTCCCCCAAACGATAGTCCAGGGTTCGGGGACATTCAAAGCACGAATTGTGCCTAGCGGCTGTGCCGCAAATGGCGGTGCACGTACCAAATAACGGCGGCGAGAATGATCAGCGCGATGACGGCGTCGAAGCGGTGAAAATATACCCCCAGCGTATTCCAGTGCTCGCCGAGCTTCATGCCGACCCAGGCGAGGCCGAGGCACCAGAGATACGAGCCGATGAAGGTGTATAAATTGAAGCGCCAGAGCGGCATGCGCGCGACGCCCGCGGGAAAGGCGATGAAGGTGCGAATTACCGGCAGCAGGCGCCCGACGAATACCGTGATGTCACCGTGGCGCGCGAACCAGCGGTCCGCCAAGGCCAGATCATGATGCGAGATCAGTACGTACTTGCCGTATTTCTCCACCAGCGGCCGCCCGCCCCACGCGCCGGCACCATAGGCGACAACGGAGCCGAGCACGCAGCCGACGGAGCCCGCGAGCGCGACCAGCTGTAGGCTCAACTGGCCGCGGTGCACGAGGTACCCGGAGAACGGCATGATGATCTCCGAGGGCAGAGGAATGCAGGCGCTCTCGATCGCCATCAGCAGCACGATGCCGCCGTAGCCCATGCGCGAGATCGTGCCGATGACAAAGGCGGCCAGCGCCGACAGGAGAGATTGGATCATGCCGGGGCCGACCAGTCGACGATGCCCCAATACCAGGTGACGATGACGATTACGCCGAAAAAAATCCGGTACCAGGCGAAGACCGTGAAGTCATGCGTGCTGATGTAGCGCAGCAGCCCGCGCACCGCCCAAAACGCGCTGATGAAGGCGGCGATGGCGCCGACGGCGAACAGGCCGATGTCGTCCAGCGCGAGGAGCTCACGTTCCTTATACAACTGGTATGCCGACGCGAGGATCAACGTTGGTATGGCGAGGAAGAACGAAAACTCGGTAGCGGCGCGCCGCGACAGGCCGAACAGCAGGCCGCCGATAATGGTCGCCCCGGCGCGGGAAGTGCCCGGCAGCAGCGCAAAGGCCTGTGCGATCCCGAGCTTCAGCGCATCGAGCGGCCGCACGTCATCGACGGACTCGACGCGAACCGAGTGCGTGCGCTTCTCCGCCCACAGGATGATGAGGCCGCCGAGGATGAACGTCGTCGCGACGAAGGGCGCATTGAACAGATGCGCCTTGATCTGCTCGCCGAACTTCAGGCCCAGCGCGGCGAGCGGCACGAACGCGATACCGATATTGAGGACGAAACGCCAGGCGTTCCGATCGCGGGGTAATGCGCCGACGACGCTCGCGATTTTGCCGCGATACTCCCAGCACACGGCCAGGATCGCGGCGGCCTGGATCACGATTTCAAACAGCTTGCCTTTAGCGTCGTTGAAATTCAGCAGGTCGCCGACCAGGATGAGATGACCGGTACTCGAGATCGGCAGGAACTCGGTGAGGCCTTCGACAACGCCGAGAACGGCCGCTTTCACTAAGAGCATTAATTCCATTGTGTCTTAGTATGCCAATTCTCGGTATTACGCCGCGTATCGAAGCGCCTTGCCGCGCACGTGTTCGCGGATGCGCCCGCGTTCGTAGACGACTTGGCCGCCAACGATGGTGTACTGCGGCCACCCGGTCAATGGTTTACCGGCGTAAGGAGACCAGTGTACACGGGTCTCCATGTCTTCGTTCCGTACCGGGCGATAGCTCTCGATGTCGACGAGCGTCAGGTCGGCGTCGTACCCGCTAACGAGGCGTCCTTTGTTGACGATTCGATACGCCTCGGCCGGTCCGCGACACATCCACCGTTGTACCTCGGCGAGCGTGCAGCGGTCGTTGACCATTTCGGTGAGCATGAGCGGCAAAGACGTCTCGACGCCCGGCATGCCCGAGGGCGACTTCGGATAGCCCGCCTGCTTCTCCTGCAACGTATGCGGCGCGTGATCCGTGGCGATCAAATCGACGACGCCGTCGTGCAGCCCCTGCCATAGCGCCTCGTTATCCGCGCTCGTGCGGATCGGCGGGTTCATCTGCGCCAGCGTGCCGAGCGTTTGGTAATCGTCGACGTTCAGCAGGAGGTGATTCGGAACGACTTCCGCCGTTACCCAGGCGGGTTTATTGCGCCGAAGCAGCTCGACCTCCTCGCGCGTCGACATATGCAGGATATGCAGGCGCCGGCGGTATTTTCGCGAAAGCGCGAGCGCGCGCTCGGTGGCACGAAGCGCGCATTCGTTGTCGCGTATCTCGGAGTGAACCGGCGGGTCGGTGCGTCCGGCGAATTTCCGCTGGCGCTCGCGAATGCGAGCCTCGTCTTCGGCATGCACGGCGATGAGCCGCGTGCCATTGGCGAAAATTCGCTCGAGATCCTCCTCGCGGTCGACCAGCAGGCTGCCGGTGCTCGAGCCCATGAAAATCTTGATGCCGCACGCCGGGCTCGACCCGTTGATCTCGGCGAGGTTGTCCGCCGTCGCGCCGATGAAGAATCCGTAGTTGACGACGCACTTTTGCGCGGCGCGCGCGAGCTTGTCGTCGAGCGCCGCCTGGTTCGTCGTCGGCGGATCGGTGTTGGGCATTTCGAGAAAACTGGTGACGCCGCCCTTGGCCGCCGCGCGCGAGCCGGAGCCGAGGTCTTCCTTGTATTCCTTGCCCGGCTCGCGGAAGTGGACTTGAGGATCGATAACCCCGGGGAGCAGCAGCAAGCCGCTCGCGTCGATCGACTCGTCGGCTTCGATATCGAGCTGTCCCTCGATCCGCGCGATGAGACCGTTCTCGCAATACACGTCTCCGCCGAATACCGTGCCGTCCTCACGGGCGACACGGGCGTTGCGGATCAGGAGAGTCGGCAAGCGGTTTAGCGGACGGAAGGTTTACCGTTTTTTACTTTGCGACGGGACATCAACCCATCTGTTTCTCGCGCAACTCGTCGAGCGTCTTGCAGTCGATGCAAAGCTCGGCGGTCGGACGTGCTTCGAGGCGTTCCAGGCCGATCTCGACGCCGCACACGTCGCAATAGCCGTAATCGGAGGTCTCGATACGGCCAAGCGCCTCGTCGATTTTCTTGATCAACTTGCGTTCGCGATCGCGGTTACGCAGCTCGATCGACATGTCGGTCTCCTGACTCGCGCGGTCGTTCGGGTCCGGGGGATTGTCCGGCTCATCGCGCATCTGGTGCACCGTGCGCGTCAGCTCCCCCAACAGCTCCTCGCGCCATGCGAGCAGCTTCACGCGGAAGTGCTCGAGCTGCTTCTTGTTCATGTACTTCTCGCCCTTCTTGACGACGTAGGGCTTGATGCCGGCGGCGGGCACCGACAGATCTTTCCTTTTCCTAGTGGCAGGCATTCGTTGTTAACTCCTGCAATAATAAGGCTGAAACGGGTGGGGCTGTAAAAATGAGCGCGAATTTGTACCAGAAAGGGTCTGGGGTCGCAACCGCGGATATGGGGTCCGGGCGATCGGCCGGACAGCCGGTGCCGGAGATGACGTTCTTATGACGCAGTGGCAACCTCGGCCCATCCCGGCGGCGCGGCTATGCGGGGAGGCGGGGGGAGGGCGGGCGGCTTTGCCGTCCTTGCCATGACCCACCTCGCGCGCCGCCTGCAGGGCATCGAACCGTTCCACGTCATGGACGTACTCGCCCGGGCGCGCGCCCTCGAGACGCAGGGCCGCTCGATTATTCACATGGAGATCGGCGAGCCCGATTTTCCGACGCCGGAGGCGATCGTGCGGGCCGGCACCGAGGCGCTTGCCGCCGGCCGCACCCATTATCTGCCGGCGCTCGGGCTCGATCCGTTGCGCGGGGCTGTCGCCGGGAGCTATCCGGGCGGCGAGCGGCCGGATCCCGCGCGCGTGGTGATCACGCCCGGCGCGTCGGGCGCCCTCACGCTTGCGCTGGCGGCCATCCTCAACCCGGGCGAGCGCGTGCTCGTGGCCGATCCCGGCTACCCGTGCAATCGCCACTTCGTGCGTTTGTTCGAAGGCGAACCGGTTGCAATTCCCGTCGGTCCGCAAACACGCTTCCAGCTTACCGCCGACCTTATCCGTGCCCATTGGACGCGCAACACGGTCGCGGTTTTGCTCAGCTCGCCATCCAACCCGACGGGGACGCTGGTGCCCGACGAAGAAATGGCGCGCATCGTTCACACCGTGGCCGAGCTCGGCGGTGTGTTGATCGTCGATGAAATCTATCACGGCCTGACTTATGGCGTGGAAGCGAGAAGCGCGCTTGCGCATTCGCCCGACGTCTTCATCGTGAACAGCTTTTCTAAGTATTATGGTATGACGGGTTGGCGGCTCGGCTGGCTCGTGGTGCCCGATGAGTACCTGTCGGCGATCGAAAAGCTGGCGCAGAATATTTTTATCGCCGCCAGCACTCCGGCTCAGTACGCGGCGCTCGTCGCCTTCGATCCCCAGGTTCGCGCGGAGCTCGAACGACGTCGGCGCACGTTCCAGGACCGGCGGGATTATCTGCTACCCGCCCTGCGGGCACTCGGTTTCGATATTCCCATTACACCGGACGGGGCGTTCTACATATACGCGGGCTGCGGACGGTTTGCGTCCGACAGCCGCGCATTCGCGCTCGATTTGCTCACGCGCGCGGGCGTTGCCGTGACGCCGGGCATCGACTTCGGCCGTCACCGAAGCGGGGAATACCTGCGCTTCTCTTATGCCACGGCGCAGGAAAAGCTCGGGGAAGGCGTGCGGCGCCTGGCGGCGGCGGTCGGATAGCCGTTTCTCGTCAGTCGCGCCGCCACGCGGCGGTTTTCCGGCGCGCTATACGTAGACGACGTTTTCCAGATGTCGCGGCAGATCGCGCGGCTCGATTCCCCCCAAATCCTTGTCCAATGTCGCGCTGACCAGCGCCGCCGTTTGCGCGGGGAGCGAACCGCGCAAGAGGCCGAGAAAACGCGGGTCGGCGACGAGCACGAGCCGGGAATAGCGTTGTTCCGTGCGCCCATCCTCGAGCAGCGCGCCCAACTGCTTTGCGAAGTGCTCGGCGACGTGGGTGGTTGGGTCCTGCTCGGCGGAATAGGCGTGGCGACCGCCGCCGCGACGATCGAAGGAGCGCCCGGGCTTGTCGCTGTTGATTTCTTGGTTTTTCAATTTCCCGGCCGGGTTATCGATGTTTTGCAGCAATTCCAGGCCTTTGCCGGGGCCGCTGTTCTCGAAGAGACGGGCGCCGCTGCGGTGCGCTACCAGGATCCACGTTTTAGCCATCGTCCATTCCCTCAAGTGCTAATGCCGAAATACATGATACCAGCGTCCCTCGCCCGGCGGCGCGGCATGCTTTTGGCGCGTGGCATGCTCCTTGCTCCCTGTATGGGTGTACAGAACAGGGTGCATGTACCATGAACCATAACTTTCTAGACGACTTTTCAAAAGCCCTGATACGCGAGGTCGAAAACGAGTGCGCGGCGAACGATCCGGATGAAATCGGCGATGCCGCGGCGATGGTGCTGGTGGGAGATGTCTACGCACTGCACGTTTGTCACGGGGAAGCATTGAACCGCGATCAAACAGAAATGGATGTAGTGCCTACGGACGACCGAGTGTCTCCGTTTATTCGATAGGCGTATCGGGCAGGTTACCCCACTCCGACCAGGAGCCGGGGTAGGACTTTACCCTCGGGTAACCGAGGATCTTCAGGACCATGTACGTGTGAGCCGAGCGGTGGTGAGTTTGGCAATACGTAATGATCTCCTTATCGGGCGTGATGCCCTTCGCCTCCAAGGCCTTCTTGATCTCGGCGGCATCTTTTAACCGCAATAGCCGCGCCGGGTCCATCGCATCGGTCCAGTTGAAGTTCACCGCGCCGGGAATATGTCCGGCCCGTTCGGCACGCACCATCGTTCCGGTGTATTCCTCGGGCGAGCGCGTATCGACCAGCACGACGGCCGGATCCTTGAGGTGCGCGAGAATGTATTCCTTATCGGCGATAACATCGCCGCCGATCCTCACGGGATAGCTGGTGCGCGTAGTCGTGGGCGCTCCGCTTTCCGTCGGCCGGTTTTCGCTCATCCATCCCCGGAGTCCGCCGTTGAGGAGCGATGCCTTGGCGTGCCCGACGGCCGCGAGCGTCCAGAGAAAGCGGCTGGCCCGGCCGTTTCCCTCGTCATCGTAGGCGACCACCTGGTGGTTCGGGCCGAGGCCGATCGAACCGAGAACATCCGCGAGATGCTCCGCGGTGGGCAGCACCGCGGCGGCCGGCGGCCGGGGTGCCACGATGCGGCCGTAGTCGAGCGAGACCGCACCCGGGATATGCGCGCGCAGATACACGTGCGGTTGGTTCAGGTCGACGATGCGCAGATCAGGCGCGCCAAGGAGCGCGGCAAGGTCGGCGGGTTCGATGAGTAACGCTAGCGGCGTCGAAGTCATGATTCGTGCTTACGAAAGCGCATATTGTAGCCGCGTCGCCGTGACAAGATAAACTCGCGACGTCGCCAAAAAAGAGTAAACTACCGCCGATCGGTCCTAGTCTGTAGCGCGTGGAAATATTCAAGGTTTTCACCATCGAAGCGGCGCATCGTCTGCCGAACGTGCCGGAAGGACACAAGTGCCGGCGTCTTCACGGCCACTCCTTCCGGATCGAGGTGCGGGTAAGAGGCCCCGTCGGCGCGCAGAGCGGCTGGGTGCAGGATTTCGCCGACCTCGGCGCGGCGTTCGATCCGTTATTTCGGCAACTCGACCACAACTACCTGAACGAAATTCCGGGGCTCGAAAACCCCACCAGCGAGAATCTCGCCGCGTGGGTTTGGCAGCGCCTGCGCCCGCGCCTGCCCACGCTCGCCGAGGTAACGGTGCGCGAGACCTGCACGGCAGGCTGTACCTACCGCGGTGAGCCATAGCATGGCCGCTTTGCCGGATGTCCCCGTGGTCGTTGAAACCGCGCCGAATCCTTCGGCGGTCGTGATATGGCTGCACGGGCTTGGCGCCGACGGAAATGATTTTGTCCCGATCGTGCCCGAGCTTGGATTGCCTCGAACATTGCCGGTCCGGTTCGTATTTCCGCATGCGCCGATGCGGCCGGTAACGATCAACGGCGGGTATGTCATGCGCGCGTGGTACGACATCGCGAATACGGAGCGCGGATTCGCGCAGAACCCGGGCCATATCGCCGAATCCGTCGAGATCCTTCATGAATTGATTGCACGCGAGCATGAGCGCGGGGTGGCGACGTCGCGCATCGTGGTTGCCGGCTTCTCCCAAGGAGGGGCGATTGCGCTGCACGGAGCGCTTCGTTTCGCGCAGCCGTTGGCGGGCGTAGTCGCGCTATCCGCGCCTACACCTTATATAGAGGAGCTGCTGCGCGAAGCGGCGCCCGCGAATGCCGCTCTGCCGATATTTTTGGCCCACGGCTTATACGATCAGATGGTGCCCTTCGCCTATGGCGAGCGCGCTCGCGCGCAACTGCTTGCCCACCATCGCTCGGTCGAGTGGCATGCCTATAGTATGGAGCACAGCGTGAATCTCGAAGAGATGAGGGACATCGGCCGTTTCCTCGTCAAAGTACTCGGGTGACCGATCCGAGAGGAGGGTTTCGGCGTCCGTTTCGGTTGAAGATAAGGTTACGCCGGTTGTTTCGCCGTTGCTTATCGAAAAACGACGCCGACATCGAGGCACGGGATGCGCGCGGCGACAGCGCTAGCTGGCCGAGCGCGGCGCTTTTACCCGCGCGCCTCAGGCTCTCAAAGCCGAGTGCGCCGGGCAGTGGCGGGACGGATTAATTCAGCGCGCGCGCCAGGACGGCGCGGTATTTCGCGACGCGCGGGTCGCGGCTGCCGACGAGATTAAAAACGGCAAGCAACCCCTTACGGCCGGCGTCGTCGCGGAAGCGGCGATCGCGCCGGACCAGCTCGAGAAACTCTTCCATCGCATCTTCATATTTCCCCTGGAGCGCCAGGCGCGCCGCCAGCGCATAGCGCGCATCGAGGTCGCCCGAATTCGCCTGGAGGGAACGCTTGAGCGCGTCGATAGGCGGCGCGTCGGCGACGATGCGCAGGAAATCGAGGCGCGCGCGCAGCGCCTCGACGTCGGGATCGGCGCCGGTTCGGACCGAGAGCGAATCGAGCAGGCGCTGGGCTTCTTCGACCCGAGCCTTTACGTCCTTGCCGTCGGCTGACGAAGACAGCAACCGCGCAAGCTCGATTTTCACTTTGTCGTGGCGCGGATCGCGATTTGCCGTTTCTCGCAGCAACGCGATCGCTTCGGTGATATTGCCCGCGCGCGCGAGCGCCTGCGCCCGTTCGATAACCGCGTCGGCCTCGCGCGGAACGAAGCGATCGATCAGGGCGCGCACGGCGGATTCGGGCTGCACGCCGACGAATTCGCCCGCTACTCTACCGTCGCGAAAGAGCTTGACCGCGGGAATACCGCGTATCCCGTACTCCATCGCGAGCTCCTGCTCGTCGTCGGTATTTACTTTGGCGAGGAAAAACTTGCCGCCGTACTCGTCGGCGAGCCGAGTTAGAACCGGAGTGAGCATGCGGCAGGGGCCGCACCACGGCGCCCAGAAATCGACGAGCACCGGTACTTGATGCGAGCGCGCGACGACGCGCGCGGCGAAATCGGCACGGCTGACGTCGGCAATGTGGGGTGAATCGGCCATGTGCCATGTTATGGGGGCTCGGTTCCGGGCGATCAAGTATCGCCACGGGGTTTGAAGGGTTGGATTTTGCGCTTGACGGTCGAGCGCCGCTCGGCGCGCACGTCGCAGGGTCGCTCCCGAGCCACCGGACAAGGAAGTCCTGTGGCTCGAAGGGTCCCAATGCCGAGAAGAACGCGCGAAAGAGCGCGTTCGGCTAGTGCAACTCCGTGCCGCACACCCGGCACTCGCGCCGCCAGAACACGTTGCGGTTCTTGCAGCGGCGGCACACGGTTTCGATTTTGTTGCGCAGCCACGGCGTCAATCCTTGCGGCATGAAGAGCAGCACCAGCAATACCACGATCGCCAGTATCAGCAGCCGGTATTCCCGCAGCGCGGGAAATACCGCGACGGCTTCCGTCAGCGGATAGAGAATGAAGACGGCGACGACGGGACCGTAGATCGTCGCGACGCCGCCGAAGATGCCCCAGATCACCGCCTGGAACGACAGCGCCACCTCCAGCGTCGACGGGCCGGCGATGCGGATGAAATGCGCGAAGAAGGCGCCCGCGATGCCGGCGAACAAGCCGCTCAAGCCGAACGCCAGCAGCTTGTAGCGCTTGGTGTTGATGCCGGACGCGCGCGCCGCGACTTCATCTTCGCGGATCGCGTGAAAGATCAGCCCGGTGTTGGAATCGCCGATCTTCCACATGGCGAAGCACAGCACCAGCATCAGGATCACCGCGGCGTAGTAATTGTGCACCGGATAGGTAAAGAGCCGCTGGATTCCGGAAATGCCGAGCTCGCCGCCGGAGAAGCCGGGGAACGCGAACAGGAGGCCGATGAGAATCAGCGGAAACGCGAGCGTGGCCAGGCTCAAATACGATCCGCGCAGGCGCAGGCACGGAATACCGACGAGAATACCGCCGAGCATCGCGGAGATCGCGCCGATCGGTATCGTGATCCAGGGGCTCAACTGAAAGTGATAGTTAAGCAGCGACGAGGCATACGCGCCGATGCCGAAGAACAGCGCGTGTCCGAAATTGACCTGCCCGGTGTAGCCGGCGAGCAGATCCCAGCTGGCGGCGAAAATCGCGAACACGCAGGTCATGATGACGATGCGCAGCACGTAGGGATCGGTCGAGTAAAGCGGCAGCAGCAGCAGCGCGAGGCTGAACAGAAAAACCACGGCCCGGCTCGGCAGCGCGAAGACCTCGGTGCGCAGCAGGATATAAGCGCGCCGTATCGGATAAATGAGGGCGCGCATTATCTCTCTTCTTCGAAAGCGACCCCGAACAAACCCTCGGGCCGGATGAGCAAAACCACGACCATAATGGACAACGCCACCGCCCCCTTTAAGAACGATCCCGCCGGCACGGTGAATACCGTGATGGCCTCCACGTAAGCGATGATAAAAGCGCCGATGAGGCTGCCTTTCAGGCTGCCCAGCCCGCCGAGAACGACGATGGCCAACATCGTAACCAGCGGCGCCAGCCACATCAGCGGATCGACGACAAAGAGCGGCGCGACGACGACGCCCGCGATCGCGGCCAAGGCGACGGAAATGGCGACCGTGTACATGGCGATGCGCCCGACGTTCATGCCCATCAAATTGGCGACCTCGAGATCATTCGCGGTGGCGCGAATCGCGAGCCCGAGGCGCGTCTTGTGCAGCAAGAACCACGTGCCGGCGAGCACCAGCGCGACGACGACGATCGTCAACAACTGCTGGTAGGTGACGCGCACGCCGGCCACGTCCATGTTGCCGGCGATCAAGGTCGGGCTGCCGAGAAAGTTTCCGCCGAACGTGAGCAGCAGGGATTCTTGAAAGATCAGCGCCAGCGCGATGGTGGCGATCAGCACGGCCGACTCGTACTCGCGCACCGGCTCGATGACCAGTTTGTAACAAACCATGCTCAAGGCGGTTACCAATCCGACGGCGAGGATGACGGAAACCAGCAGGGGCAGGCCGGCGATGTTGAGAAACGCATACACGAGGTAAGCGGCGAGCATGTAAAACGCGGTGTGCGCGATGTTGACGATGCGCGCCACGCCGAAGATGAGCGAGAAGCCTACGGCCAGGAGCGCGTACACGCCTCCATTTACCAGCCCGGTGATCAGGATGTCTTGAAACATGATTAACGCTTCGCGGCGATTACGATGGCGGTGAGCAGGCCGGACACAAATGCGCCCTTGGTCCCGGCGGGACCAAGGGCGCCCGAGCCGCTCAGCGCTTCAGTTTTTCTTTTGCATCATCTGCGGCGGTATCTTGAAAGTCTGTACGCCTTTGTACGTGACGCCGTTCCAGTTGTTCGGCCAGAAGGCGACTTTCTTTCCGTCCTGCCATTGCACGGCGAGCCCCGTGACGTAGCCGGGGCCGAACACCGGATCGTGCAGCTTATCGAACACCAAGCGCCCGGCGGCGCCGACGAGATCCGTCTTTTCGAGTACCGGTACGAGCTTGTCGGCGTCGATCGTGCCGGCCGTTTCGACGGCGGCTCTTAATGCATACATCGCGTCGTAGGTCGAGGCGGTATACGTCGGCGGCTTGCCGAAGCGTTTCTTGAAGGCGTTTACGAACGGAAGCGTCTGTGGAGTGATTTCCACGCCCTCACCGTACGTATCGAGCGTCGAGACGTAATTGCCCTTGCCGGCGGTCGCCTGCCAGAAGCCTTCTTTCTGCGCTTCGACGTTGATGCCGAATGGAATCGCCGGGATTTGCAACTCGCCCATCTGGCGGCCCATGACGATGCCGACCGGGCCCGAGATCGCGGTGAAGACCAGATCCGCGCCGGCGCGGCGAATGGCGGAGAGCTCGGCCGTGACATCGGTCGCGACCGGCGAAGGCTGCCACACGCCGACCACCTCCATCTTCATTTTCGGCAGGTTGTCCTGCGCCGCTTTGACGATGCTTTCCACCCATACGGCCTTTTCCGCCACGATCGCGACTTTCGGGACGGGTTTGCCGAGGTCGTTGCGGATTTGTGCCGCGATGGCGCCGAGCCCCGCAAAAAGCACTTTGCCGAGATCGCCGGACTTGATCGGCGCGATGCGGAACCAATACTTGTAGCGATCGTAGTTTTGCTGCACGCGCAGCCCGAGTTGCTCATGCGCCGCGCCGACGCCGAGGAAGATCTTCTTGTAGTCCATGGCGACGTCTTGCATCGCGAGCACGGCTTCGGTACGGAATCCGCCGATGACGAAATCCACCTTGTCCTGCGTCAGCGCGCGTTCCATGGCGTTGGTCGCATCCGGCACGCTTTGTATTTCGTTCGAATCCACTTTGACTATCTCGATCGGGTGCTTTTGGCTTCCGACCTTAATACCGCCCGCTTTGTTGATTTCGTCCCTGGCAAGCTCGGCGCCCGCCCAATGGTTTTCGCCCTGGACAAAGGCCATCGGCCCGATGATTCCGATTTTTATGGGTTTTTCGGCGGCTTGCGTTGTCGTGACCATCAAAGCGGCCGCGGCTGACACAGCAACGAGGACCGCCCGCATTCGGCGTCGCATTTTTGTGAACCTCCAGGTTATTAACGTTGAACCGGTTAACTGCACCCCAACGATCGACGTAACCGATTCTGCCGTACGGCAGAACAACATGGCAAAAGCGGATTGTTATTACTCTCGATTGCGCATTGCCAACGCGGGGTACGCTACACTGGGCCCGTAGACGATGCAATCCGCAGCCCAGGCGGGCGTTTTGCAATGCGGTCCGCAAGCGGACGATAAGTTCCCGACCGCAACGCTCACTTATTTTCGCTGTACGTGATTCGATAAACGACTCCCGCGTGATCATCCGAGACGAGGAGCGCCCCATCCGGCGTGACGAGCACATCGACCGGCCTGCCCCACGGACGCCCGCGTTGCAACCAGCCTTCGGCGAACATGTCATAGCCGGCCGGCTTTCCGTTTTGAAATGGCACGAACATCACGCGATAACCGATCGGATTGCGCCGGTTCCAGGAACCGTGTTCGGCGATGAAAATTCCGTTGCGGTAGCGCGCGGGGAACCGCGCACCCGTATAAAAGCGCATCCCGAGGGCGGCCGCATGCGGCGCCAGCTTGAGCGCCGGCGGAGTAAATGCCTCGCACGACTTTTTCTTGCCGTATTCTGGATCGGGGATATCGCCGGCGTGACAGTACGGGTAGCCGAAATGCAAACCAGCCTTAGGCGCGTGGTTGAGCTCATCCGGCGGACTGTCGTCGCCGAGCCAATCACGCCCGTTGTCCGTGAACCATAGTTCTTTCGTTTGGGGGTGCCAATCGAAGCCGACGGTATTGCGAATTCCGCGCGCGTAGACTTCCGCGGCGCCGCCGTCGGCGTCGAGGCGGCGGATGACGGCGAACTTTTCAGGATCGGGCTCGCAGATGTTGCACGGCGCGCCGACGCCGACGTAGAGCTTGCCGTCGGGGCCGAAGCGCGCGAAACGCCGGCCGTGCGAGCGGGTGGCCGGCAGCTGGTCGTAGATCACCTCGTACTTCGGCTTCTCGCGTAAATGGCGGGCGATATCGGGAAACCGGATCACGCGCTGAGTTTCCGCCGCGTAGAGCGCACCGGCGTGTACGGCGACCCCGTTCGGTCCGCGCAGGCCCTCGGCGATCGTCACGACCTCCGCGGGTTGGCCGGCGCCACGGCCCACCAGGGCATAAACCTTGTCCGCGTTGGTGCCGACGTACACGGTGCCGTCCGGGCCGAGCGCGAGCGAGCGCGCGTTCGGCACCTTATCGGCATAAACGGAGACGGTGAATCCCGGCGGAAGCCGAAGCTCGCCGAGGCGTGGGGCGGCGTTGCAGGGAAGGGCGGCGACACAGAGGATCGCGAAAAAAAGCCGGCGGTGTTTACGCATACACGCCTCGTGTGGAGTCGGAACGCGCTAGTCTACCGGCATGTCGCCCGACAATCAGCGGGCGTGCTTCCTTAATAATACCCGGCGGACGAAGAGAGAAACCGGATGATAAAACCGCTATTCCCGGTTTTCGTCCGGTCGTCGTGGCGCGGCTTTCGCGCCGCGCGTGGATATCAGCCGGTTTTCGCCGGCTTGAACTGCATCGCCTTGTACTCGAGGAATTCCTCGAGACCGTAGCGTCCGAGCTCGCGTCCGTTGCCGGATTGCTTGTAGCCGCCGAACGGCGCCTGGATGTTGAACGGTCCGCCGTTGATATCCACCTGGCCGGTGCGCAGGCGCCGCGCAACTTTCTGCGCCCGCTCTTCGCTCGCCGACCACACGCCGCCGGCGAGGCCGTACGGCGTGCCGTTGGCGATGCGCACGGCCTCGTCTTCGTCTTTATAAGTAATGATGGCGAGCACCGGGCCGAAGATCTCCTCCTGCTCGATAGTGCTGCCGGGCTTCACGTCGCCGAATACGGTCGGCTGTACGTAGTAGCCCTTGGCGAGACCCGCCGGACGTTCGGCGCCGCCCGTGAGCAGTTGCGCGCCTTCTTCGATGCCTTTGCGAATGTATTTCACCACGCGCTCGCGCTGCGCCGCCGACGCGAGCGGCCCGAGGGTCGTGCCCTCGGTCAGCGGGTCGCCGATGCGGAAGTGCTTCGCGACTTCCGCGGCGATCTTCGCCGCTTCCTGATACTTCGACTCCGGCACCAGCATGCGCGTATGCGCGGTGCACGTCTGGCCGGAATTGAGATAGCAGTTGGTGACGACGCCTTTAACGGCGCTTGCGAGATCGGCGTCGTCCAGAATCACCGCCGCCGATTTTCCGCCGAGCTCGAGCGCCACGCGTTTGACGGTCTTCGCCGCAATTTCGGACACGCGTTTGCCGGCGGCGGTCGAACCGGTGAACGACACCATATCTACTTGGGGATGCGCCACCATGGCTTCGCCGACGACGGGGCCGTAACCGGTCACCAGATTGAAAACGCCGGCGGGCAGGCCCGCCGCTTCGATGACTTCCGCGAGAATGAACGCGTTGAGCGGCGCAACTTCGGACGGTTTCAGTACCACCGTGCAGCCGGCCGCGAGCGCGGGAGCCACCTTGAGCGATATTTGATGCAGCGGGTAATTCCAGGGCGTGATCGCCGCCACGACGCCGATCGGCTCGCGTACCACGAGCGAATTTCCGACGCGCTCCTCGAAGGGAAATTCGGCGATCGCTTTGGCGTAGTAACCGAACACCGCGACCGGCGACCCGGCTTGAATGCGCTGGGACAACTTGAGCGGCATGCCCATCTCGCGCGAAATCGTTTCGGCGATTTCCGCGGCGCGGGCTTTCAAGCCGTCGTGGATCTTCTGCACGTACTCGGCCCGTTTTGAGACAGGAGTCGTCGACCAGGCATCGAAGGCGCGGCGAGCGGCGGAAACCGCCGCTTCCACATCCGTCGCGTTTCCCTGCGGGATGCGCGCAATGACTTCTTCGGTGGCGGGGGAATGAACGTCGATGAAACCGCGGCCGGCCGGTCCGACCCAACGGCCGTCCAGGAAAAATTTGTCGCGAGTGATCATGGGAGCTCGATTCGTAGCGATACAGGAGAGGTATTTTATTAACCGCTCGTGGACGATACCATGTTGACTCAAGCCGCGAAATGCAGTTCCGCATGGCGAAAAGCATGTTGTGTGTCACGCGCGAACGTCGTCGCCTCATATTAATGGCGTTAGCGGCGCCCCGCGCGTTGCTATGGCAGACGTTTCAAGCGCGGGTGCTCGCGGTGGGGAACTGACGCTCGGCGCGCAAGATGAGCGACACATTGGGCGGTATTTGCTTCCGGAGGTTTGTGGCATGACGACGTATGTGGCTCCCGCGAAAGACATGCTTTTTGTAATGCAGGAGCTGGCCGGGCTCGATGAAATTGCCAAGCTGCCGGGACTGGAAGAGATGTCTCCCGATGTCGTACAGACGATCATTGACGAGGCCGGCCGATTCGCCGGCGAAGT
>JAJPKH010000269.1 GCA_021323795.1 Acidiferrobacteraceae bacterium | reverse complement strand
GATATTAGCGGGCGGCAGGCAAGTGCTGCGATACGAAGGCAGGACAATCAAGTGTTTATATCGTCCGTGGGCTGCACCATGGCGGAGATATACGGCGGTTTTACCGAGCCACCGTCAATCGGTGTGTAAATTCCCTCAGGCGGCGATCCTCTTTGCCTCGGCTCCTACCTTCACGGCAACTCCATCTTTAAATCGGTTGCCGTCATAAACCGCTTTCAACAGATTCGGTGCGTTGAGTTTGCGCCAGGATTTCTCGGCGACGGTGAGGAGCTTCCAGACCATCGCTTCGGCGTTTTCCACCTTCTTGAAGCGCCGTGACGCCTCGGCTACGCAGCCGCACGCTGTTGAACGGTGACTCGACAATGTTGGGGACAGACTAATAAAGAACTGTCCAGCGATCGTGTGAATACCGACACACGCGAGGGCTCCGAACACGAAAAATACGAGCGGCTTTCGAATGCGGTCCCTCAAGACCAGCAAGAATATCAATGGAGCGACAATGGGCCAGAGCCGACTAATCCAAAGGAAAACACGTAACGCGTCGCTAGGTTCGAGACCGAACAGCATTTGGATTATTACTCCTAACGTTCGCAGCCAGCCGCGCGCGCAGCTTGGCCTCTGCAAAGCACTACGCCGGCGCGGGCGTCGGCCTGGGCTGCGTTGTTAGAGCGCCGACTGTATGGCATCGGCTTCTCGACTGAGAGTAGCCAGTACTGGCTGGATTTCATTCATGAGTTCATCGTTGTTCATGGCGAGTCCGCAGAGCCAAATGTTAAAGAGCCCGAAGCCCAGAGCGGCAGCGGAGTCCTTCTTGTCACGTGCTTGCTGTTCCGCGCCCTTAAGTTTGGCCATGTATTCGAGTTGATGTTTGCGAGACATACTCCGAAAACCACTGGTGTCCTTAAACGTGCCCGCAAACGCCGTGCTCGCAATATTGAGAGTCATTCCAACCTTGATCCGGGTCGCCGGATCAGCTGACTCGAGTGCGCTCGCAGCTTGGCGAAGATCAGCAAACACGCCATCGCGGTCTGATGGTGGCTTCTTCTTCCTAAGAAAACCGAACATTCCCTCGGCGCCCTAACGTGGAGGTGTGCGGCGCGCGGTCTTGGCGGTTCCACATTTGCCGACAGCCTGCGGCGCGTCCGGCACCACCGTCTTGTTAGCCGGCAGCTCTTTTCGGCAATAGCAATCGCTGTTAGGTAGCAGTCACGGGCGGACCTTTGTAGCGAACGCCGCGGCTTCCGCGAATGGCAGCGGCTTGCAGATCAAGTAGCCCTGCATTTGGTCGCAACCGTATCGTTCCAGGAATGCAGCCTGCTCCTCCGACTCGACGCCCTCGGCGATGACATCGAGGCGCAACGAGTGAGCAAGCTCGATGATCGCCCGCACCAGCTTGGCGGCGTCCTCATTCCCCGGAATTGCGTTCACGAAGGAGCGGTCGATCTTCAGGATATGCACGGGAAGCTTCGTCAGATAGGCGAGGGACGAATATCCGGTACCGAAGTCGTCGATCGCAACATGATATCCAAGCCGCCTGGCCTCTCGCAGCACGCGGGCGGCGGCTTCGACGTTCTGCATGACCGCGGACTCGGTCAGCTCCAGGTCCAGCTTGTTCGACTCCGCGCTCGATTGCGCGACGCGCTTCAGCGTATCGACGAAGTCAGGGCTTTGGAGCTGTAGCGCCGAGACGTTGACCGCGACTCGCGTCCCACCCGCGGCAAGTTGCCGCGCCTCCTCCGCGGCGCGCGCCAGGGCCCACGCGCCCGCTTCGACGATCACGCCCGTGTCTTCCATGATTGGTATGAAACTCGCGGGCGAGACCAGGCCCCGGCCAGGACTATGCCACCGCATGAGGGCTTCGAAGCCGGCGAGCGCGCGGGTGCGAAGCTCGACTTTGGGCTGGTAGTGCAGCAGGAGTTCGCCGTTGCCCACCGCCCGGCGCACCTCCGTTTCGAGCTGGAGACGTTCCTTGACCCACGATGTGGCCTCCGGTCCGTGCAGCTCGTATCGCTCGCCCAGCCGCTTTGCCTGCGCCAGCGCCGAATCCGCGCTCTGCAAAAGCGCGCCGGCATCGCCGCCGTCCTGGGGGTAGAGGGCGATTCCGGCGCGCACCGCAAGCCTCACCTGCTGTCCGCCGACCGTGAAGGGCCGATCGAAGCAGCGACCCGCGACCGATTCGTATGCCCGCGTCGCGACGGCCGGCTCGGCCGCCCTGGGAACTATGAGGGCGAACCGGTCCGCATCGATTCTCGCCAGCCAGGACACGTCCTCGACGCAGCGCTCGAGGCGGCTTCCTATCTCGGTGATGATCCGATCCCCTGCGTCGCGTCCGAACGCGGTGTTGATCCTCGCGAACCCTTCGACATCGATGAGTATCAGCGCGAGACCGCCGCCTGCGCGCTCTGCTCCGCTCACGTGCTGAACCAGCCGGTCATTGAACAGCGATCTGTTCGCGAGCTTGGTCAGCGTGTTGTAGTAGGCGAGGTAGTTGAGCCGCTCCTCCTTGGCAAGATGATCCATCGCGAACGCAATGTCGCCCGCCAGCTCTGCAAGCAGTCTAGTTTCGTGCGAGTCGAAGAAATGCGCTTCGCCCGAGTGCAAAGCGAGGACGCCGAGCGGCTCGTCGCCCGCGATCAGCGGGAACATCGCGAACGAACGCGCGCCCCGGTCGAGCAAGGCCGCCCGGAAAGGCATGTTCTCAGCTGTCGAGACGTCGTTTACGATCATTGGTCTGCGCTCCAGTATCGCTTTGGCGGCGAAGCCTTGGGCGTCATCGCGCAGGGAGAGGCGATCGGCGGCCTGTTCTAGAAAGCCGCGAACCTCGCCCGCCCAGGCCACCGGCCGTATCCTCGCCCGCTCGCGGTCCACGAGCCCTATCCACGCCAACGGGTAACGGCCGGCCTCGACGGCGATCTGGCAGGATTCCTTAACCAGCGATTGGCGGTCGTGGGAACGGACGATGAGCGCGTTGATCGAGCTCAGCACGAGGTAGGTGCGCTGAAGGCGCGCCTCGCGCGCTTCGAGGCGGTTGGCCGCCCGTGTGCCAAACCACAGCGCAAACGCGAACAACGCTGCGCCGAGCACGCCG
This sequence comes from Acidiferrobacteraceae bacterium, assembly GCA_021323795.1. GTDB lineage: Bacteria > Pseudomonadota > Gammaproteobacteria > Acidiferrobacterales > Sulfurifustaceae > JACQFZ01. The sequence goes on along the minus strand of JAJPKH010000269.1, from coordinate 913 downwards.
TGTAAGACGACGCCGAATCTCGCGCCATACCAGCCGTAAGTCTGTGCCTCGAGGCGCAGCCACGCGAGCGCGGGGAGCAGGATCAGGAGGGTGAGCGCCAGGCGCCGCGTCAGCATCGCACTCGACGTACCTGCCGTCAGCTCGCGCATCCAGCCGCTCTTGGCGCGGGTCGAAAGCACCCCCAAGCCCAGCACCGCAAAGGCGAAAGCGGTGTGCAACGCCATCGAGGAGTAGGCCGGCACGGCGTACAGTTCACTTTGGCCAACTGCGTAACCCCCAAGCGCAATCGCCGAGACCGTTTCGGCGGCGGCGGCGAGCAATTGCGAGACATTTACCGCGATTTCGGCTTTCCAAAACAGCATTGCAACCGCAGCGCCCAAGAGAACAAAAAGGATCGCCGTGGCTGGCGACATGCGCCCCGGGTGCACGGTGCCGCTGGAACCGGCCGGCTCCTGCACCAGCAGTTGGTCGATTGCCGCATTCCAGCCGTAGATGTCCTGACTAAGCGTGACCACGCCGACCGCCATCACGAATGCGCTGAGCGCCAATCCCGCCGCACGCGCGCCGAAGGCCTCCTGTTCAAGGCCGAGCAGCGACAGGCCCGTGAGGACAAGGCACGCGGCAGTGTTCGCCTTCATCGTTACGAGGCCGGGAAAAATACTCTTGAGGCTGCCGACATCGAATGCCCAGCCGGCAAGGACGAGGGCGCCGATCGCGATCGTCAGCGCGGCACAGAAGCGCGTGAATCGGGTGACGTGTCGGTCAGTGAGGCCAGAGGTCGCGCCCATGGGAAGTCCAAGCTGCCAGCTAACGGGGCGCGAGTTGAGCCGCACCCCGAGGAGGGCGGGCGAAACGAAGTTTCGACCGAACGACGAGCGGGCGGCAGCCGCGAGCGAAGCTCGCGGTGTCGGCT
>JAJPKH010000113.1 GCA_021323795.1 Acidiferrobacteraceae bacterium | reverse complement strand
GCGATTGAGCGGCGTGCGGCCGGTGCCCGGACGCGTCGAGCGATTCAAAGGAGCGGACGACCGGCCGTTGGTGGTGGTCGATTACGCGCATACTCCCGATGCCCTGGAGCAGGTGTTGGCGGCGCTGCGCCCGCACGTGAGCGGCCGGCTCTGGTGCGTGTTCGGCTGCGGCGGCAATCGCGACCGCGGCAAGCGCCCGGAAATGGGCGCGATTGCAGAACGACTGGCAGACGCCGTGATTCTCACCGACGACAATCCGCGCCATGAATCGGGCGACGCGATTATTCGCGACATCGCCGCCGGCATGCGCCAGCCGGCGCGCGTGATCCGCGACCGCCGTGCCGCCATTGCCGCCGCCATCGCGGAAGCGGCGGCGGACGACGTGGTGCTGCTCGCCGGCAAGGGCCACGAGGACTATCAGGAAATCGCCGGCGTCCGTCATCCCTATAGCGATCGCGACACCGTGCGACGGTTCCTGGGGCTCGTCGCATGATGTCGCTCGCGCTCGTCGCCGAAGTCCTGCGCGCGCCGCTGATTGGGCGCGACGCGACGTTCACCGGCGTCGGCACCGACACCCGCACGCTCGCGGCCGGCGATCTGTTCGTCGCGCTCGTCGGACCGAACTTCGACGGCCACAGCTTTTTGCCGGAAGCGATCGCGAAGGGGGCGGCCGGCGCGCTGCTGTCGCGCCCGCTTGAGACGCCGCTGCCGTACGTGCGCGTGCCGGAGACGCGCGCCGCGCTCGGAAGCCTCGCGGCGTTCTGGCGCCGCCAATTCCAGATCCCCGTCATTGCCGTGACCGGCAGCAACGGCAAGACCACGGTCAAGGAAATGATCGGCGCCATCATGAGCGAGACCGGTCGCGGGTGCGTGACGCGCGGCAATCTCAATAACGACATCGGGGTGCCGCTCACGCTGCTGCGTTTGCGCGCCGCCGATCGCTACGCCGTCGTCGAAATGGGCATGAACCACGCGGGCGAGATCGACTATCTCACGCGCATGACCGCGCCGACGGTGGCCGTCATCACCAACGCCGCGCAGGCGCATCTCGCCGGCGTCGGCAGCCTCGAGCGGATCGCGCGCGCGAAGGGCGAGATCTTCGGCGGGCTCGTGACCGACGGCGTCGCCGTCATCAACGCCGACGACGCGTATCGCGATTTCTGGCGCCAACTCGCCGCGCCGCGCCGCGTCGTTACCTTCGGGCTCGATTCGCCCGCCGATATCACCGCGCGCTACCGCCTCGAGAACAGCGGTTGCGTCATACAACTCAGAACACCCAACGGAGACGCGGAAATGCGCATCGGCCTCATCGGCAAACACAACGTCATGAACGCGCTCGCGGCCGCCGCCGCCTCGCTCGAGGCGGGCGCCAGCGTGAGCGACGTCGCGAAGGGCCTGGCGAAGCTGAAGGCGGTTTCGGGTCGCCTCGAGTTGAAGCAAGGCATCAGCGGCGCGCGCGTCATCGACGATACCTACAACGCGAACCCGGGTTCGCTGACCGCCGGTCTGCAAGTGCTGAAGGAGGCGAAAGGCGAGCGCGTCGCGGTGCTCGGCGACATGGCGGAGCTCGGCGACGCGGGTCCGGAGATTCATCGGCGCGCGGGCGAGCTCGCGCGCGATCTCGGCATCGACCGGCTGTACGCCGTCGGGGAGCTGAGCGCGCTCGCCGTGCAGGGTTTCGGCGAACGCGGCAAGCATTTCGCGAGCCCCGAGGCGCTGACCGATGCCCTGATCGATTGCATGCATTCCGGTATGACGGTGCTCGTCAAGGGATCGCGCGTGATGCAAATGGAGCGCGTGGTCGCGGGTATCGTGCGCGGTCGTACAGAAATCCCCTCTCCGCCTGCGGGCGAGGGGTCGGGGAGAGGGGGAGCGGCGCCCAAAAGAATTTCCCCTGCTCCCCGACCCTCCCCCGCGCGGGGGGACGGGGAGTGATAAGAACCTCTTTAAGAGCGGGGGGCGCCTGAGTGCTCTATTACCTTTTCGAACGGCTGACCGGCGAGCTGTCGTTCCTCAACGTTTTTCGCTATCTCACGTTGCGCGCCATTCTCGGCGTGCTCACCGCGCTCGCGGTATCGTTTCTGATCGGGCCCATGGTGATACGCCGCCTGGTGTTCCGGCAATTGGGCCAGACCGTGCGCAAGGACGGACCGCAGTCGCATTTGGGCAAGGCCGGCACGCCGACCATGGGCGGCGCGCTGATTTTGATCGCGGTCTTCGTCGCGACGCTCGCGTGGGCGGACTTGCGCAATCGTTTCGTCTGGGTCGTGCTGCTCACGACGCTCGCCTTCGGCGCCATCGGCTGGGTGGACGATTACAAGAAGATCATCAACAAGGACCCGAAGGGCATCGGCGCCCGTCAGAAGTTTTTCTGGCAGACCGTGTCCGGACTCGCCGCCGCGGTTTTTTTGTACGCCACCGCGCACACCCCGGCGGAAACCGAGCTGATACTGCCGCTCTTCAAGAATATTTTCGTGCCGCTCGGACCGTTTTTTATCCTGCTTGCCTACTTCGTGATCGTCGGCTCGAGCAACGCCGTGAACCTCACCGACGGCCTCGATGGCCTCGCCATCATGCCGTGCGTGATGGTGGCGAGCGGTCTCGGCATCTTCGCCTACGTCATCGGCAACGCCAACTTCTCCAACTACCTCGGCTTTCCCTATATCGCGGGCGTCGGCGAAGTGCTGGTGATTTGCGCGGCGATCGTCGGCGCCGGTCTCGGGTTCCTCTGGTTCAATACCTATCCCGCGATGGTGTTCATGGGCGACATCGGCGCGCTCGCGCTCGGCGCGGCGCTCGGCGCCATCGCCGTCGTGGTGCGCCAGGAAGTCGTGCTCTTCATCATGGGCGGGCTCTTCGTGATGGAGACGCTCTCGGTGATGCTGCAGGTCGCCTCCTTCAAGATGACGGGCAAGCGCATCTTCCGCATGGCGCCGCTGCATCATCACTTCGAGCTCAAGGGCTGGCCGGAACCGCGCGTGATCGTGCGCTTCTGGATCATTTCGCTGATGCTCGTCTTGATCGGCCTCGCCACGTTGAAAATTCGCTGATGCCGGCCGCACGCGCCATGCACCGCACAAATCCAAAACGGGTTCTCGTCGTGGGGCTCGGTACGACCGGATTTTCGTGCGTGCGTTATCTCGCGGCGCGCGGGTACGACGTGAGCGTTACCGATTCGCGCGCGGCGCCGCCGAACCTGGCGGAGCTGAAGCGGGAATTTCCGGACGTTCCGGTGCACACCGGCGGCTTCGCGGCGGATTGGTTCATCCGCGCCGAGATGCTGGTGGTGAGCCCGGGGATCAGCCTGCGCGAGCCGGCGATCGCGCGGGCGCTGGCCGCGGGCTGTGAAGCGGTCGGCGATATCGAATTATTCGCGCGTGCTGTACAGGAACGTACGAATGTCGCGGGAGGCAGGATGCCACACAGGGACGTGTCAATGCCGCGAGCGCAGGATGCGCAGGAGCGGCCGCCGGGAGCGACCGAGGCAAAGGCGCCGGTGCTCGCGATTACGGGCGCCAACGGCAAGAGCACGGTGACCTCCCTGGTCGGCGACATCTGCCGCGCGGCCGGGCTCGATACCCGGGTCGGCGGCAATATCGGGGTGCCGGCGCTGTCGCTGCTCGGTCCCGAAGAGCCCGACGTGTACGTGCTCGAGCTCTCGAGTTTTCAACTCGAAACCACCACGAGTCTCAACGCGCGCGCGGCGACCGTGCTCAATCTGACGCCGGATCACATGGACCGTTATCGCAATCTCGACGAATACGCCGACGCCAAAGCGCGCGTGTTCCGGGGCGATGGCTTGATGGTCCTGAATGCGGACGACGCGCGCGTGCTGCGCATGGCGCAGCCGAACCGCCGCAGCGCGCGCTTCACGCTCGGCGCGCCGTCGTCTTCCGTGGATTACGGACTGCGCGACGAGGGCGGCAGATTATCGCTGGTTCGTGGCGAAGAACGTTTACTCGCCGCGAGCGATGTCCCGCTGCCCGGGCGACACAATCTGGCGAACGTATTGGCGGCGATCGCCATCACCGACGCGCTCGGCGTTGCCCGCGACGCGCAGCGCCGCGCTGTCCGCGCCTTCAAAGGGTTGCCCCATCGCACCGAGCTCGTGGCCGAACAGGAAGGCGTGCGCTGGATCAACGATTCGAAAGGCACGAACGTCGGCGCCACCGTCGCCGCTCTCAACGGCATGGAGGCGCCGGTGGTGTTGATCGCCGGCGGTGACGGGAAGGGGGCCGACTTCGGCGAGCTGCGCGATGTGTGCGCCCGGCGCGCGCGCGCCGTCGTGCTGATCGGCCGCGATGCGCCGCGCATCGAAGCCGCGCTCGCCGGCATACTGCCCGTGCGCCACGCGAAGGACATGCAGGACGCCGTGCGCGCCGCGCGTGCGCTGGCGCGGCCCGGCGACGTCGTGCTGCTGTCGCCGGCGTGCGCGAGCTTCGACATGTATAAAAATTACGAGCATCGCGGCGACGTATTTCGCGCGGCGGTAGCGGAGATGTTGCGATGAAGGTTTCGTTTTCTCCTTCCGCCCTCACCCCGACCGCTCTCCCGCAAACGGGAGAGGGGATTTTTATAATCCCGGAGCCGAGCGCGCTACGCCTTGCCGTATTTACATTGGAGCGCTACGTATGAGCCGGGTGATCGAAGCGGGCGGCGTGCGTGCGGCCGGGCGCGCGCGCAGCAACTGGGATTACTGGCTGATCGGCGCCTGGCTCACGCTCGCGACGCTCGGGCTCATCATGGTGTATTCCGCCTCGGTCGATTACGCGACGCGCACGCAGGGCAACAGCTTTTATTTTCTGGTTCGCCACGCGCTTTATCTGCTCGCCGGGTTTGCCGTCGCCGGCATCGTGGTGCGCACGCGCGTGCGCTGGTGGGAAGCGGGCGGGCCGTATCTGCTCCTGATCGGTCTCGCGCTGCTCGTGCTGGTGCTGCTGCCCGGTATCGGCATGCACGTCAACGGCAGCTCGCGCTGGCTGCGTCTCGGCGTCGTCACCGTGCAACCCTCGGAGCTGATGAAGCTCTTCACGGTCGTGTACGTCGCCGGCTATCTCGTACGCAAGCAAGAGGAGCTGCGCAAGTTCACCCAAGGCATCCTGATGATCAGCATCGTCGTCGCCGTCGCCGGCGTGCTGCTCCTGCAAGAACCGGATCTCGGCAGCGTGGTGGTGATCTGCGTTACCGTGCTGACGATGCTTTTCCTCGGCGGCGTGCGCTTCTGGCATTTCATGCTGGTGGTAGGCGCGGGCGTCGGCGGCATGGTGCTGCTGACGCTGATCTCCCCTTACCGCATGAATCGCGTCACGAGCTTTCTCGATCCATGGGCCGACCCCTACAACACCGGTTTCCAGTTGGTGCAGGCGCTCATCGCCTTCGGACGCGGCGAGTGGTTCGGCGTCGGACTCGGCGCGAGCGTGCAGAAGCTTTCCTACCTGCCGGCGGCGCACACGGACTTTTTGATGGCGGTCATCGCCGAAGAGCTTGGGCTCGTCGGCGTGATCGGCGTCCTGGCTCTCTACGGCATCGTGTTGCTGCGCGCGTTCGCGATCGCGCGCCAAGCGGAGTTTGCGGGCCAGGCGTACGGCGCCCGCCTGGCGCAAGGGCTTGGGCTGTTGCTCGTGGTCCAGGCGATGATCAATCTCGGCGTGAACATGGGGCTTCTGCCGACCAAGGGACTCACGCTGCCGTTCGTGAGTTACGGCGGATCGAGCACCGTGGTGTCGTGCGCGGCCATCGGCCTGCTGCTCGTGATCGAGCGCGAGTCGCGCGGGCTCGTGTGGGGCCGCGCATGAGCGGCGTGCTGATTATGGCGGGCGGGACCGGCGGGCATGT
>JAJPKH010000190.1 GCA_021323795.1 Acidiferrobacteraceae bacterium | reverse complement strand
GCGCGCACCGTCGGCGACGTGCTCGGCAAGTATCACCCGCACGGCGATATGGCCTGCTACGAGGCGATGGTGCTGATGGCGCAGCCCTTCAGCTACCGCTATCCGCTGATCGACGGCCAAGGCAACTGGGGTTCGCAGGACGATCCCAAGTCCTTCGCCGCCATGCGCTACACCGAGTCGCGCCTCACGCGCTTCGCGCAATTACTGCTGAGTGAGTTGGAGCAGGGAACGGTCGAGTGGCAGCCGAACTTCGACGGTACCTTGCGCGAGCCGCGCACGTTGCCCGCGCGCCTGCCCCATGTGCTCTTGAACGGCACCACCGGCATTGCGGTCGGCATGGCGACCGACATTCCGCCCCACAATTTGCGCGAAGTGGCGGCCGCGTGCGTGCGCTTGCTCGAAGATCCGAAAGCGACGGTCGGCGATCTGCTGAAGCACGTCAAAGGACCCGACTACCCGACCGAAGCGGAAATCGTGAGCGCCGCACCGGAAATCAAGGCCATCTACCAGACGGGTAACGGCACGGTGCGAGCCCGCGCGAAGTGGGAGCGGGAAGGCGGCGACATCATTATTACCGCGCTGCCGTACCAGGTATCGGGCTCGAAGGTGCTCGAGCAGATCGCGCAGCAGATGCAGCAGAAGAAGCTGCCGATGGTCGAGGATCTGCGCGACGAATCCGATCACGAAAATCCGACGCGCCTCGTCATCGTGCCGCGCTCGAACCGCATCGATCCGGTGGAGTTGATGGACCACTTGTTCGCCACGACCGACCTCGAGCGCACGTACCGTGTCAACATGAATATGATCGGCCTCGACGGCCGGCCGCGCGTCTACAACCTGCGCGACATGCTCGCCGAGTGGCTCGAGTATCGTATCGAGACGGTGCGGCGGCGCTTGCAGTACCGCCTCGACCGGGTTGAGAGCCGGCTGCACATCCTCGCCGGTTTACTGATTGCGTATCTCAATCTCGATGAAGTGATCAAGATCATCCGGCGCGAAGAGGAGCCGAAACCGGTGCTCATGAAGCGCTTCAAGCTCACCGAGATCCAGGCCGAATCGATCCTCGAAACCAAGTTGCGCCACTTGGCCAGGCTCGAGGAGATGAAAATCAAGGGCGAGGAAAGCGAGCTCAAACGCGAACTGAAGGACCTGCAAAAAACGCTCGGTTCCAAGAAATTGCTGCGCGAGCGGGTGCGCGACGAGATTCTCAAGGACGCGGAGGAGTTCGGCGACCCGCGCCGCTCGATGTTCAAGGAGCGCGAAGCGGCGAAGGCGATCGACGTCACGCAATTGCTGCCGACCGAGCCGGTAACCGTGGTGCTGTCCGAGAAAGGCTGGGTCCGGGCGGCCAAGGGCCACGAGGTCGATGCGCGCGCGCTCGATTACAAGTCCGGCGACGCCTTCCTGCAGGCAGCGCTCGGCAAAACCAATCAGCAAGCGGTATTTCTCGATTCCACCGGCCGCAGCTACACGCTGCCCGCGCACAAGTTGCCTTCGGCGCGCGGTCACGGTGAGCCGCTCGCTTCGAGCCTCAACCCGCCCCCGGGCGCGACTTGGTCGGGTGTGATCATGGGCGATCCGAGCGAGACGTACGTCCTCGCGTCCGACGCCGGTTACGGTTTCATCGCGCCGCTCAGCGAGCTCATCACGGATCGGCGCGCCGGCAAAGCGATTCTCAAAGTGCCGAAAGGTGCCAAGGCGCTCCCGCCGCAGCGCGTGGAGAATCCCGACGAAGATTGGTTGGCGGCGGTGACGAACACCGGCCACCTGCTTGTCTTTCTCGCCGGCGAATTGCCGAAGATGGAAAAAGGCAAAGGCGATAAGATCATTAATGTTCCCGGCAAGAAAGTCGTGAGCCGCGAGGAATATATGGTCGGCATTACGGTCTTCAAGGAAGGCGACTCGCTGTTGGTGCGCACGGGCAAGGGCGAACTGATGTTGAGGCCGGGCGACTCTATAGATAAGTACGTCGCGGAACGGGCGTTACGCGGTTCGAAGTTGCCGAAGGACCATCAACAGGTGCTCTCCATCGAGCGCGTACCCAAGCCGTAAAACAATCGGCCGCGGTTCCGGCCCGCCGGCCCGGCTTAAGCAATTCATCAAAGTGTATTCCGACGGCAAGGCGGATGAGACGTTGGTTGACCGCTGGGTGAACTTGAGGAACCGCGGAGGCTTTGCCTATTTCTTTCATCCGCAGGCATTCAAGCGCGCTGATGGCGCGTCGGTTCTGCTCTGCGAAGGCAGCGAGCCGCGGAACAAACGCTGGGAACAATGCGAAAATAACGGGCCACCATGCTGTGTCGATGGGCATAACGACGGGTCTGGAAGTGAAGCGTTCCTGCGATGCAGACAGGCTCCAAGAACAAAGTCGGAACTGAGCAGATGCAGAACGTCTGTGCTTCGCGCGGCGTCTTTACGGGGTGTGGCGCGGCTTTCGTCCCGTAACGGTCTGCGGCATTATGTCCGCAACACAAACGCAGAGACGCTTCATGTTTCAGGTTCCCGCCAGCGACTTCATCGGCTTAATTTGGTTCATTGCGCTCTGGGTCGGATACACGCTTTATACCGATCATGGCAAGCCGCGCGAGCATTCCCTGCGTGCCGCCATGCACCGCAATCGGTATCGTTGGATGGCGCAGGTGCTGAAGCGCGAGAACCGCATGACCGACGCGAGCATCCTCGCTCAGCTGGGTCACGGCGCGTCATTCTTCGCGTCCACCACCGCGTTACTCCTGGTCGGCCTCTTCACGGTGCTCGGCGCCACGGATGAAGCCGTCGGCGTGCTGCGCAAGATTCCCTTCACGGGCAGGATAACGTCCAATCAATGGGAGCTGCGGCTATTCGTGCTGATCGTGATCTTCGTGCACGCCTTCTTCAAGTTCACCTGGAGCCTGCGTCAGTTCAACTATTGCGCCGTCTTAATCGGCGCGGCGCCGACGGAAAAGGCGCGCGGCCACGAGGACTGGACACGGCGCACGGCGTGGCTGAGCACGCTCGCGTCGAAGGATTTCAACCAGGGGCTGCGGGCGTACTACCTCGGTCTCGCGGTGCTCGCATGGTTCGTGGGCGCGTGGGCGTTCATGGCCGCCACAACCTTGGTCGTGCTGGTGCTGTACTGGCGCGAATACCGTTCGGAAGCGCTGCGCACCATGGAGCTGGTCCCCGATTCCGAGCCCGGTCGCGACATGCTGCCTTAAGCGCTTGGCGCGAAGAAGCGGGCCCGGCTCGCGTTGTAGAATAGCCGCATGCGCATGGCGGCAATTATCGAATACGACGGCTCGATCTACAGCGGCTGGCAGCTGCAGGCGCACGCAACCACGATTCAAGAATGCGTCGAGCGTGCGCTCTCGCGCGTCGCGGACCAACCGATAAACGTCATCGTGGCGGGCCGCACCGACGCCCGCGTGCACGCCCTCGGGCAAGTCATCCACTTCGACGCCGACGCGATCCGCAACAGCTATTCCTGGGTGCGCGGCGCCAACAGCCATCTGCCGCGCGAGATCGCGCTACTGTGGGCCGCGGAAGTCGATCCGTCGTTTCACGCGCGCTTCAGTGCGACGGGCCGGCGTTATCAATACGTGGTCCTTAATCGCGCGATTCGCCCGGCGGTCCTCGCCGGGCGCGTCACCCACGAATATCGGCCGCTCGATGTCGAGCGCATGCAGCGTGCCGCGCAGTACTTGGTCGGTACGCACGATTTCACTTCGTTTCGCTCGATCGAATGCGAAGCTAAATCCCCGGTGCGGGAATTGCGTTCCCTTGAGGTTGAACGCGACGCGGAGTTCGTGAAGATCCATGTGCATGCCAACGCGTTCCTGCATCACATGGTGCGCAACATCGCCGGCGTATTGCTGGCGATCGGCGCGGGAGAGCGCGAGCCGCGATGGGCGCGCGACGTGCTCGAAGCGCGCGATCGCCGCAGCGGCGGCGTCACCGCGCCGCCCGACGGGCTCTATCTTGCCGCGGTTGAATACCCTTGCGCCTTCAACATCCCGCGGCTTTCGAACGCCTCGGGCCTCTGGTAAGCTCGCGCGCTTCCCATCGATCGATCGCGCGAGCGAACCCACTCCCCCTCGCCCCGGCGGGAGAAGGCACGGGGAGAGGGGTGTGGAAGTGAGCAACGTCGGTTCGAGGGCATGTTTCGCGACTGCAGTACGGTGTTGTTAGTGTCTCCCCCATGCGCACGCGCGTAAAAATCTGCAGCATCACGCGTCTCGAGGACGCCCGCGCGGCCGTCATGGCCGGTGCCGATGCCATCGGTCTCGTGTTCGATCCGCGCAGCCCGCGCGTCGTGACCGTCGATCAGGCACGCGCGATCGCGGCCGCCGTACCGCCGTTCGTGACCGTCGTCGGATTGTTCGTGAACGCGGACGCGGCGATGATCCGCGACGTATTAAGTCGCGTGCCTATCTCTCTGTTACAATTTCACGGCTCCGAAACGCCGGAAGCGTGCCGGCTGTACGGCCGGCCCTACATAAAAGCGATACCCATGCGCGAAGGTGTGAATTTGCACGCGGAAGAGAAACGCTTCGGCGACGCGGTGGGGTTATTGCTCGATACGTTTACGCCCGGCGAAGCCGGCGGCTCCGGGAAGACGTTCGATTGGTCGCGCATTCCTTCCGATCGCGCGAAGCCCGTCATCCTCGCCGGCGGGCTGACGCCGGACAACGTCGGGGAAGCCATACGCCGCGTGCATCCTCACGCGGTGGACGTCAGCAGCGGCGTCGAGGCGAAGAAAGGTATCAAGGATCCGCACAAGATCGCCGCGTTCATCAACGCGGTGCGAGAGACAGCATGAGCGCCTATACCTTGCCCGACGCGCGCGGGCATTTCGGCAAATTCGGCGGGATGTTCGCACCCGAGACCTTGATGCAACCGCTCCTCGAGCTTGCCGAGGCCTACCAGCGGTTGCGTGCCGATGCGAAGTTCCAGGAAGAGTTCATGGAAGACCTGCGGCTTTACGTCGGGCGGCCGTCGCCGCTCTATCCGGCGCGTCGGCTGACGGCGCAGTGGGGCGGCGCCCGGGTTTACTTGAAGCGCGAGGATTTGAATCACACCGGCGCGCACAAGATCAACAACACGATCGGCCAGGCGCTGCTCGCGCGCCACATGGGCAAACGGCGCGTGGTGGCCGAGACCGGCGCCGGCCAGCACGGCGTCGCGACCGCGACCGTCGCCGCGCGCTTCGGTCTCACGTGCGTCATCTACATGGGTTCCGAGGACATCAAGCGCCAGTCGATCAACGTCTACCGCATGAAGCTGCTCGGCGCCGAAGTGGTTTCGGTCGAATCCGGATCGAAAACGCTGAAGGACGCGGTCAACGAAGCGTTTCGGGATTGGGTCACGAACGTCGAAGATACCTTCTATATATTCGGCACCGTCGCCGGGCCGCATCCTTATCCGCTCATTGTGCGCGACTTCCAGTCCGTGGTGGGACGCGAGGTGCGCTGGCAGATCATGGAATTCGAGGGGCGCTTGCCGGACGCGCTCGTCGCGTGCGTCGGCGGCGGATCGAACGCGATGGGGCTCTTCTATCCGTTCATCGAGGACTCGCAGGTCGCGCTCTACGGTGTCGAAGCCGCCGGCGAAGGAATCGAAACCGGCCGTCACGCGGCGACGCTCTGCGCCGGGCGGCCGGGTGTGCTGCACGGCAGCCGCAGCTATCTGCTCGAGACGAACGACGGTCAGATCATCGAAACGCATTCGATTTCCGCGGGTCTCGACTACCCGGGCGTCGGACCGGAACACGCGTGGCTGAAGGAATCGGGCCGGGCGCGTTACGCGGCGGTGACGGATAAGGACGCGCTCGCCGCGTTCCATGAATTGACGCGCGCCGAAGGCATTCTGCCGGCGTTGGAGTCCAGTCACGCGATCGCCTACGCCAAGCGGCTCGCGCCGGAGCTCGGTCGCGACAAGGCGATGGTCGTGAGCCTCTCCGGCCGCGGCGACAAGGATATTCATACGGTCGCGGCGCTTGAAGGAATCAAGTTCTGATGTCGCGTCTCGCGAAACAGTTCGCGCTTCTCAAGAAGCAGCGCTCCGCGGCGCTGATCCCCTACGTCATGGCCGGCGACCCGGCGCCCTGGATCACGGTCCCGCTCATGCACGCGCTGGTCGGCGCCGGCGCGAATGTCTTGGAGCTCGGCGTGCCGTTTTCCGATCCCATGGCCGACGGACCCGTCATCCAGCGCGCGGCGATACGCGCGCTCAAGCAGCAAATCACGCTCGCGCACGTGCTCGACATGGTGAAGGAATTTCGGGTGAAGGATCCGGCGACCCCGATCGTGCTGATGGGTTACCTCAATCCCATTGAAATCATGGGCTACGAGGCCTTCGCCGAACGCGCCGCCGGCGCGGGTGTGGACGGGGTTTTGACCGTGGACCTACCGCCCGAGGAGGCCGATGGTATGCTAGCCGCGCTGAAAGCCCGGGGTCTGGACCCCATTTTCCTCGCGGCCCCGACCAGCGGGACCGAGCGCGTGCGCGCCGTTGCTCGCGCCGCCGGCGGATTTATCTATTATGTATCTCTGCGGGGTGTTACGGGAGCGGGCCACCTGGACATGGGCGAAGTGCGCGAAAAGCTGAAGGGCATACGCAAGCACACCGAGCTCCCCGTCGGTGTCGGCTTTGGCATCCGCGCGCCCGAAACGGCCGCCGAGATGGCAAGAATGGCGGACGCCGTCGTCGTCGGCAGCGCCATCGTGAGCCGCATGGAAGAGAACGCCGCAAGTCCGGAGAAAATATTGACGGAGGTGCCGTCCTTCGTCGCGAGCCTGCGTACGGCGATGGATAAGGCGCGCAGCGCGACGGCGGAGCTGACTCCATGAGTTGGTTCGACAAGCTGATCCCCCCGAAGATCAAGAGCCAGGGCGTGCGCAAGGCCGTCCCGGAAGGGGTATGGCGCAAGTGCCCGGCGTGCGGCGCGGTGCTTTATTCCGCTGAAATCGAAACCAATCAAAACGTCTGTCCGAAATGCAATCACCACATGCGGCTCAGCGCGCGCAAGCGGCTCGAGCTGTTTCTCGACGGCGATCATCCGCGCGAGGAAATAGGCGCCAATCTGGCGCCGGTCGACGTGCTCAAATTCAAGGATCTGAAGCGCTATAAGGATCGGCTGAACGAAGCGCAGCGCGAGACCGGCGAACGCGACGCCTTGGTCGTCATGCACGGAGCGCTCAAAAACATGCCGATCATCGCGTGCGCCTTCGAATTCAACTTCATGGGCGGATCCATGGGTTCGGTCGTCGGCGAGCGCTTCGTGCGCGGCGTCAACGTGTGTCTCGAGCGGCATATTCCGCTCGTTTGTTTCAGCGCCAGCGGCGGCGCGCGCATGCAGGAGGGCTTGCTGTCCTTGCTGCAAATGTCCAAGACGGCGGCGGCGCTCGCGCGCCTCGGCGAGCGCGGCGTTCCTTTTATATCCGTGCTCACCGACCCGACGATGGGCGGCGTTTCCGCAAGCCTCGCCATGGTCGCGGACATCATCATCGCCGAACCGAAGGCGCTCATCGGCTTCGCCGGCCCGCGCGTGATCGAGCAGACGGTGCGCGAAAAACTGCCCGAAGGATTCCAGCGCTCCGAGTTTCTTCTCGCGCACGGCGCCATCGACGTGATCCTCGAGCGGCGCGAGCTGCGCGACCACATCGCCTCGCTGCTCGAGATGCTTACGCGCAAATCCGAAACCGCCGCCGCGGGCGGCGCCAACGCTCAATATCTCTGATTCGCCTGACGACGCGTACGCTTCCCGAGTGGCTTGGCTTCATCGAGACACTCCATCCGCGGAGTATCGATCTCAGTCTCACGCGCGTCCACGCCGTACTCGACAACATCGGCTTGCGGCGGCCCCGGTTCGCCATCGTTACGGTCGGCGGCACCAACGGCAAAGGCTCCACCGCGACGATGTGCGACGCCATGCTGCGGGCCGGCGGCTATCGCGTGGGGACGTACACCTCGCCGCATCTGATCCGCTATAACGAACGCGTACGCGTAAACGGCGCGATGGCCACCGACGCGGAGTTGTGCGCGGCGTTCGCGCGGATCGAAGCCAAGCGCGGCGCGGCGCGGCTGACGTATTTCGAATACGGCACGCTCGCCGCGCTCGACATCTTTCGCAGCCATGAGGTGGACGTCGCCGTGCTCGAGGTCGGCATGGGCGGGCGTCTCGATGCGGTGAATGCGGTCGATCCGGATGTGGCGGTCGTGACCTCTATCGGCATCGATCACACTAACTGGCTCGGACCGGATCGTGAAAGTATCGGGCGCGAGAAGGCGGGAATCTTTCGCGCCGGCCGGCCCGCGATCTGCGGCGACGCACAGCCGCCGGTCACGATCATCGAAACCGCCGGACAAGTCGGCGCCTCGCTTTATTTGTACGGCCGCGATTTTCAAGCGCGGGCCGGGGAAGGCGGCTGGTCGTTTCAGTGTCGCGATCGCACGCGCTCGGGCTTGCCGTTTCCCGCGTTGCGCGGCGATTGTCAGCTGCGCAACGCCGCGTGCGCGCTGACCGCGCTCGAGATGCTGGCCGATCGGTTTCCGTTGACGCAGGCGCACATTCGCGCGGGTCTGCTCGCGGCGTTCGTGCCCGGCCGCTTTCAGGTGCTTCCCGGGGTTCCACCGACGATTCTCGATGTGGCGCACAATCCGCAGGCGGCGGAAGCGCTCGCGGCCAATCTCAAGCAGCATCGCGCGCTCGGGCGTACTTACGCGGTATTCGGTATGTTGATCGACAAAGCCATCGCCGACGTGGCGCGCGCGCTGGCCGATCAGATCGACGGCTGGTACGTGGCGACGCTGACGGGACCGCGCGCCGCCAGCGCCGATCAGGTCGCGGAGCGGCTGTCGCAGGCGGGGGTGCGGGCGCCGGTGACACGATTCGCGCGCGTGATCGACGCCTATGAAGCGGCGCGCGCGCAGGCGGCGCCGACGGACCGCATCGTCGTGTTTGGCTCGTTTTATACGGTCGGTGATATACTTGCGCATCTCGGCGTGAACCCTGCATGACAAACAGAGACGCTCCACACGAGTTCGATCCTAAACACCGGATCATCGGCGCCATCGTGGTCGTCGCGCTCGCGGTGATATTCGTTCCGATGATCCTGAGCCAGCGCGAGGCGCCCTCGGAAGCGCCCGCGCCGGCGAACGCGCCGTCCGGGCAGACGACGGAGGAAAACAAGGTGGCGATTACCAGAGTTCCACCGCCGCCACCGGCGCTTACCGACCCTGTCAAACCGATTCCCGCCGTTTCGGCGCCGCCCGCGCCGGAACCGGCGAAGACCGCGGCCGTCGAATCTAAGCCCGCGGCGCCTGCGGCAAAGTCACCGGCGCCGGCGGCGGCGAAGCCGACTGCGCCGAGCAGCGGCTGGGTCGTGCAAGTGGGTACGTTTTCCAACACGGCGAATGCCGCCCGGCTCGAGCAGAAACTTCGCGCGGACGGGCAGCCGGTGCGCGCCGAGCATGTCCAGCTCGACAGCGGCAAGGCGGTTCGTCTGCGCGTCGGGCCGTATCGCGACCGCGCCAGCGCGGTGAAAGCACAGGAGCGTATCCAAAAGGACGTTGGGGTCAAAGGCGTAGTACTTGCGTTTCCTTGACCTCGTCCCCACCTAGAGACGCGGCCCAGCGCGCAAAATGAACTCCTTCGACTATCTGATGATCGTGGTGCTGGTCGCCTTCGCCGTTACCGGAGCCATTCGCGGTTTCGTGCTCGAGTTGCTGTCGCTTATCTTATGGCCGCTCTCGGCATTCGTGGCGTGGCTGTTCGCGGATCAAGCCGCGCCGCTGTTTCACTCGCTGATCTCGGACGCGCAGCTGCGCGTGGTCGCGGCTTTCGCGGCGGTGTTCCTCGGCGCCTTTATCGTCGGGACCATCGTCGTATATTTCATCCATCGCGCGCTGCCGTTGCGCGGCATGTTTCGCAAACCGAACGCCGTGCTCGGCGGCCTGGTGGGGGTGCTGCGCGGAGGCATCATCATTCTTATCGTATTTTTAGTCGCCGGCATCACCTCGTTGCCGCAGCGGCCGTGGTGGCGCGAATCGCTGCTCGCGCCATACTTTCAGAAGGTGGCGGTCGTGGTGAGCGCGTACATCCCGCGCGATATCGCGCGGCACATACGCTTCAGCTAACGGCAACCGCGCCAGGAGAGCCACATGTGCGGCATCATCGGAATATACGCCAAGGGTCCGGTCAACCAGGCCATTTATAACGGCCTCACGGTGTTGCAGCATCGCGGGCAGGACGCCGCCGGCATCATGACGAGCGACGGCCGGCGCGTATATCTGCGCAAGGACAACGGTCTCGTGCGCGACGTGTTCCAGCAGCGCCACATGGAGCAGCTCAAGGGCGCGATCGGCATCGGACACGTGCGTTACCCGACGGCGGGTTGCGATTCGCCCGCGGAAGCGCAGCCGTTCTACGTGAATTCGCCGTTCGGCCTCGCGCTGGCGCATAACGGCAACCTCACGAACGCCGACCAGCTCGCCGGAGAGCTTTTCCGCGAAGATCTGCGCCACCTCAACACCGAATCCGATTCGGAAATTCTCCTGAACGTGCTCGCGCATGAGTTGCACGCCGTGAGCCGCGTCGATTTGTCGCCCGACGATATTTTCCGCGCGGTGATGGGCGTACATCGCCGCGCGCGCGGCGCCTACGCGGTGGTCGTCATGATCGTGGGCGTCGGCCTGCTCGCCTTCCGCGATCCGCACGGCATCCGGCCGATCATCTACGGTCGCCGCGATACCGACCGGGGGCAAGAGCACATGATCGCCTCCGAGTCGGTGGCGCTCGATGTGCTCGGCTTCAAGGCCGTGCGCGATATCGGCCCGGGCGAGGCGCTTTTCATCGACATGGACGGCCAGCCGCACTGGCGCCAGTGCGTGCAGCAGACCGAGCATACACCGTGCATTTTCGAGTACGTTTATCTCGCGCGACCCGACTCGATGATCGACGGCATCGCGGTGCACAAGACGCGCCTGCGCATGGGCGAGAAGCTCGCCGCCAAGATCAAGCGCGAATGGCGCGACGTCGACATCGACGTCGTGATCCCGATTCCCGACACCTCCCGCACCGCCGGTCTGCAGATGGCCTACGAGCTCGACATCAAGTACCGCGAAGGCTTCATCAAGAACCGCTACATCGGCCGCACCTTCATCATGCCCGGACAGGCGCAGCGCGAGAGCTCGGTGCGCCAGAAGCTGAACGCGATCGATCTCGAGTTCCGCGGCAAGAACGTATTATTGGTCGACGACTCCATTGTCCGCGGCACCACGTCCGCGCAGATCGTGCAGATGGCGCGCGAGGCCGGCGCGCGAAGAGTGTACTTCGCTTCCGCCGCGCCGCCGGTGCGCTATCCCAATGTGTACGGCATCGACATGCCCGCCGCCAAAGAACTGGTCGCGAGCGGCCGTAGCGAAGAAGAGGTGGCCCGGATCATCGGCGCCGACCGGCTGATCTATCAGGATCTGTCGGATTTGATCGACGCGGCCCACGAGGGCAATCCGAGGATCACGCGCTTCGACGCGTCGTGCTTCGACGGCGTCTATGTAACGGGCGACATCAGCGCGGATTACCTCGCCCGCATCGAGCGGCGTCGCAACGACGTCGCGAAGAGCGGGCGCCAATCGGCGTCGATCGAGCAGCAGACGGCGGAGGTGCTCAGCTTTCCTCGCTGATTTCTCCCTTGAAACAGCGTCGGGAGTAAGGGGCGGGCGGACGAAAACGACCGTTCCTTGTGCCTCTGCCATCCGTCGTTTCTTTCGTTGACAGCGCCGTATTAGGCCTTTAGATTTAGCAGCACACGCGCCGATTTGAGCTTTCAGCTTGCGGGCGCGCTATAAATGCGGCTAAAGCGAAATAAACCCGCTCAGCTGCTGCTCTGGCGGGTTTTTTTGTTTGTCCCGCCGCGGATCAATGACGTAATCGAGTAGGTGCGACATGGCGGAAAAAGACGATCAAGAATGGGGTTTCGCGACTCGCGCGGTGCGCGCGGGGAGGCGGCCGACAGCCGAAGACGAGCACTCCGAACCGATCTTCGCGACATCGAGCTTCACCTGCGAGAGCGCGGCCGAGGCGGCCGCCCGGTTCGCGGGCACGAGTCCCGGCAATCTCTACTCCCGCTTCACCAATCCCACGGTCCGCGCCTTCGAGGAACGCCTGGCCGCGCTCGAAGGCTGCGAGCATTGCGTCGCCTTCGCGTCCGGCATGTCGGCGATCCTCGCGACCTGCCTCGCCACACTGAAGACCGGCGACCACGTCATCGCGTCACGCGGCATTTTCGGCACCACGGTGCTGCTGTTTCAAAATATCTTCGGGCGTTTCGGCGTCGACACGACGTTCGTTCCGTTGACCGATTACGCCGCCTGGGAGCGCGCGTTTCGTCCCAACACCAAGCTGCTCTTCATTGAAACGCCGTCCAATCCGTTGACGGAAGTCGCGGATATCCGCCGGCTCGCGGACCTGGCGCATGCGCACAAGGCGTTGCTTGCCGTCGACAACTGTTTTTGCACGCCGGCGCTGCAGCTGCCGTTTCGGTTCGGGGCCGATCTCGTGATTCATTCCGCCACCAAATACATCGATGGGCAGGGTCGCTGCGTCGGCGGCGCGGTGCTCGGTAACGGCGAGCTGATCAGCAAGGACGTGTACGGCGTGCTGAGAACCGCTGGTCCGACCATGAGCCCGTTCAACGCGTGGGTGTTTCTGAAGGGTCTCGAGACGCTGGCGCTGCGGATGAAGGCGCACAGCAGCAACGCCCTCGATCTCGCGCGCTGGCTCGAGCGGCAGCGCGGGGTGCGCAAAGTTCATCACCCGGGCCTCGCGTCGCATCCGCAGCACGAATTGGCGCGACGTCAGCAAGCGGATTTCGGCGGCATTCTTGCCTTCGAGCTGGAACGCGGCAAGGACGCGGCGTGGCGGCTGATCGACGCGACGCAAATCATTTCCATCACCGCCAATCTCGGCGATGCGAAAACCACGATCACGCACCCGGCGACCACGACGCACGGCCGTTTGACGCCGGAGCAGCGCCGCGAGAGCGGCATCACCGACGGGCTCGTGCGTTTATCCGTCGGACTCGAGGATGTGACCGACCTTAAAGCCGATCTCGCGCGCGGTCTCGCGTGAGGCGCAAGGGAGAGCGGTAAGCGCGCGCTGGCGAAGGGATACAAGATGCAGGACAAGCGACGGCGAGCGCTGCTCGAGATTTTTCAAAGCAGCCTCGAAGCGGTCAACGGCCGGACGCGCGTGCGCGATTATCTCGCCATGCATCCCCTCGACGCGCCGGTGCATCTCATCGCGCTCGGCAAGGTCGCGAGCGCCATGGCGCGCGGCGCGGCCGATGCGCTGAAGGACGGCATCCGCGCCGGCTTGGTGATCACCAAGCGGGGCCACGCGGAATCGCTGCCCTGGCCGGTGTTGGAAGCGGCGCATCCCGTCCCTGACGACACCTGTCTTGCCGCCGGGCATGCGCTCGTCCGTTTCATCGCCGACTTGCCCGCCGACGCGCAGGTGCTGGTATTGCTCTCCGGCGGCGCCTCGGCGCTGGTGGAGCAATTGCCGCCGAACGTCGATCTCGCGACGCTGCGGCGGATGAATGAATGGCTGCTCGCCTCGGGCCGCGACATCGCCGCCGTGAATCGTGTCCGCAAGCGCTTGTCGCTTATTAAAGGCGGACGGCTGACGCGGCTGCTCGCGCCACGCCACGTGACATGCCTCGCGATCTCGGACGTGCAGGGCGATGATCCGCGCTTCATCGGCAGCGGTTTGCTGGTGCCGGACGAAACCATCGGTATGGAACCGATCGACGACGCGCCGCCGGACGTGCGCCGCGCCTTGCAGCACGCGCCGGCGGCGCCGGCCGCGGACGACCCGTGCTTTCGCCGGGTGCGCTTCGAAATCGTGGCGCGGCTCGCCGACGCCAAGCGCGCCGCCGCCGACGCGGCCCGCGTCTACGGTTGGCGCTCGGCGTTGCAATCGGAGTTCGTCGTCGGTGACGCGGTGAACGTCGGCGCGCGTCTCGCGCACGCGCTGCTCGTGTCGCCTCCCGACACTTTATATGTCTGGGGCGGAGAGACCACGATGAAACTCCCGTCCCGCCCGGGCCGCGGGGGCCGCAATCAAAGCCTGGCGTTGTCGGCGGCGCGGGTGCTGCAAGGTCAAAGCGCGTTGTTGCTCGCTGCCGGCACCGACGGAACCGATGGCCCGACGCCGGATGCGGGCGCGATCGTCGACGGCGGAACGGTCGAACGCGGCGCGGCGCTCGGTCTGCAAGCGGATGCCGCGCTCGCTCAGGCGGACGCGGGCGGTTTTCTCGAAGCAAGCGGTGACTTGATTCATACCGGCCCGACGGGTACGAATGTGATGGATTTGATTTTGGGGTTGCGCTAGTGATGAAGCCGATCGCGCTACTCGGCGCCGTGTTCGCTCTGCTGCTCACCTGCGCGCCCAAGCCCGAGCCGGCCGAGCGCGGCACCGCGCTCTACTTCGTCGAGAACGACGGCACCGAACCGGCCACGCCGGTGCGCATGATCGTGAGTCGCAAGTTCTTGCGCATCGACGGCGGCGAGCGGAGCAGGGACTTCTTGCTGTACGACCGTGCCGCGCGCACGACCTACGACGTGAGCGCCGCCGATCGGCTGATACTCGTGATCGAGCCGCGCGCCGCGCCCGCCGGCGCGCCGCCGAAACTGACACATCGCATCAAGCGCGACACCGCGACATTTCCGGCCGTCGGCGGCCGGTCCGTGGTGCATTACAGCCTGCTCACCAACGGCCGGCTCTGCTACGACTTGTACGCCGCGGACGGCCTGCTGCCGGACGCAGTGGCGGCGTTGCGCGAATACCGCGAGGCGCTGGCGGGCGAGCAGCGCTCGGCGATCGGTTTTACGCCGAATGCGGCGAAGACGCCTTGCGATCTCGCGAACCACGTGTACGCGCCGGCGCGCCACCTGACGTACGGCTTTCCCGTGCGCCTGGTCGAGCCCGATCCGCGGGATCCCAAGCGCCGACGGATCACCGAGCTGACCGATTACCGCACGGATGTCGAAATGGCGCCCGCGCTGTTTCAATTGCCCGAGTCGTTCCGCCGCATGACGCTCCGGGAACTGCAGAGGCGTTAGGGAGGGAGGCAATGAATCCGGCCGGGAAATCCCGGAAAATGGCATTTCAGCCACCCCGTCCTTTGTGGCGATTTCGGTATGCGGTAGTCTATTGCGGGCGTGGACCAGGCGGGGAATACCAGTGGCCTTGAGTGTGCATAGCGATTTACCGACGAACGTTGAAACCTTCGAGCACAAGCTGCAGAAGTTCGATCCGGGTATCGTCTGGCTGGATCGGCATAACCATGTCCTTGCGTTAAACCATGTGGCCAGCCGCGTGCTGAACGTCACCGTCGGACAGGTGATGGGAGTCGAGATCACGCAGCTGCACCCGGAGAAGAGCCGGACCAAAGTGGAATTTCTGCTGCAACATTCGTCGGGTTGCCCGGCGGAGTCGCCGCCGCCCATGACCATGATGATCAACATCCCCGACCGGGTATTGCTTATTAAGGTCACAAAAATGTGGGGCGCGGAGGAACTGTTCGGCACATGCATGGTGTTTTACGACCTCACCGACATCACCACGAGCCCGCGCGAGAGCCAAGACGACCGCGGCCGGCCGCGGCAGTTGTTCAAGCTGCCGGTCTACAAGAATGGCAAGGTGGTGTTGCTCGATCTGAACGAGGTCGTGCACTTCAAGGCCGAAGGTCACTACACGACCGTCTACACCGAGTCGCAGGACTACCTGTGTAATCTGTCGCTGTCCGATCTCGAAACCCGGCTCGATCCCGCGCTGTTCATCCGGGTGCATCGCAGCCACATGATCAACATTCGCTTCGCCTCCGCCATCGAACGGGTGGACGACCAGTGCACGATCACCGTGCAAGCGCGCGAAGCGGCGTGCGTCCCGGTCAGCCGCAGCAACGTGCCGCGACTCAAGTTGATGTTCGGGCTGAGTTAGCGGCGCGTCGCACCGTTTTTTTTCGAGCAGCGGCGCCGTTAATGCGGCAAATCCGCCGCTCGTGCAGGAGATAACCGCGTTCGTGAACCGGGTGTTGAGCCGCCGCCCGAATCACCTTCAACTGGGCGCCCCGGGCAATGGAAGTCACAGGCCGGCGGCCAGCCCGGGACCTATATAAGCTGCATTCCATGACATTGCACGAGAGAGGGTCCGCGCGATGATACCAGCTACGTTCGAATACCACGCCCCGTCCAATTTGAAGGAGGCGATCCGGCTGTTAGGCGAGCACAACAGCGGGGCCAAGATTCTGGCCGGCGGGCACAGCCTGCTGCCCATGATGAAGCTGCGCTTCGCGGCGCCGGCTCATTTGATTGACCTCAATCGGGTCCCGGAGTTGAAGGGTATCCGCGAGCAGGGCGGCATGATCCGCATCGGCGCGATGACCACCGAAAATGAAATCATCGCCTCCGAATTGCTCCGAACCAAATGCCCGCTGCTCCCGGAGGCGGCGCGGCAAATCGCCGATCCGCAGGTGCGCAATTGCGGCACCGTCGGAGGAGATATCGCCCACGGCGATCCGGGCAATGACCATCCCGCGATCGCGCTCGCGACCGAAGCATCGTTCGTCTTGACCGGGCCTAAGGGCGAGCGCACGGTGGCCGCCGACGGCTTCTTTCTCGGCACCTACTCCACGCAACTCCAAGCGGATGAGATTCTCACGGAGATCCGCGTGCCCGCGATCGGCAAGGGCACGGGCTGGGCTTACTGCAAGCTGAAGCGCAAGACCGGCGACTTCGCCACCGCGGCCGCCGCGGTGCAATTGCAGCTCGACGGCAACACCTGCAAGAAAATCGTGATCGCGCTGACCAACGTGGCGCCGACGGCGCTCAAGGCGAAGGACGCGGCGGCGCTGCTCACCGGCAAAACCATCGACGACAAATTGATCGAGCAGGCGGCGCAAAAGGTGATGAGCATTTGCGATCCGGCGGAAGATCTACGCGGCGATCGCGAGTACAAGACCCACATGGCGGCCGAGATGACGCGCCGCGCGATCCGGCTGGCACTCGAACGGGCGAAGGGGAAATAACATGGCGAAGACGCATATTTCTTTCAATCTGAACGGCCGGCCGGTCGACGTGCTCGCCGAGCCGCGCGAGCTGCTGATCCACGTGCTGCGCGAGCAGCTGGCGCATACCGGCCCGCACATCGGCTGCGAGACCAGCCATTGCGGCGCGTGCACCGTCGATCTCAACGGCAGGTCGGTGAAGTCGTGCACCGTGCTCGCGGTGCAGGCGCAGGGCGGCAACGTTCTGACCGTCGAGGGGCTCGCCACGAACGGCACGCTGCATCCGTTGCAGGAGGAGTTCATGCAGCAGCACGGCCTGCAGTGCGGTTTCTGTACGCCCGGCATGCTGGTGCGCGCCTACCGCTTCCTGCAGGAAAATCCGAATCCCTCGGAAGAAGAGATTCGCACCGGGATGTCCGGCAATATCTGTCGTTGCACCGGATACCAGAACATCGTCAAGGCCGTGCAGCACGCGGCAAAAAGGCTGCAAGCCGCAGGAGGGAAGTAACTCATGGCAACCACCGCAGAGAGAGTCGAGCGCGAGGCAAAACTGGAAGGTGTCGGTTGCGCGCGCAAACGCAAAGAGGATCCGCGTTTCATTCAGGGCAAGGGCAACTACGTCGACGACCTGAAGCTGCCGGGCACGGTGTTCGGCGTGGTGGTGCGCAGCCCCTACGCGCACGCCCGCATCAAGTCCATCAATAAGGACAAGGCGCTGAAGCTTCCCGGCGTGCTCGCGGTGTTGACCGCGAACGATCTGAAGCCGCTGAAGCTGCATTGGATGCCCACGCTCGCCGGCGACGTCCAGGCGGTGCTGGCGGACGAGAAAGTCTGCTTCCAATATCAAGAAGTCGCGATGGTGATCGCGGAGAATCGGTACATCGCGGCGGATGGCGCCGATCTGGTCGAGGTTGAATACGAAGAGCTGCCGGCCGTCGTCGATCCGCACAAGGCGCTTGAACCGAATGCGCCGGTGATTCGCGACGACATCAAGGATAAGAAGGAAGCCGGCCAGGGCCCGCGCCGCCATCACAATCACATTTTCACCTGGGAAGTCGGCGACAAAGCGGGAACCGACAAAGTATTCCAATCCGCCGAGGTGACGGTCAAGCAGGCGATGGTGAACCCGCGCGTGCATCCGTGCCCGCTCGAAACCTGCGGCTGCGTCGCCTCGTTCGACAAGGTGCGGGGCGAACTGACCGTTTACATGACCTCGCAGGCGCCGCACGTGATCCGCACCGTGGTGTCGCTGCTGTCCGGACTGCCGGAGAGCAAGATCCGCGTGGTGTCGCCGGACATCGGCGGCGGCTTCGGCAACAAGGTCGGCGTCTATCCGGGCTACGTTTGCGCGATCGTCGCCTCGATCGTGCTCGGACGGCCGGTGAAGTGGATCGAGACGCGCATCGAGAATCTCGCGACCACGGCGTTCGCGCGCGACTACCATCTGGTCGGCGAGCTCGCGGCGGACAAGAACGGGCGCATCAAGGCGCTGCGCGTCAACGTTATCGCCGATCACGGCGCGTTCAATTCGCACGCGCAGCCGACCAAATGGCCGGCGGGACTCTTCAGTATCTGCACCGGCTCGTACGACATTCCGGTGGCGCACGTGAAGGTCGACGGCGTCTACACCAACAAGGCGCCGGGCGGCGTCGCTTACCGCTGCTCGTTCCGCGTGACCGAAGCGGTGCACCTGATCGAGCGCATGATCGACGTGCTGGCGCAGAAGCTCAATGTCGACAAAGCCGAGATCCGGATGCGCAATTTCATCAAGCGCGAACAGTTCCCCTACACCTCCGCGCTCGGCTGGCAGTACGACAGCGGCGACTACCACACGGCATTGAAAAAAGTTCTCGACGCCGTGAATTATCCGGCGCTGCGCAAGGAGCAGGAGGAAAAACGCAAGCGCGGCGAGCTGATGGGCATTGGGCTTTGCACCTTCACGGAGATCGTCGGCGCCGGGCCGACCAAGGCGTGCGACATCCTCGGCATCGGCATGTTCGACAGCGCCGAGATTCGCGTGCATCCGACGGGCAGCGTCATCGCGCGCATGGGCACGATCACCCAAGGCCAGGGGCACGCGACCACCTACGCGCAGATCATCGCGAGCGAGCTCGGGCTGCCGTCGGAGAACATCCAGATCGAGGAAGGCGACACCAGCACCGCGCCGTACGGTCTCGGCACCTACGGCTCGCGCAGCACGCCGGTGGGCGGCGCGGCGACGGCGATGGCGGCGCGCAAGATCCGCGACAAGGCGCGCAAGATCGCCGCGCACCTGCTCGAAGTCCCGGAAGGCGATCTCGAGTGGGACATCGATCGTTTCAAGGTGAAGGGTGTACCCGGGCAGGAAAAGACGATGAAAGAAATCGCCTGGGCGGCGTACAACAACGTTCCGGAAGGGATGGAAATGGGGCTCGAGGCGGTGGACTACTACGATCCGCCGAACTTCACGTACCCCTTCGGCGCCTATTTGGCCGTCGTCGACATCGATCGCTATACGGGCGAAACCAAGGTGCGGCGCTTCTACGCGCTCGATGACTGCGGCACGCGCATCAACCCGATGATCATCGAAGGCCAAATACACGGCGGCCTGACGGAAGCCTTCGCCGTCGCGATGGGGCAGAAGCTCGAGTTCGACGAAGGCGGCAATCTGCTCAGCAACAGCTTGATGGATTATTTCGTGCCGACCGCGGCCGAGACGCCGAAGTGGGAGCTCGATCACACCGTCACCAAGTCGCCGCATCACCCGATCGGCGCCAAGGGTGTGGCCGAGTCCCCGCACGTCGGCGGTATTCCGTGCTTGAACAACGCCGTCGTCGATGCGTTCGCGCATTTGGGCGTGACCGACATGGAAATGCCGCATACCGCGTACAGCGTGTGGAAAACCATCCATAAGCTCGGGTTGGACAAGCGGTGACGAGCGCCGGCGGTAGCAGCAGCGGCGGCAGGAGCGTGGTATGGAAGTGAAGCTCGAGAAATCCTTTCCGATCGCCGCGCCCGCCGCCGCCGCTTGGCGGCTGCTGAGCGATATAAAAAGCATGGCCGAGTGCATGCCCGGGGCGCAGATCACCGAGCAAGTCGATGCCACGCATTACAACGGCCAAGTGAACGTGAAGCTTGGGCCGGCGAGCGCGGCGTTCAAGGGCACGCTCGAGCTCCAGAGCGTCGACGCCGCCAAGCGCGAAATTCATATCCTCGGCAAGGGCACGGATGCCAAAGGCGGTTCGGCCGCGAGCATGGACTTGAGGGCGGCGATACGCGATGCCGGCGACGGCAGGTGCGAGCTGGCCGGTACGTCAACGGTTACGGTCAGCGGCAAGCTCGCGAGCTTCGCCGGCCGCATGATGGCGCAGGTGTCCGATCAGATCTTGCAGCAGTTCGGCGCCAACTTCGCGCAGCGCGCGCAAGCGCTGGCGGACGGCGCGGGCGCCGCGCCGGCGGCCGGCATGGCGGCGCCGCCGCGCGAGTTGAACGCTTTCGCGCTCCTATGGGGAGTCATCGTGGCGTTCATCAAGGGCCTCTTCGGCCGCAAGAATCCCACCGCCAGATAATACCGACGCCCCGCACGCCGGCATGGCAGTTTCGCCGCTCGGTTTCTTGTCCCGATTGCATGCCAAGGCGTAGAGTTACCGCGTCGCCCCTTGCACGCGATACCACGGACCTATGACAGACATCGTCGCCTTTCAACAGCGCCTGGAAAAGGCGGGCTACATCGCCGAGCCGAGCCTGGCCGCGACGTTGCTCTTGTTCACCGAGTTGAAGCGCCCGTTGCTCCTCGAAGGCGACGCCGGCGTCGGCAAGACCGAAGTCGCGAAGGCGCTGGCGCAAAGCTTCGGCGCGCCCTTGATTCGCCTCCAATGCTACGAAGGCCTCGACGCCAACGCGGCGGTCTACGAGTGGAATTACCAGCGCCAGCTGCTCGCGATCAAGATCGACGAAGGCGAGGGCCGCTCGAGCGCGGACAAAGAACGCCATATCTTCAGTGAATCGTTCCTGCTGAAGCGCCCGCTGCTCGAGGCCATCACGCAGCCGCAGCCGCCGGTGCTCCTGATCGACGAGATCGACCGGGCGGACGAAGAGTTCGAGGCCTATCTGCTCGAAGTGCTGTCGGATTTTCAAATCAGCATTCCCGAGCTCGGCACCATCAAGGCGAGCAGCATTCCGTACGTGGTGCTGACCTCGAATGCGACGCGCGAGCTGAGCGACGCGCTGCGCCGGCGCTGTTTGTATTACTACGTGGATTATCCGAGCCTCGACAAGGAACGGCGCATCATTCACACGCATCTGCCGCAAGTCGGCGAACGGCTGGCGGGGCAAGTCGTCGCCTTCATGCACGCGCTGCGCGGCATGGACTTGCGCAAGAAGCCGGGTGTCTCGGAAACGCTCGACTGGGTCGCGGCGCTGCTGCGCGTCAATGTGAAGAAGCTCGACGACGATCCGGCGCTCCTCATGCAGACACTGGTCTGCCTGCTGAAGACGCGCGAGGATCGCGACGCCATCACGCCGGACGTCATGCAGCGACTGGCGGCGAACGCCCAATGAGCGCGCGCCAGGCTCAGGCTCCGCCCGCAAGCCAGCTCGATCCCCTGGTCGAGCGGATCATGGAGTTTCTCGCGCTGTTGCGCCGGCAAGGCTTCGAGGTGGGCGTGCGCGAAGGGTTGGATGCGCTGCGCATCGCCGAACGCTGCACCCTGCTCGAGCGGGAACGCCTGCGCTGGGGATTGCGCAGCCTCTTGTGCGGTAACGCGGACGAGTGGAAGCGCTTCGACCAGCTCTTCGACGCCTATTGGCTGCCGCAGAGCCGCAAGACCAGCCAGGTCCAGCCGGCGGCCGTGCCGAAGCAGGGCGGCCTCGGCACCGGCGGCGCCGGCAGCGGCGGCGATATCGCGGGGGCCGATCGGGCGCAAACCGGCGATGCAAGCGACGCGGCGCAAGAGGGAACGCGCGGCGGCGCGAGCTGGCAGGAATCGACCGCGCAAACGGACTTTCGCTTGCTGAACGACCCGCGCGAGGTCCGCGCGATCGAAAATCTCGCCGAGCGTCTGGCGCGCCGCATGCGCCGGCGCATTCAGCGGCGGCAGCGCCTGGCGCGTTACGGCCGGCGCATCCACCTGCGCCGCACCATCCGCGCGAGCCTGCGCTACGGCGGCACGCCGATCGATCTCGTATACCAGCGGCGCGTGCGCGTGCTGCCGCGCCTGGTCATGCTGCTCGACGTGAGCCGCTCCATGAATCTCTACAGCTATTTTTTTCTGCGCTTCGCGCGCGGCATGCTGGGCGCGTTCGACGACGCGCACGCCTTCATCTATCACACGCGCCTGATACCGGTCAGCGAAGTGCTGCGCGAGCGCGACGCCGATAAAGTGAAAGAGAAGCTCGGCGTGATCGCCCTCGGCTGGGCGGGCGGGACGCGCATCGGCGAAAGCGTGCAGGCGTTCAACCAGCACTACGCGTCCCGGCTGCTCAATTCACGATCGATCGTCGTGATCATGAGCGACGGGTTCGATACCGGGCCGGCGACGCTGCTGGCCGAAGAACTGCGGCGCGTGCGCCGGCGAGCGCGCAAGATCGTCTGGCTCAATCCATTGCTGGGGCGCGCGGGCTACGAGCCGCTGGCCGCGGGCATGCAGGCGGCGTTGCCGTTGATCGACGTGTTCGCCCCGGCGCACAACCTCGACACCCTCGCGGCGCTCGAAAAGCAATTGGTGAACCTGTGACGCCGTACGCGAGCAACATCGACGTCGTCATGACCGACGCGCTGCGGGAGAAAGCCAATCGCCTCGCCGCGGCGGGCAAGCCGTTCGCGCTCGCGACGGTGGTGCGCAGCGAAGCGCCGACGTCGGCGCGGCCGGGCGCCAAGGCCATCGTCACGGCGGACGGCGACATCGAAGGCTGGATCGGCGGCGGTTGCGCGCAGCCGGCGGTGATCAAGGTGGCGAAACAGGTGCTGCAAGACGGCCGACCGCGGCTGATCCGCATCAGCCCGGAAAAAGATCTGCCGGCCGATCCCGGCATTCTCGATTTCGGCATGAGCTGCGCGAGCGGCGGCACGCTCGACATTTTCATCGAGGCGGTCACGACGCGGCCGGTATTGCTCATCATCGGGCAATCGCCGGTGGCGCAGGCCTTGAGCGGGATCGCCGGTCGCGTCGGCTTTTCGGTGACCGTCGCCTTTCCCGGCGCCGACCGACAGGCGTTTCCGGAAGCCGATCGCATCGAGCAAACGCTCACGCCGCTCGAGCTGCCCGCCGACGTACCGGCGTTCGTCGTCGTGGCGACCCAGGGCCGGCGGGACGAGGAGGGCCTCGAGGCGGCGCTCGCGAGCGGCGCGCCGTACATCGCCTTCGTCGCGAGCCGGCGCAAGGCGGCGACGCTCAAGCAGTACCTGAAGGAGCGCGGTCACGCCGCCGAGCGCGTCGATGCCATCGTCGCGCCCGCCGGGCTTTCCATGGGCGCGGTGACGCCGGAGGAAATCGCGCTGTCGGTGCTCGCCGGCGTGGTGCAGGCACGACGCAGCGGCGCCGTCGCGGTTAGAGCGGCGGCGCCGATGATTCCTCCCGCCGAGGCGGCGGAGGCCGTCGATCCCGTGTGCGGCATGACGGTCGCGACCCGCGGCGCCGAGTATCAAAGCGAATACGCGGGCACCAAATATTATTTTTGCTGCGCCGGATGCCGGCACAGTTTCGAGAAGGATCCGCAAAAATATCTGAAAGCGGTGTCGGGATGAACCGCGTTTCCGCGGTGTTGCTCGCCGCCGGCGAGTCGCGACGCATGGGATCGGACAATAAGCTCATGCTCCCCGTCGGCGGCGTCCCGCTGTTGCGGCGCTCGGTGCTGACGCTGCTCGCTTCCAAGCTGCATGAAGTCGTCGTCGTCCTCGGTCACGAGGCGGAAAAAGCGCATGCGCTGATTCGCGACCTCGGGGTTAATGTTGTGTACAACCGCAATTATCAGGAAGGGCAGATGAGCTCGGTCCACTGCGGCATCGAGGCGCTCGTACGTCCGTGCGAGGGGATCATGACCTGCCTCGCGGACCAACCGCTTCTCACGCACGAGGACATCGACCTGCTGATCGACGTTTTCAGCCGTCGTGATCGAGGCTCGATCCTCGTGCCGACGTATCAAGGCCGGCGCGGCAACCCGATCGTTTTTGCCGCCGCGCACCGCGGCGAAATTCTCGCCGGTGGGCGTAACCTCGGTTGCAAGCGGCTGATCGAACGCAATGCGGATCTGGTGATGACGTTCGAAAGCGACAACGCGCACTTCGTGTTCGACCTCGATACGCCCGAGGATTACGCCGAATGGCAGCGGCTCGCCGGTTATCCGCATGAACCGGCGCCGGGAGAGGGACGCGATGCCGATCGCCGCGCCGATTGAGCGCCCCGGTGTGAAGCGGCGCGAACCGCTGATCTGCGGCGCGCTCGCCGGCGCGCAATGCCTGTTGCTGGCTTATCTGCTGCACTTGAGCGTGCACGCCTCGGCCGGCGTCGCGCTGCTCGCGGGACTTCCGCTCGCGCTCCTGTGCCACGAATTGCTCGCCCGCCGCGGCGATCGTCGCGGTGTGCAGCTCACGGTCGTCATGTTCGCCGCCGGCGGCTTCGGCCTGATGCTCGGCTGTATCGCGGACTTCGGATCGCTCGGCCTGTACGGAATGCTCGGCATGTGCCGTTCCTGGTCGGCGGGCGGGATCTGGCCGACGCCCGAGCAGCTGTGGGCGAAGGTCAACGTCATGCCGTGGGCGTCGCTCGGAATGATGGTCGGCGGCAATGTCGGCGTGGCGCTCGGCGTGGTCCATCCGCGCGCGCGGCCCGTCGGCGGCGCTTTCGAAACTTACGTGCTGTGCAATCTGGGTATGCTTGTCGGCATGGTGACGGCGGAGCAGCTGGCGACGCGCCTCGCGCTCGATTTCGATCCGATCGCCGCCGGTGTCGCGATGGTGGCCGCCATGTTGCTCGGCATGATCCTCGGCATGAACGCGCTGCTCGCGGCCGCTCGCGCGCTCAGATTTCTATCTGCGTCCCCAGCTCGATGACGCGATTGGTCGGCAGGCTGAAGTAAGCCACCACGCTTCCGGCGTTGCGGGCGATGGTGGCGAACAGCCGCTCGCGCCAGAGCGCCATGCCGTTGCCGTTGCGCACGGTCGGAATCACCACCTCCCGGCTCAAGAAGAATGACGTGCTCAACAGGGCGAACTCGAGCCCGTGCGGGCCGCAGAGCTCGAGCGCACGCGGAACATCGGGGCGGTCCTTGAACCCGAAGTGCATCATGATGCGATAGCAACCGTCGCCGAGCGGCTCGATGTGCACCCGCTCCTTCGCCGCCACCCACGGCACTTCTTCGACGACCACCGTGAGAAAGATGACGCGCTCATGCAGTACTTTGTTGTGGGCCAGATTATGCAGCAGCGCATGCGGCACGGCGTCCGGGGTGGACGTCAGAAACACCGCCGTTCCCGGCACGCGCCGCGGTGGATCGCGTAACAGCGATTCGAGGAAAGGCTTGAGCGGCACCGATGATTGCTTGAGCCTGCCGAGCAGAATTTCGCGGCCGCGCCGCCAGGTCAGCATCACGATGAACATCGCCGTGCCGAGCACCAGCGGAAACCAGCCGCCGTCCCCGACCTTGAACAGACTCGCCGAAAAGAACGACACATCGACAATGAAGAAAAATCCGGTCGCGACGACACAGAGCAGCAGGTGGTATCCCCAGCGGTAGCGGATCACGAAGAAGGCGAGCAGGGTATCGACCAGCATCGTGCCCGTCACCGCGACGCCGTAAGCGGACGCCAGCGCGGAGGACGAGCCGAACCCGATGACGGCGAGGAGCACCGCGGCGAGCAGCGTCCAGTTGATCGCGGGCAGATAAATCTGACCGTATTGCTTCTCCGACGTGTGCAGCACATTGAGACGCGGCAGATAGCCGAGCTGCATCGCCTGCCGCGTCAGCGAATAGGCGCCCGAGATCGTCGCCTGCGAAGCGATCACGGTGGCGGCCGTGGCAAGCGCGACCATGGGAAAAAGCGCCCAACCCGGAAACGCCAGATAGAACGGATTCACCACGGCCTGCGGGTCGCGTACCAGGAGCGCGCCCTGTCCGAAGTAGTTCAGCATGAGCGCGGGCAATACCAGTCCGAACCAGGCGATGCGAATCGGCAGGCGGCCGAAGTGGCCCATGTCGGCATAGAGCGCTTCCGCCCCGGTGATGGCCAGCACGACGGCGCCGAGCACGAGAAACGAAGCGAAGCCGTGGCTGGTCACGAAACCCAACGCGTGCAGGGGGTTGAGCGCGGCGAGGATGCCCGGATGCTGCGCGATGTTGTAGACCCCGATGGCGGCGAGCGCGAGAAACCAGAGCAGGCAGATGGGACCGAAAAGGGTGCCGACCGCGGCGGTGCCGTGGCGTTGAAACGCGAACAGCGCGACGAGCACGACAATCGACAGTGGAACGACGTACGGCTTGAGCGCGGACGTGCCGACTTCGAGTCCCTCGATGGCGGAAAGCACCGAGATCGCCGGCGTCAGCACCGCGTCGCCGTAGAACAGCGACACACCCGCCACGCCGAGCAGCATGATCGGTGCCGACAAGCGGCCGGTACTTTTGACGGCGGTGGAGGCGAGCGCCAGCAGCGCCAGGATGCCGCCCTCGCCCTTGTTGTCGGCGCGCATGACGAGCGTGACGTACTTGAGCGAAACGACGATCATGAGCGCCCAGAAGATCGTGGAGCATCCGCCGAGGACGTTGGGCGCCGTGAGCGGAATGCCGTAATGCGGATTGAAGGTTTCCTTGAGCGCGTACAACGGGCTCGTGCCTATATCGCCGAAGACGATGCCGAGCGCCAACAGGCTCAGTGCCGCCGTCGATGACCGTTGCGTCGGCCCGTCTTTCGTCAAACCCGGTTCTCCCCCGTGCGCGTTGGGCGCGGAACTTACTCCCGCATTCTCAAAAAGGCAAATGCGGGCCGCGCCCGGTTATTGGTTAGGCCAAGGTACAGCAATGACTCCCTATACCGAACCGGTCGGGAAACGCCGGGTCGCGCGCGGCGGCTAGCGCGCCGAGCGCCGCGTGCGCGCGGGCAGCGGGATGCTCGCGAGGTTCCAGCTTTCCGCGGAACAGCGCAGCACGCTGCCCTGTTGGTACCAGTCGCCGAGTACGACGCGTCGCGCGCGCGCGCCGTCCAGCTCGAAAACATGCTCGCGCGGTCGATGCGTGTGGCCGTGAATCAGATTCCGCACGCCGTGCTCGCGCATGGCGGCGAGGACCGCGGCTTGGGTCACATCCATGATTTCCGGCGCCTTCTGCGCCGTCGAGCGGCGGCTCTCCTCGCGCGCGCCGCGCGCGAGGCGTTCGCGTTCCTCGATCGGTTTCGCGAGGAACTCGCGCTGCCAGCGCTCGTCGCGGGTCATGGCGCGAAACGCCAGATAGTCCACGTCATCGGTACAAAGCGTATCCCCGTGCATGAGCAGCGTCGGCAGGCCGTAGAGATCGACGCGGGTGGGATCGGGAAGCAGGCGGCAGCCGGCCTCGCGCTCGAAGCGCGCGCCGAGCAGGAAGTCCCGGTTGCCTTGCATGACGAAGACCGGCGTGCCGGCGTCCGCGACCCCGCGCAGCGCGTGGACGATCGGCCGATACTCCGCCTGTTCCACGGCGTCGTCGCCGATCCAGTACTCGAAGAAATCGCCGAGGATGTAGAGCGCCTCCGCGTGACGCGCTTCGCGCCCGAGGAAGTCGAAGAAAAGCTGCGTGATCGCCGGCCGGGTCGACGTCAAATGCAGGTCGGAGATGAAGAGAGTGCTCACCCGCGCCGACCCGCCGCCATTATTTGATTCCCACGATCTGAAACTTCTCTATGATGATGTCGCCGATCGGCACGTCCTTGAAGCCGAGCTTGGTCGTCGTCGGCACGCCCTTGATCTTGTCCACCACCTGCATGCCTTCGAGCACTTTGCCGAACACGCAATAGCCCCAGCCGGCCGGCGTCGGGGCGGTGTAATTCAGAAAATCGTTGTCGGCCACGTTGATGAAGAACTGGCTCGACGCGGAATGCGGGTCACTCGTGCGCGCCATCGCGACGGTTCCGCGCGCGTTGCGCAGGCCGTTCTTGGCTTCGTTCTCGATCGGCGGGCGGCCGACTTTCTGCGTCATGCCCGGCCCGAAGCCGCCGCCCTGGATGACGAAGTTGTCGATCACGCGGTGAAAGATCGTGCCGTCGTAAAAACCCTCGCGCCCGTATTGCAGGAAGTTAGTCGTCGTTTTCGGCGCCTTGTCGTCGAACAGTTCGAGAATGATCGTGCCGACGTTGGTCTTCAAGTGGATCATAAGTGGCTCGTTATTGCGGACTCGTTGCCGTGAGTTTAGTCGAGTGTCGATGAACGGGCCTGCGTAGCCGGGACGGCCGCTTGAGGCAGGGCGTCCCGCGTGACGAATTTTGACCGGCATGAGGCGCCGGTGCAACCGCACAGGCTTCGCGTGCACCGGCGATTCCGCTACCATTCGCGCATGACCGCATCGAGTATGAGGACGCGCTTTGCCCCGAGCCCGACGGGCCTGCTCCATCTCGGCAACATGCGCACCGCCTTGTTCAATTACCTGTTGGCGCGGGGCGCGCACGGCGCGTTTTTGTTGCGCATCGAGGACACCGATGCCATGCGGGGGCACGAGAAATACGCCCAGGCGTTGATGCAGGACCTCGAATGGCTCGAGTTGCGCTGGGACGAAGGGCCGGAGCGCGGCGGCCCGGCGGGGCCCTACGCGCAGTCCCAGCGCGGCGCGATATACGACAAGCACTTCGCCGAGCTCGAGGCCAGCGGCCTGGCCTATCCGTGTTTCTGTACCGAGCACGAGCTCAAGGTCGAGCGCAAGACGCAGCTCGCGTCCGGCCAGCCGCCGCGCTACTCCGGCAAGTGCCGGCGTCTTTCGGCGGAGGAAGTCGAGGAACGCCGCGCGCGCGGGTTGGCGGCGACGCTGCGGTTTCGCGTGGCGGACGATCGCACCGTCGAGTTCGAGGACCGCGTGCGCGGGCCGCAGCGCTTCGCCAGCGCCGACATCGGGGACTTCGTCATTCGCCGCTCGGACGGCACGCCCGCGTTTTTTTTCTGTAACGCGGTGGACGACGCGTTGATGGGCGTCACCCTGGTGCTGCGCGGCGAAGATCATCTGACCAACACGCCGCGCCAGCTGTTGTTGCTCGAGGCGCTGAAACTCGCGGCGCCCGCCTATGCGCACATTCCGCTCGTCGTCGGCGCCGACGGCGCGCCGCTCTCGAAACGCACCGGCAGCAAGTCGCTCCAGGAATTGCGCGACGCCGGTTTCCTGCCGCTCGCCATCGACAATTATTTGGCGCGCGTCGGACATACTTATAATGACAACCGCCTGCTGCCTCTGTCCGACCTGGCCGCGCAGTTCGATCTTGCGCGTGTGCATCATTCCCCGGCGCGCTTCGATGAGGCGCAGTTGCTGCACTGGCAGCGCGAAGCGCTGCGGCATGAATCGACTGTAGCGCTTTGGCGATGGATGGGAGACGAGGTGCACAAGCTGGTTCCTGGAAACAAACAGACTGACTTTGTTGATACAGTACGCGCGAATATTGTTTTTCCAGGGGATGCGCTCAGGTGGGCGCAAGTCTTTTTCGGTGAAGATTTCGCACTAACCGGCGAGGCGCGCGAACTTATTAAAGAAGCTCCGGGCAGCTATCTGGAGCGATATTTGGAACTTGTTAAGCAACATCCGAACGATCCGATGTTACTTGGGCGGGATTTGCCATCAGGACCCGCGCCGGGGATTACGCGTGGGCAACGGTTCCAGTTGCTGCGAGCTGCGCTTACCAATTCGCGACATGGTCCCGAGTTTGTCCGGTTGCACCATTTGCTAGGAACCGAGCGGATTATTAAAAGGCTCGAAGACGCCATCAAGCTGCATTCGGAAGCGTCTTGAATGTTAACTCTTTATAACACGCTCACCCGGCGCGAGGAGCCGTTCACTCCGATCGAGCCCGGCAAGGTGCGCATGTACGTCTGCGGCATGACCGTGTACGACTATACGCATCTCGGCCATGCGCGCGTGATGATCGTGTTCGACGTGGTCGCGCG
>JAJPKH010000094.1 GCA_021323795.1 Acidiferrobacteraceae bacterium | reverse complement strand
TCGGCTATGGCGCCAGCATCGACGCCGTCGCCAGCCGCGCGAATGTCGCCCGCCAAACCATCTATAACCACTTCGGCAGCAAAGAGGCGCTCTTCGGCGCCGCGCTCGAGAAAGCGATCGCCGAGTTTTTCTCAACCGTCAAAACCGCGGACGGCGATTTGCGCGAGCGTTTGATCCGCTTCGGTCTGGAGCTTCGCGCCCGTGCGCTCAGTGCCGAATCGATAAAGCTCCAACGCGTGCTTATCGCGGAGGCTCCGCGCTTCCCGGAACTCGCGGACGGTTTTTTCCGGCATTGTTTTCTCGGTTCCTACGCACAGATGTCGACCGTGTTCGAAAAGGCGATAGCCGAAGGCCATTTGCGCCACGATGATCCCGTGGAAATGGCGCGGCTCTTCATGGACATGTTGGTGGGCCCTGATCGCTGGCGCATGTTATACGGCGGCCCGGCGCCCCAAGCCGCGGGAGAGAAGAAACACGTGACGCGCGTGGTGGACTTCTTTATGCGCGCTTATGCCGTTTCTACGCCGTCGCCGAAACGGGCCGCCGGATCTGATCAATAACAAAATGCCACTCCAACGGTCAGAGGTTGTTATGCCGCTTTCACGTCTCCTTCGCACGCTTCTCGCGAGCGCCTTCCTCATCCTGTCCGCGTGCGGCAAGAGCAGTGAGCCTCAGACGAACGGCGCTGCGCAAATGCCGCCTACGGAAGTCACGGTGGTGACAGTGCAAAGCGGCGACGCACCGGTGACGTACGACGTGAGCGGACGCGTGGTCGCCTATCGCACCGCCGAAGTCCGTGCGCGTGTCGAAGGCATATTAGAGAAACGCCTTTATAAGGAAGGCGGCGAGGTGCAAGAAGGACAGCCGCTCTTTCGCATCGACAAGCGCACGCTCGAGGCGAACGTGGCGTCGGCGCGAGCGGCGCTGGCCAAGGCGCGCGCCAATGCGGAAGTCGCCGGGCAAACGGCGACGCGCTACCGCCAACTGATCGCCGATCAGGCGATCAGCAAGCAGGAGCTCGATCAAGCCGAGGCGAACCTGAAACAAGCCGACGCCGAGGTGGCGAACGCGGAAGCGGCGCTGAAACGCGCCGAGATCGACCTGAGCCACGCGGATGTGCCGGCGCCGATCTCGGGCCGTATCACGCGCGCGTTCGTCACGGAAGGCGCGCTGGTCGGGAGGGGCGAAGCGACTCCGCTCGCGAAGATCGAGCAACTCCATCCCATTTACGTTGACTTCACGCAGTCGGGGTCGGAACGGCTGCGGCTGCAAAAGGCGTTCATGGAAGGCGACTTGAAGCGCGCGCAGACTCCCGTCGAGCTGATCCTCGAGGACGGTTCGCACTACAAGTACCGCGGGAAGATCCTGTTCTCCGAGCAGACCGTCGACCCGAACACCGGCACCGTCACCTTGCGCGCGGAATTTCCCAATCCCGACCGGCTCCTGCTGCCCGGCATGTTCGCGACCGTGCGCTTCGCGCCCGGCTCGGTCGGCGACGCCGTGCGCGTCCCGCAGCGCGCCGTGCAAGCAACCCCGCAGGGTCAATTCGTCTACGTCGTCGGTCCGGACAACAAAGTCGCGCCGCAGCCGATCAAGACCGGCGGTTTTTCCGGGCCGGACTGGATTGTCACCGACGGGCTCAAGGGCGGTGAGCGCGTTGTTGTCGATGGTTTGCAGAAGATCCGCCCCGGCGCGGTGGTGAATCCGGTCATGGCGAATGCGCCGCCCCAGCCGTCGGCGGCCGCGCAAGGACAGGGCGGTTCCACGACGCCGACCGCTCCGGCTGCAAAAGCGCCGGCCGGCCAAGGGTCTGCGCCGCCCGCCGCCAAGCGCTAAGAGGACAGGACTCATGCTGCCGCGTTTCTTCATCGATCGTCCCATCTTCGCCTGGGTCATCGCGATCATCGTCATCCTCGCGGGCCTGCTCGCACTTCGTGGCCTGCCGGTCGCCCAATATCCCGAGGTCGCGCCGCCGGCGTTGCAGATAACAGCGAACTACCCGGGCGCGAGCGCCAACGTCGTCGAGGATACGGTCACCTCGCTCATCGAGCAGGAAATGAACGGCGTCGAGAACCTGCTCTACATGCAGTCCTCGAGCGACAGCGTCGGCAACATGACGATGACGCTGACGTTCAAGACCGGGACCAATCTCGACGTCGCGTCGTTCGACGCGCAGAACCGCATCAAGCGCGTCGAGCCGCGTCTGCCCGAAGAAGTGCGGCGTCAGGGCATTCAGGTGGTGAAGTCGCGCCGCAATTACTTGATGTTCGTGGCGCTGTACTCGCCCGACGACAGCTATGACCGCGTGGCGTTGAGCAGCTTCATCAACTCGAACATCATCGACCCGATCCGGCGCGTGCCGGGCGTGGGCGAGGCGACGCTGTTCGGCTCCGAGTACGCCATGCGCATCTGGCTCGACCCGGCAAAGCTCGCGGGCTTCCAGATGTCGCCCGCGCAAGCGCTGAACGCCGTGCGCGCGCAGAACGTGCAGCTCGCGACCGGCGAGATCGGCCAGCTGCCGGCGCCGCCCGGCCAGCAGCTTGCGGCAACCGTAATTACGCAAGGCCGCTACAACACGCCCGAGGAGTTCGGCAACATCGTGCTGCGCGAAGGCGCGAGCGGCGCGCTCGTGCGGTTGAAGGACGTCGGGCGCGTCGAGCTCGGCGCGGCTGACTACAGCGTCGAGGCGCGCTTGAACGGCAAGCCGATCGGCGCGATCGGCATCAAGCTCTCGCCGACCGGCAACGCGATCGAGACCGCCAAGGCCGTGCGCGCGCGCATGGACGAGCTCGCGCGATATTTTCCCAAAGGCGTGGCGTGGAAGATTCCCTACGACACCTCGAAGTTCGTGAGCATCTCGATCACCGAGATCCTGAAGACGCTGTTCGAAGCGGTGGTCCTGGTTTTCATCGTCATCTACCTCTTCCTCGGCAATCTGCGCGCGACGCTCATTCCGACCATCGTCGTGCCGATCGCGCTGACCGGCGCCGTCGCCGGGCTCTACCTCTTCGGCTACTCGATCAACGTGCTCACCATGTTCGCCATGGTGCTCGCGATCGGCATTCTCGTGGACGACGCCATCGTCGTGATCGAGAACGTCGAGCGCATCATGACGGAGGAGCGGCTGCCGCCGCGCGAGGCGACGCGCAAGGCCATGGACCAGATCATCGGCGCCATTATCGCCATTACGCTGGTGCTGACGGCGGTCTTCATCCCGATGGCTTTCTTCCCCGGTTCCGTGGGCGCGGTCTATCGGCAGTTCTCGGTGACGCTGGTGCTCGCCATGGCGTTTTCGGCGCTGATGGCGCTGACGCTGACGCCGGCGCTTTGCGCGACGCTGATCAAGGCGGGAGAGCATCCGGAGTCGAACCGGCTGGTGGGCGGTTTCAACCGCTGGTTTCGCCGCACGTCGGACCGCTACCAAGGCTGGGTGGCGCGGGTGCTGCGCCGCACGGCGTTCGCGCTCATGTTTTTCGCGCTGCTGCTCGGGTTGACCGGTGCGCTCATCTGGCACCTGCCGTCGTCGTTCCTGCCGGACGAGGACCAGGGCTACTTCATCAGCGTATTGCAGTTGCCGCCCGGTGCGACGCGCGAGCGCACGCTCGCCGTGATGGAGCAGGTCGAGAAGCATTACCTGTCGCAGCCCCAAACCGCGGACATGGTTTCCGTCATCGGCTTTAGTTTTTTCGGGCGCGGCCAGAACTCGGGACTCGCGTTCGTCGCGCTCAAGGACTGGAGCGATCGCACGAAGGCGGAGAGCAAGGCACAGAGCATCATTCAGCGCGCCAACATGACGCTCTTCGCGATCAAGCAGGCGTTCATCTTCGCGGTGAATCCGCCGGCGATTCCCGAAATCGCCGCGCTCGGCGGCTTCGACTTCGAGTTGCAGGATCGCGCGGGCCTCGGGCGCGCGCGCCTGCTCGAGGCGCGCAACCAGCTTCTCGGCATGGCGGCGCAGAATCCGAACCTGGCCGGCGTGCGACCGGAGGGCCAGGACCCGGCGCCGCAGCTTTATCTCGACGTGGACAAGGTCAAGGCGAGCCAGCTCGGCGTCGACGTGAACGAGTTGAACGACACGCTCTCGATCGCACTGGGTTCGGCGTACGCGAACGATTTCACGCGCGAAGGGCGCGTGCTGCGCGTGCTGATGCAGGCGGATCCCGCGAGCCGCGCAACGCCCGAGGACCTGCTGCGGCTGCAGGTGAAGACGCGGCAGGGCACGCTCGTGCCGTTGGCCGAGATCGCGACGACGCGCTGGACGGTCGGCGACGTCAAGCTCGATCGCTACAATGGTTTACCGGCGTACAAGATCTCCGGCGGACCCGCGCCCGGAAAAAGCACCGGCGATGCGATGAGCGCGATGGAGGGCCTCGCCGCGCAGCTGCCGCCCGGCATCGGCTACGAATGGTCGGGCACGTCCTATGAAGAGCGCATCTCCGGCTCGCAGGCGCCGTTCCTCTTCGCGGTGTCGGTGCTGGTGGTGTTCCTGTGCCTCGCGGCGCTCTACGAAAGCTGGTCGGTTCCGCTGGCGGTGCTGCTGGTCGTTCCGTTGGGTATTCTCGGTGCCGTGCTCGCCGCGACGGTGCGCGGTTTGCCGAACGATGTCTACTTCAAGGTCGGCTTGATCGCGATCATCGGATTGTCGGCGAAGAACGCGATCTTGATCATCGAGTTCGCGCGCCATCTGCAACAGCAAGGCAAGGGCGTCGTCGAGGCGACGATCGAAGCGAGCCGCTTGCGCTTCCGCCCGATTCTCATGACGTCGATCGCGTTCTGCGCCGGCGTGCTGCCGCTCGCGATCAGCACCGGCGCCGGCGCCGCGAGCCGCCATGCGATCGGCACCGGCGTGCTCGGCGGCATGATCACCGCGATGATCTTCTCCGTGTTGCTGGTGCCGGTGTTCTTCGTCGTGGTACGTCGCTTCTTCCCGGAGCGAAAAAGAGAAGGCGAACCGATGGCAACGCCCACCGAGCCATCACCGCGCGCGCCCTTGCGCCCGCGCGACGTTGACGCCGAGGCGCACGAAAACGCGGAAGCCGAAGCGTCGTTTCGCCGGCGGGAAAAGGGTCGGGGTTGAAGCATTACAGACGACGCACACGTCGGTGTGCCGTAAATAAGAATGGGAACACAAGTCATGCGATGTAAGCTGCTGGTTCTGTACGCCGCGCTGCTGGCGACGGGCTGCGCCATGGGACCGGATTACCGCCGCCCGGAGGCGCCGGTGCCGGCCGCGATCGGAGACGCCGCCAACGTCGCCGACGTAAAACTGCCCGAATGGAACGTATATTTCGCCGACGACGCGCTGCGGCACCTGATCGAGCGCGCGCTCGAGCAGAACCGCGATTTACAGATCGCGACCGCGCGCGTGGAAGAGGCGCGCGCGCTGTACGGCATCCGGCGCGCCGATTTGTTTCCTTCGTTCGATGTCGGAGCCCGGGAAACTTCAAGTCGCACGCCGGCTTCCGTGTCGATTACCGGCCAGTCGGTGGTGTCGCGCCGCTACGACGTGAATCTCGGCTTGCTCGCCTACGAGCTCGACTTCTGGGGGCGCGTGCGCCGGCTCACGGAATCGGCGCGCGCGAGCTATTTTGCGAGCGAGGAAGCGCAGCGCGCGTTTCGGTTGTCGCTCGTCGCGGAAGTGGCGAACGCTTATTTCAGCGTGCGCGCGCTGGAGGAGCGCGCGGACTTCGCGCGCCGCACGGCGGCGACGCGCGAGGAGGGTTTGCGCGTGATCAGCCGGCGCTTGGAAGCGGGCGTGGCGAACCGGC
Source organism: Acidiferrobacteraceae bacterium (assembly GCA_021323795.1). GTDB lineage: Bacteria > Pseudomonadota > Gammaproteobacteria > Acidiferrobacterales > Sulfurifustaceae > JACQFZ01. The sequence goes on along the minus strand of JAJPKH010000094.1, from coordinate 12,732 downwards.
TCGACATGTTGCAGGCGGAGTCGGCGCTCGAAACCGCGCGCGCGGACGCGGCCGCGCTCGCGCGCCAGGCGGCGAACGCGCGCCATGCGTTGGCGGTGCTGATCGGCGAGCCGGTGACGCTCGCCGGAGCGAGCGGGAAGGGGCTGGACGATTTGCCGCTGCCGCCGGTCTTGCCGCCCGGCCTCGCTTCATCCGTGTTGCTCAACCGTCCCGACGTATTGCAGGCAGAACAGAATCTCGTCTCGGCCAACGCCAACATCGGCGCCGCGCGCGCCGCGTTCTTCCCGCAAGTCACGCTCGTCGGCAACGCCGGCGTCGCCAGCAGCCAGCTCGATGATCTTTTCAAAGGCAGCAGCCGCGCCTGGAGCTTCATCCCGAGCATCTCCATTCCGCTTTTCTCGGGCGGGCGCGACGTCGCGAACCTCGATCTCGCGAAAGCGCGCAACGTCATCGCGGTGGCGCAGTACGAAAAGGCGATCCAGCAGGCGTTTGCCGAAGTCGCTGACGTGCTTTCCGACCAGGCTTATCTCGCCGAGCAGTTCGCCGCGCAGGAGCGGCTGGTGGCGCGCCAGACCGAGCGTTTGCGACTCGCCGAAGCGCGCTACAACGCGGGCCTGATCGGGTTTCTCGACGTGCTCGATGCGCAACGCGAGCAGTACGGCGCGCAGCAGACGCTGATCGAGGTCAAGCGGCTGCGACTCGCGGCATCAGCGCAGGCGTATAAAGCGCTGGGCGGTACGGCGACGTCCGTGCAAACAGCGCGCACGGCGGGTCAATAGGCCGACGCCTCGCGGTATGGGTTGACGTAAAAGTTCGATCGATCGCTGATCGCAGTGCCGCGTCGATGGCCCTGGTCCTGATTCCAGTCCGAACGCCGACCGGTGCAGCTTACCAAAGCGCGCTACAATCCGGGTGCGCTCGTTTGTGCCGACAGTAGCGCATCCATTGACCGGCCGCCGCGCGGCTTTGCAATCTCGACGTCGACGGCCGATGGAAAACGCGGAGGAAAGACTCGATGTCCAATAACATCGCAGCAGACCGGGCGCGCCATTCGCGTCTCGATGAACCGGCGCCGCCGGTGGATGCCGAAACCCGCTGGGGCAGCGACGTCGCGGCACAGATGCTGCGCCGGCTCGATATTCCCTATATCGCGCTCAATCCGGGCGCGAGCTACCGCGGGCTGCACGACAGCCTGGTCAACCACCTCGGCAACCGCGCGCCCGAGATGCTCATGTGCCTGCACGAAGAGCACGCCGTGGCGATCGCGCACGGCTACGCCAAAGCGTCCGGCCGGCCGATGGCGGTCGCGCTGCACAGCAACGTCGGGCTGATGCACGGCTCCATGGCGATCTTCAACGCGTGGTGCGACCGCCAGCCGATGCTCATCCTCGGCGCCACCGGCCCCGTCGACGCCAGCCTGCGCCGGCCGTGGATAGACTGGATCCACACCGCGCAAGACCAGGGCGGGCTGATCCGCAATTTCGTGAAATGGGACGACCAGCCGGGCTCTGTCGCCGCGATTCCCGAATCGATGCTGCGTGCGTGGCAGCAGACGGCGACCGCGCCGCACGGGCCGGTCTACGTTTGCCTCGACGCCGCGGTGCAGGAACAGCGCATCGAAACGCCCGTGGTGTTCCCCGACCCCGCGCGCTACCGCCCGGCGCCGCCGGCGCGCGCCGATGCGGCGGCGCTGGCGCAGGCGGCCGAGCTGCTCGCCAAGGCGAAGCGTCCGGTGATCCTCTACGGGCGCGGGCGGCGCACGCTCGAGGACTGGAACCGCCGGGTCGCGCTCGCCGAGCGCCTCGGGGCGCGCATGCTGTCGGACTTGAAGACGGGGTCGATGGTCCCGAGCGATCATCCGCTGCACGTCGGCCAGCCGTTCAACAAGCTCTCGAGCGCGGCGCGCGCGGCGTTGCGCGAGGCGGACGTGATCCTCAGCATCGGCTGGGTGGATCTCGGCGGGGTCCTGCGCGAGACCTTCGGGCGCGAGCAGCCGCCGCCGGTGCCGGTGGTGCACGCGAGCCAGGACATGCACCTGCACAACGGCTGGGGCAAGGAGCACGGCGCGCTCGCGCCCGTCGACGTGCAACTGCTCGGCGATCCGGACCATTGCGTCGCGGATCTGCTCGCCGCGCTGCCGGATCGTCCGCGCGCCGCGCCGAGCGCCGGCAAGGTCGCGCCGGCGCCGGAAGCCGACGATGCGGCCGGGCCGATCAACCTGCGACACGTGGCGCGCGCGCTTGCGGCCGCGGTGGGCGGGACGCCGGTGACCTTCGCCGGCCTCGCGCGCGCCTGGCCGGTGGATCTCTGGCCGCACCGCCACCCGCTCGATTACCTCGGCAAGGACGGCGGCGGCGGCATCGGCGCCGGCCCCGGGCTCACGATCGGGGCGGCGCTGGCGCTGAAGGACAGCGGGCGCCTCACGGTCGGCGTGCTCGGCGACGGCGACACGCTGATGAGCATCAACGCGCTCTGGACCGCCGCGCATTACCGCATCCCGGCGCTCTTTGTCATCGCCAACAATCGTTCGTACTTCAACGACGAGCTGCACCAGGAAAGCGTGGCGCGCCAGCGCAATCGCAATCCGGCGAATCGCTGGGTCGGGCAGCGGATCGATCACCCGGCCCCCGACATCGCCAAGATCGCGCAAGCGCAGGGAGTGATGGGTATCGGCCCCGTCACGCGCGTGGAATATCTGGCAGAGGCGCTGCGGCGCGCGGTGAACTGCGTGCGCGACGGCGCGCCTTGCCTCGTCGACGTCCACATCGATGCCGGCCACGGCCGGCAGATCAACGAGTCGTCCGCCGAGCGCTCGACGGCGCAGGGAAGATAAAGGCGGGTAGAAGAAAGCCCGCGATCGCGTCGGCGGGCTTTCTGAATTACCGCTTCCTTGAAAAACTAAATCCCGAGTATCTTCTTGGCGCGCGCCAGCACGGCGACGATTCCCGGTGTTTGCCCGCCTTGTGCGGCGTTTCCCACCGCGCGCAGCTTCTTCGCCTCTCTGTGCGGACGGCGCGCAAGCAACGCCATTACGCTTTCACCGGCTTGACGCGCGAGGCCACGAGCTTCGCGCGCAACCGCGCTTCGTTGATATCGGGTCCGTTCGCGAGCGCGACGCCCATGCGGCGCTTCGGGTGCGACTCGGGTTTGCCGAACAAGCGCAAATCGGACTGAGGAACTTCGAGCGCCTTCGCGACGTTTTCGAACGCGATGCCTTTCGCGTCCATGCCGCCGTAGATGACGGCGGAAGCGCCCGGCGCCCGCAGACTGGTGTCGACCGGCAACCCGAGAATGGCGCGCGCGTGCAACTCGAACTCGCTCTGCACCTGCGAGCACATGGTCACCATGCCGGTGTCGTGCGGGCGCGGACTGACCTCGGAGAACCAGACCTCGTCGCCTTTGACGAACAGCTCGACGCCGAAAATTCCGCGGCCGCCGAGGTCGCCGGTGACTTGGGCGGCGATGGCGCGCGCTTTCGCGGCCGCGGCCGCCCGCATCGGCTGCGGCTGCCAGCTTTCGACATAGTCGCCGTTGACTTGCACATGGCCGATCGGCTCGCAGAAGAACGTTTCGACGGTGCCGGACGCTCCGAGTGCGCGCACCGTGAGCAGCGTAATTTCATATTCGAAATCGATGAAGCCTTCCACGATGACGCGGTTTTGTTTAACGCGGGCGCCGCTTTGGGCGTAGTGCCACGCCTTGATGAGATCGTCGGCCGATTTGACGAGGGATTGTCCTTTGCCGCTCGACGACATCACCGGTTTGACCACGCAGGGGTAGCCGATGCCGTTGCCGATCGCGCCCATCAAGTCGGGCAGGCTGTCGGCGAATTGATAGGGCGACGTCGGCAGCTTCAACGTTTCCGCCGCGAGGCGGCGTATGCCTTCACGGTTCATCGTGAGCTGCGCGGCGCGCGCCGTCGGGATGACCTCCGCCAGTCGATCGCGTTCGATTTCGACGAGCGCGTCGGTCGCGATCGCCTCGATTTCCGGCACGATGATGTAGGGCCGCTCGCGTTCCACCAGCTCGCGCAGCTGTTTTGCGTCCGCCATCGGTATCACGTGGCTGCGATGCGCCACTTGATGACCCGGTGCGTTCGCGTAGCGGTCCACCGCGATCGTTTCCACGCCGAGGCGCTGCAGCGCGATGATCACTTCCTTGCCGAGCTCGCCGGCGCCGAGCAGCATGACTTTGGTGGCGGCAGGGGAGAGCGGCGTGCCGATGCGGCTTTTCATGGAGAGCTCTTGTAGTAATAGGAGGAGGGCATTTTCGCCGAAAACCGTGCCCGCGCCGAGCCCCGTCGCTAGGCCGCGCAGTCGATGCCGCTTAGAATGCTGAACGTGCGTTAGTTCGAAATCCCAGGCGAGAGAGAGCGTCATGACAGATACCGAGGCCGACGACCGACGGATGCAGTGGATCGAGCACGAAAAGGCCATCCGTGCACGCCATACGGAACCCCCGGCTCCCGTACCGCCCGCCGCCCTGGCGCAGCGTTCGGGCCTGGATCTTTTGAAGAGCGTCATGCTCGGAGAGCTGCCGGCGCCGCCGATCAGTCACACGCTCGACTTTTTTCTCATCGAGGTCGAGCCCGGGCGCGTGGTGTTCCAGGGCCATCCGCGGGCCGCGTTCTACAATCCGATCGGCAGCGTGCACGGCGGCTGGACCTCCACGCTGCTCGATTCCTGTGTCGCCTGCGCGGTGCATTCGATGTTGCCGGCGGGCAAAGGCTACACGACCGTCGAGCTCAAGGTGAACTTCGTGCGCGCGGTCATGCCGGACACCGGCCCGCTGCGGGCGGAGGGCAAGGTGATCAGCGTCGGCAGCCGTATCGGCACGGCGGAAGGCCGCCTGATGGACGCGTCGGGCAAACTCTACGCACACGCCACGACGACCTGCCTGATTTTCGACATCTCCGACATGAAGCGCGACAAGCGTAGCGACTGATGCTCCGCGCTCGCTATAGCGGCGGCGCGCTCGGAAAGTCGGCGCGGCGCGAGGCCGCGTCCTCGATTGCGCGCATGGCGGCGAGCGCCACGTGCTCGCGCCACGGTCGCGCGACCACTTGTACCCCCACCGGCAATCCGGCGCTTTGGACTTCCACTTTGCGCGCCGTGCTCTGCACGACATCTCGCGACGGCGGTCGCGCGGTATCTTCGCCCGGACGCACGCGCGTAACCGGCACGACCCCGGCCGGATAACCGAGCAGGTTATATAAGATCGCATAGGCGCCGGCGGTGAGCAGATTCGCGCTGGCGCCGTGATGAAACGCCGGCAGCGCGCACGCCGGGCACAGAATGACATCGATCGGCCCGCCCGCCGCGGCGTCGAGCGCCTCGGCGAAGCGGCGCTGGTAGCTCATCTGCTGCTCGACCAGTTGCCAGTAATGCGCGGTATCACGATGGCCGAACGCGACCGTGGAGTCGGCGAGGCCGCGCTGGCCGACGGCGCGCAGCAGACCGCGCAACAATGCGAGCGTCGGCCGCGAACGATGCGCGAGAAAGGCGAGCGTCGCGACCCGCGGGTCGCGTTTTTGCCCGTGCAGTAAACGCCGCAATCCTTCGGCGCCGTCGGCGCTGAAAATACCGAACAGCAGATTTTGGGCCGAGGCGACGTCCGGCGGGGACCACTCCTGCACGTCGGCGCCGGCGGCACGCAACGATTCCGCCGCCTCGCGCACGGCGCGGCGCACCGCCGGCGCAACCGTGAACGTGCCATCGTCGGTATAAAAGCCGACGCGCAGTTTGGCGACGTCGACGCCGCGGAAGTCACCGAGCGGCATGGGCGGCTCGCACGCGGGATTGCGGCCGCCGTTCAGAACTTCCGTGCCGAGCGCCACGTCGGCGACGCGGCGCGCCATCACGCCGATCTGGCTCACGACGGCGCGCTGCCCGATCGGCAGGCTGAAGCGGCCCGGGTCGGGAAAACGGCCCATCGTCGGCTTGAGGCTCGCGATGCCGCAGAACGTCGCCGGCACGCGCAAGCTTCCACCGATGTCGGTGCCGAGTCCGAGCGCTGAACCGCCGGCGGCGATGATCGCGGCTTCGCCGCCGCTGCTTCCGCCCGGCGTGCGTTCCGCATTCCATGGATTGTTGGTGCGCCCGTAAACGGGGTTGTCGCTTTCATAATAGAAGAGCAGCTGCGCGACATTCGTTTTGCCGAGCACGATCGCTCCCGCCTGGCGCAAACGCGCGGCGTACGTATCGTCTTGCACGGCGGCGTGGCGGGCGCGCGACGGCAAGCCGAAGGTCGAAGGCGTGCCGGCAAGATCGAGGCATTCTTTGAGCGTGACCGGGACCCCGTGCAGCGGCCCGAGCGCGCCGCCGGCCGCGCGGCGTTTGTCGGCCTCGCGCGCTTCGGCGAGCGCCGCGTCGTAGCGTTTGACCACGACGGCGTTGAGCGAGGGGTTAACGGCCTCGATGCGCCGGATGTGCGCTTGCACGGTTTCGACGCACGATATTTCGCCCGCGGCGACCTTGGCCGCAAGCTCCGTTGCCGAAAGGCGGGTCAAGGTGTCGTCGGCGTCGTGTGACGCGGCGGTCGATCGCACGGCGGTCAATGGCTTCATGGTTATCTCCTCGAGTTGTACACGCCGGGAGTCTATGCGGCGGTTTTGCGCCGCGCGTGGGGAATATTCCCTATGCGCGCGCTATCACGGCGACAGCAGATGCTTTTCCATCGCGTAAAGCGTGGCGCCGGCGCGCGTGGTGACGCCGATCTTCCCGTAAATGTGCTGAATGTGGTTGTCCGCCGTCTTGACCGAGATATCGAGCAGGCGCGCGATGCGCTTGGTGGGGTGCCCGCGCGCGAGCAGCCGCAGTACCTCGACTTCGCGTTCGGTCAGTCCCGCCACGTGATCGCGTTTCGAGGCCGGCAATCGGTGCCCGGCGGCCGCGAGCACGCTCTGCACGGCGTCGCCGTCGAGGCGGCCGGCGCGCACGTCGTCGCGCAAGGCGCGCGCCGCCGCTTCCGCGGTCAGCGGCTCGCGATGCGGGCGCGGCTCTCCCATGGCGCAATAGGCGTCGGCGGCCGCGAGAATGCGCGCACCCGGCGCGAGCATCGAAGCGCCGGCGCGCCGGTGGTAGCCGCCGCCGTCGAGCCGCTCGTGCCCGCTCGCCGCCAATCGGCCGAGCCGGGCGAGCGTATCCGGCCGCGCGAGAACGCGTTCCGTGTAATACGAGTGCAGGCGCACTTTTTCCCACTCGCGCTCGGTGAGCGCGCCGGGTTTACCCCAGATGCCGGCGGAGACGCCGACGCGCCCGACGTCGTGCAGCATGCCCGCGCGCCACAGCTCGTGCGCATCGGCGGCGGGCAGCGCGTGCGCTTTGGCGGCGTTGACGGCGAGCTCCGCGACGCGGCTCGAATGGTTGAGCGCGAACGGCGATTTGATGTCGGCGTAGTCCGCGAGCACGCGAAGCGCGTTGTCGAGAGCGTCACCCGTCAAGCGGCGCGGCGGACCGGGCTCGAGCGCGAGCGCGGCTTCCCACGACGGCTCGTCGTCGAGGCCGGACATCAACGTGGTCGCGCGGCGACAAAACAAATCCGCGATGCGGGGATCGTAGACGCGTCCCCGCCGGGTGCGCGCGGCAGTGACCGCGGCATCGACGCCGCCGAGACGCGCAAGGATCACGGCATCCTGCGCGAGCGTGACGACGCGCACGGCGATCGCGATGTCCTCGCCCTGGATCGCCGGAACGCCGCGGCCGTCCCAGCGCGCGTACAGCTGTCCCAAGCCGCGCACCAGTGACGCGTTGAATTCCAAGCGTTCGGCCAATCGCCGCGCGACCTCGCAGTGGCCGTGGAATATTTCCTCGAACGCGCCCGGTGCGCGAATCACGCCGTCGATCAGCGCGCGCGCCCGCGCGAGCGGCGAGGCGTGCGCGTGGGCGCCGCGAATATGGCGCAGCAGCACGCCGAGCATGCGCGCGGTGTCGGCGGTGTCGAGGCCCGCGACGTCCGTGCGCAGCGCGAGCTCGTCGCCGGCAATCGCCGCCATGCGGTCGGTTTCCGCGTTGCAACCGATGTAGCGCAGGAGCGCCTGGTAATACACGTCGCGCTGTTCGTCCGTGTCGAGACCGAGCTCCTCGCCGATGCGCATGGCGAGCACGCAGGAGCACAAGGCGTAATCGAGCGGCTGACCCATCGCCAAATCGCTCGCGACCGAGAGCGCCGCCATCAGCTCGGCGAGGCGAATTTCCGTGAAGTCCTGATTGCGCGCCGTTCGCACGATGTAGCTCCGCAGTTCGTTCGGTGTCGCCGTCCGCGACGCCAAACCGTGAAAGCCCCGGCGTTACGATACTATTGCTCGGGACGCGCCGACTAGATCGCCCAAATTTTTGTGACCGCTGCTCCGGCGCCGGAGTTACAATGCACCGCCGCCTTTCTCTGTAACGTGTGCATGGCTCCAACGATAACCATTGGCCGTCGGTTCAACGGCCCGCCGCAATCGGGGAACGGCGGATACGCGTGCGGCGCCATGGCGAACGCCATCGGGCAGCCGCTGCGCGTGCGCCTGAAGAAACCGCTGCCGCTCGACACCGTATTAACGATCGAGCAGGTGGCGCCGCAAGCGTGGCAACTGGTGAACGGCGCCGAGATGCTGGCAACCGCCACGCCCGCGACCGTGGAAGCGACGGTGCCGGACCCGCCCGAGTTCCAGGGCGCGCTCGCGGTCGCGCGGCATTACCCGAAGGTCGAGGACCACGAGCTGCCGCACTGCTTCGTCTGCGGCCCGGCGCGCGCGCCGGGTGACGGTATGCGGATCTTCGCCGCCGCTGTTCCCGGCGCTCGCCTGGTGGCGGCCGCCTGGGTGCCGGATTTGTCGCTCGGCGATGCGAGCGGCAAAATCAAAACGGAATTCGTATGGGCCGCGCTCGATTGCCCCGGGGCGTTCGCTACGCCGGCGCACAAACCGATGGTTCTCGGCGAATTCGCCGTTCGCATCGAGCGCCGGCCGAGCGTGGACGAGCGCTGTGTGGTGATCGGCTGGCCGATCGCGACCGAAGGTCGCAAACACCAGGCCGGCACCGCGCTTTTCGGCGCCGACCGCAAGCTTTGCGCGATCGGCTTGGCGACCTGGATCGAGCTTAAGGGCTGATATGAGCGAGTTCTTCACGCAGTCACCGCCGCGCCTCGGCAATCAGTATACGGACGATGCGTTTCTGCGCGAGTATTTGCGCCGCGTTCTGCCGCCCGAGGTATTGCGCGACGTCGAACCGCAGCTCGTGGAATTGGGCGCGCTCGCCAGCGCCGAGCTGTATGCGTTGCAGTTGCAGGACCGCTTGAACGAGCCGCGCTTGGTTCAGTGGGACGCGTGGGGCAACCGCGTTGACCAAATCGAGCTTACGCCGCTGTGGCAGCGCGTCGCGCCGCTCGCGGCGCAACACGGCTTGATCGCCATTCCCTACGAGCAACGCCACGGCCGCCATTCGCGCATCCACCAATTCGCCGCGGTGTATCTGTTTCATCCGTCATCGGACGTCTACACCTGTCCGCTCGCGATGACCGACGGCGCGGCGCGTACGCTCCTCAGCGCCGGCAATCGCGCGCTCATCGAGCGCGCATTACCGCGTTTGACGAATCGCGATCCGGCGCAGGCATGGACCAGCGGGCAGTGGATGACCGAGACCACCGGCGGCTCGGACGTGGGCACCTCGATGACGCGCGCCGTCGCCGCGGCGGACGGCAAGTGGCGTTTGTACGGAAAGAAGTGGTTTACCTCGGCGGTGACTTCGCAGATGGCATTGACCCTCGCGCGGCCCGAAGGCAACGGGCCCGGCGGGAATCAGCTCGCGCTGTTCTATCTCGAGATGCGCGTCGCCGATGGGACGTTGAACGGCATTCGCGTGGAGCGGCTGAAGGACAAGCTCGGCACGCGCAAGGTGCCGACGGCCGAGCTGCTGCTGGAGGGCACGCTCGCCGACGCCGTCAACGGCACCAACAACGGCACGCGCAACATCGAGCCGATGTTGCGGATCACGCGCGCGTGGAACAGCGTGACCGCGACCGCTTTCATGCGCCGCGCCGTCGCGTTGGCGCGCGCGTACGCGCGCGAGCGCCAGGCATTCGGCGCGCGGCTGGAGGCGTTACCGTTGCACCGGGAGACGCTCGCGGACATGGAAGTGGAAACACGCGCGGCCACGCTGCTCGCGTTCGAGCTGGTCGAGCTCATCGGGCGCGACGAAGCGCGCGCTATCGACGACGAGGGCCGCGCGCTGCTCCGGCTCATCACGCCGATCACCAAGCTCCTCACCGCGAAGCAGGCGATCGCCGTCGTGAGCGAAGCGATCGAAGCGTTCGGCGGCGCCGGCTATGTCGAAGACACGGGTTTGCCGGTGCTTTTGCGCGACACCCATGTGCTCTCGATCTGGGAAGGCACCACGAACGTGCTCGCTCTCGACCTGCTGTTACGCGCGGACCTGGCGAACGGTTTAAGTGCGCTGCGCAACCGCGTCCGCGCGGCGCTACGCGGCGCTCCCGCGGAGCTCGCCGACCCGGCCGCCGCCGCGATCGAGCGCGCGGCCGAATGGCTGAAGGCGAGCGCCGATCCCCGTGCGTTGCAGGTCGGCGCGCGTCGATTCGCTGTCACGATCGGCCGCGCCTTGGAGCTTGCTCTGTTGATCGAACATGCCGGCGCGGCCGCCAAGCGGGGTGACGGAGCCGCGGCGATCGCCGCGGCCCGCCGCTTCGCGCGAGCGCCTCTGGATTTAGTTGTTGAGGCGGGATCGAACGGTGCGGATGAACTGCTCGCTTAACGGTTGGCGTGCGGCGCCGATAACTATATTGATGTAAGTCGGATACGGGGTCGAGCAATGTACACGGGCAACTACGCGCAGCTGATGGCGGAGTACAACCGCTGGATGAACGAGAAATTGTACGCCGCGTGCGCCAAGCTTTCCGACGCCGAGCGCAAGCGCGATCGCGGCGCGTTTTTCAAGTCGATCCACGGAACCCTGAATCATCTGCTGTTGGGCGATCGCTGGTGGTTGCCGCGCTTCAGCCATAGAACTTACGAGACCCAGCCGATCGGCGTCGATCTTTATAGCGATTTCACCGAGCTGCGCGCGGCGCGCGCGGCGATGGACCGGGACATTCTCGAGTGGGCCGCCGGCGTTACCGCGCAGTGGCTGAACGAGCCGATGACCTGGACCAGCAAGCTCTACGGCATCACGCAGACCCATCCGCGCTGGGTGCTGGTGTCGCAAATGTTCAACCACCAAACCCATCACCGCGGTCAGATCACGACGCTTCTGTCGCAACAGGGTATCGACGTCGGCGTCACCGATATTCCGATGCTGCCCGGTTTGAATGCCTGAAGGGAATGTCCGCGGAGCGGGCCCCAAACCCATCTATGCTGTCAGGGAGTTCCGCATCTTATGCGTGCCCTCATTACCCAACGTTTTACCAATACCTCGGTGAAGATACCGCCACCGGCGGCCGGTGTGCGCGACGCGGCCGTGCTTCTGCCGTTGATGGATCGCGCGCAGACGTTGAGCGTGCTGCTCACCCAACGCACGCAGCACCTGCACAATCACGCCGGCCAGATCAGCTTGCCGGGCGGTATCATCGAAACGACCGATGCCGGGCCGGTCGCGGCGGCGCTGCGCGAGACGGAAGAAGAGATCGGTATTTCGCCGGCGCAAGTCGATGTCGTCGGCCAGCTCGACGCGGTGGAAACCTTCACGGGATTTCGCATCATGCCGGTCGTCGGGTTCGTCGCGCCCGACATCGAGCTCAGGCTCGATCGGTTCGAAGTGGAATCGGCGTTCGAAGTGCCGCTCGACTTTATCGTCGATCCGCGCAATTACGAGCGGCGCACCCGCCACTGGCGCAACCAGGACGTGAGCTACTACGTGTTGAACTACGAAGGCCGCGTCATCTGGGGCGCGACGGCGGAGATTCTCGCCAGCTTCGTGCGCCGACTCGGTCTGGCCGGATCCTACTGACGTTCAAACAAAATCCCGCGGCCCGTGCGCGCCGCGGGATTTTTTGTCAGCGCGAAGCGGCGCGGTCGATCAGAGGACTTGCGAGAAAATCATGATCAGGCCGATCACCGATACGGTCCACACGGCCGTGCGCACCCACGGAATGCCGGCGAGATAAATCAGCGCGTAAACGAGCCGCGCCCAGAAGAAGATCTGCGCGCCGAGGAGGGTGGTCGAATTGGTCTTGTTCGCGAGCACGGCAACGATCACCAGCGCGGCGAACAGGATCAGGTTTTCGAGCATGTTGCGATGCGCACGCGCCGCGCGCCCGGCCCATCCCTTGAATTCCGGCAGACCCTCGCGGTTTCCCGCCAAGGCCGGCAAACCCACTTGCATGAACGCACCGACGACAGCGATGAGCATCTGCACGAAGGTGAGCACGACAGACCATACCAGCAGGTCGAGCTCAGGTCTCATGGATCCTCCTTGGGTTGTTGGTGTTTAAGGCGGAATGCCGCGCGTATCGTGCGCCGCGCGGCCGGTCGCGGTCAATGCCGCGCCCTCGGACGGCGCCGGCCGGCCCGCTGGATTAAGTGGGCGCGTCAAACTAACCTTCTAAAACTCAGATTCCGCGCCGAATGACTGACCAAAACCCAGCGGTCAAGCAAGAGATGCCGCAAGACGTGCGCGCGCTCTACCGTCAAGCGCTCGCGCGCCGCGGCTTCGTGGCCGACCCCGCGCAAGAGCGCGCGGTCGAACGCTTGCAGCGGCTCTACGACGAATGGCGCGCGTACAAGGCCAAGCGGCCGAC
>JAJPKH010000070.1 GCA_021323795.1 Acidiferrobacteraceae bacterium | reverse complement strand
GGCGGCGCGAGCGTCAATATGCGCTGAAACAACTCTTCAGACATTTCCTTGGGCTTAAGGCCGAACAGCGGATTGTCGTTTTCGAGGAACGCGTCGCCGATCTTCCGCCAATCGGTATCGGTGAGCGATTGCTCCGCAAGCGGAAGCAGGACTTCCTCTTCCTTGCGCATATGTTTCCAGTGAAAATCGTCGAACGCCTCGACGGCCGCCGCGAACGCGGCGTATTCCGCGTCGCCGCCCGTCTCATAGCGGATCAAGGCGCGGGTGAGTTCCTTGACCATGCGGTCGCCTCGCACGTGCTCGGCTTCCAGCGCCTCGATGACCGGTACCGCTTCCTTGCTGCGTTCGCGCAAGGTCGCGAAGAGGTAGTCGTTCTCTTTGGGATGATGCCAGCGTTCCGGATACTCGACGACGTAATCCAGCATCGCACGCAGCAGCCGAAAATCGGGTTTGTCGCCCTCGCCGATCTTTCGCACTAAATACCGCAAACTGTAAAGCACCGCGGCCATCGCCGAGTGCTCTTCTCGAATGATTCGCACGGCCACCGGCTGCATGGGCGCCTCGCTTAATACGTTTCCACGTGAAAGCGCCCCTTCGCCAGCAATTCCGGCTGCAACGCGTCCCAATTCATTCCATGACCGTCGCACACCTCGCGAAACGCCACTTTCACGCCGTCCTCCATGCCCTTCAGCCCGCAAATATAGATGTAGCAATTGTCATCCTTCAGAAATCGCGCCACGTCGGCGGCGCGCGCGCGAATCATGTCCTGGACGTACGTCTTCGGCTTGCCGGGTTCCCGCGAAAACGCGAAGTTGACGTCGATGAAATCCTTCGGCAGCTTCGTCAACGGACCGAAATACGGCAGCTCGCCCGGGCGGCGCGCGCCGAAAAAGAGCATGAGCGCGCCGCCTTCTTTCTGCGCCATGTGACGCCGGCGGTACTCGGTCATGGCGCGCATGGGGGCGGAGCCGGTGCCGGTACAAATCATCAGCAGGCTCGAACCCGGATGGTTCGGCATCAGAAAGCTGGAACCGTAGGGGCCGACGATTTTGACCTGATCGCCCTTCTTCAGATCGCACAGATAATTTGAGGCAGGACCTTTGATCGACTGGCCGTTGTGGTTTTCCGTGACGCGTTTAACGGTGAGCGACAAATTGTTGTGATTCGGCTTCTCGCCGTCGCGCGGGCTGGCGACGGAGTACAACCGGATGTGATGCGGCTTGCCGTTCGCGTCCGTGCCCGGCGGTATTACGCCGATCGATTGACCTTCCAGCACCGGAAACGCGGTGTTGCCGAAATCCAATATGATGTGCCGGATGTCGCTGCTCGACCCCTCATCCGTCAGCTTGAAGTTCGCCGTCACCGTCGCGATCGCGGGTTTCTGCAAACTGTATAAATTGACGCGCGGAGTCTCCGCCGACCATGGCGCCGGGGCGGTGCCGCCTTGTCCGGCGCGCGCTTCCTGGGTGAGCCGCTCGACGTCGTCGGGCAGTGCCGCGTCCGCGGCGCCCGCCAACTCTTCCTGCGGCGGCAGACTGTCCCACGAGAATTGTTCTTCCAGCGTATACGCCTTTGCTTTCACCACCTGGCGCCAATTGTCGATCGCGCCCGTGGGGCAAGGGGCGATGCAATCCCCGCAGCCTCGACAGATATTGAAATCGACGACGTAGTTGCGCGAGTCGTGCGTGACCGCCTTGATGGGGCATGTCTCTTCGCACGTATTGCAGCGGATGCAAATTTCCGGATCGATTACGTGCTGGCGCGCGATTTCCGCACTGTCGTCACGTCCCATAGCTCGATCTGCCTCGATGTCTCTCGCCAACACCCGGGTTAATTAAAGCGCACGTATTCGAAATTGACAGGCTGCTTGTTGATGCCCATCACCGGCGCCGCGATCCAATTGGCGAACTTCCCCGGCTCAACCACACGGCCCATCAGCGACGCCACGTACGCCCGATCTTCGGGCGTGGGCAACCATTTTTTCGCGTTCGCGTCCCATTCCGCCTGACTCACGACGCGACCATCGGGGGCGACTTTGATGCCGGCCAGCGGCCCGATCTGGCGGTTGAACGCCTTGTGGGGAACGCTCAACTGAAAATTGATGCCGTTCTTTTGCATGACTTTGTTCCACCGACCCACGCCGGCGACCGAATCCCGGATGAAATCGTCGCGCAGCTTTTCGTTCAACGCGTTGAGCATGGGTGCCTCGCGTTCCACCAGCTTGCCGTCCACGACTTCGAGCACGGGATACATCGCGCCCTTCAGAATGTGGTCGTCGCTCTGTTTGGTCTCTTCGTAGCGGCCTTTGAGACCGCTGCTGTAGAACGTCGCGGCGTTGGACGACACGTCGGCGCCGAACAAATCGATCGTCACGCTGTAGTGGAAGTTGAGATAGCGCTGTATCGTCGGCAGGTCGATCACGCCGAAGCTGCGCACCTTCGCCGGATCGTCGGTCTTGTGTTGCGCCATCACCTCGCAGGTGCGCTGCAGTATGCGCGCGATGCCCGATTCCCCGACGAACATGTGATGCGCTTCCTCGGTCAGCATGAACTTGGTGGTGCGAGCGAGTGGATCGAAGCCCGACTCCGCCAGCGCGCTCAACTGGAACTTCCCATCACGATCGGTGAAGTACGTGAACATGAAGAACGACAGCCAGTCGGGCGTCTTTTCGTTGAACGCGCCGAGAATGCGCGGGTTGTCCCGATCGCCGGAGCGGCGCGCGAGCAGCGCCTCCGCTTCTTCACGGCCGTCGCGGCCGAAGTAACGGTGCAGCAAATACACCATCGCCCACAGATGCCGCCCTTCCTCCACGTTCACTTGGAACAGATTGCGCAGGTCGTAGAGCGACGGAGCCGTGAGGCCCAGATGACGCTGCTGCTCGACCGATGCGGGCTCGGTGTCGCCCTGCGTGACGATGATGCGGCGCAGGTTACTGCGATGTTCGCCCGGGACATCCTGCCACGCCGGCTGACCCTTGTGGTCTCCGAAGTGAATCGTGCGATCCTGCTCGGCGGCATTGAGAAAAATCCCCCAACGGTAGTCCGGCATTTTGACATAGCCGAAATGCGCCCAACCGCCCGGTTCGACGCTCACCGCGGTGCGCAGATAAACGTCGTAATTGAGCGAGCCCTCCGGTCCCATGTCCTTCCACCAATCGAGAAAGCCGGGCTGCCAGTGCTCGAGGGCGCGCTGCAACGTCTTATCGCTCGCCAGATCGACGTTGTTCGGAATCTTTTCGCTGTAGTTGATGCTCATGCCAAACTCCTACTCCTAGTGACGGACGGGACTCAAACTCGTTCCCAATTGAATTTCGCTTTATTACCGCTACCGAAGACTTTCAGCGCGCCGGCCTCGCCGACCGCGTTCGGTCGGACGAAGATCCAGTTCTGCCACGCGGACAAGCGACCGAAAATGCGCGTCTCCATGGTTTCGCCGACGCCGAAGCGCAGATTCGCTTCCATGCCGGTCAGCGCGTCGGGGGAAAGGCTGCCGCGCTCTTCGAGCGCGATGCGGATCTCGTCGTCCCAATCGAGCTCGTCCGGCGTGACGGTGACCAAGCCGAGCTCCAAGGCCTCGTTAGCATGGAGCTTGCGCCCCACGGCCGCCTGTATTTTGGCGATGGCATCCGGTTCGCCGTAAAAGCGGGACTCGATCCGCGCCAAGTGATTCACGGCCGGAAACGCGCCGAAGTTCATCTGCGACAATTGAATGACGGGCGCATCGACGGCGTCGTCGGGTAACGCGAGCATGTAGCTACGGTCGGCCGCCAGCGCCAACTCGAACAACGTACCCACAAAGCACGAGCCTTTATGGACCAGAGCGAACAACGTGCGTGAGCTGACGTCGAGACGGGCGAGCGTGCGGCGCAGCATGCCGATGACCTCCCGCACGAACCAGTTGTCCTGGTGCCGCGCGAGCGTCGCATCGACGGCCAGCGCGAGATCCGCATTCCCGCGCGTCTGCAATATCCACGTGCCGAGCTCAAGCTCGTTCGTGCGCAACATGAGGATGGCGTTATCCAGCTCGCGCGCCATTTGCAGCGGCCACCACGAAGCGCCGGCGGCGAGAATGTCGTTCACGTCCTGGGGCTGAGCTTTGTCGGGCGCGGACACCGTTAGGGTCGCACGGCGCGAGGCGCGATCGAATTGGACATCGACGAACTCATAGTGATAACCCGCCTGGTCGATCGTGCGTTTGAGCGGCGCAAGCGCCACGCCCTTCGTGTTCTGCGGACGGTCGCTTTGCGCGGCGAGCTCCAACGCCCGCCGCTTGACGTGATCCTGGAACTGCGCCGGCTTCACGACGTCGTCGACCAGCCGCCATTCCTTCGCGCGCGTTCCGCGCACGCCCTCTACCGTGGTGCAAAAAATATCGGCGTGATCGCGCCTGACTTTGCGCTTGTCGGTGACGCGCGTCAGCCCGCCCGTGCCCGGCAGCACGCCGAGCAAAGGAACCTCCGGAAGACTCACCGCCGAAGAGCGGTCGTCGATCAAGATAATTTCATCACACGCGAGCGCGAGTTCATAACCGCCGCCCGCGGTCGTACCGTTACAGGCGGCGATGAACTTAAGGCCGGAGTACTTGCTGGAGTCCTCGATGCCGTTGCGCGTTTCGTTCGTGAACTTGCAAAAATTGACCTTCCACGCGTGCGATGAAAGACCGAGCATGAAGATGTTCGCGCCGGAACAGAAAATACGATCCTTGGCGCTGGTGATCACGACGCTGCGAACCTCGGGGTGCTCGAAACGAATGCGCTGCAGCGCGTCGTACAGCTCGATATCGACACCGAGGTCGTAAGAATTGAGCTTGAGCTTGTAGCCCGGTTTCAATCCGCGATCTTCGTTGACGTCCATCGCGAGCTTCGCCACCGGACCCTCGAAAGACAGACGCCAGTGAACGTATCGATCCGGGTGGGTTTCGTAGTCGATAATTTGTTTGGATTCGCTTTCGGCTTTCAAAGCAACTTGGACCATGACATTCTCCTGACCGAATCAAGCTAGTACGGCTTGACGTAATCTCTTTAAACTTTCTTCCGGCGTCTGTCCGGAAGTGTCGACCTCGGCGTCCGCCTTCGCATACAGCGCTTGGCGCGCATTCAGAATGCGCCGTAAGTCTTCCATCGCCTCTTCGTTGTCCTGCATCGGGCGAAGGTCGCCCTGGGCGGCGACGCGCATCATGTGTTCTTCCGGCGATGCCTTCAGCCAAACGGTGAAGCAATTCGAAAGCAGAAGATTGTAGGTGTCGAGTTCCGAGACGATGCCCCCGCCCACCGAAATGACGCCGTGCTCCTGCGTTTCAATGACGTGCTCGAGACACCGCCGCTCCATGCGGCGGTAACCGCCCTGCCCATAAAGCAGAAACACTTCACTCAGCGCCATGCCGGCTTCGCGTTCGATCTCGCGATCCAACTCGATGAACGGAACGTGCAGTTCCGCAGCGAGCAGACCGCCGAGCGTCGTCTTCCCCGCGCCGCGCAGCCCGATCAACGCGATGCGTTGCTTGCGCGCCGATTCCTGCCCGCCCAACTCCCGCATCAAACGGAAAATCGTTTCTTCCAGCCGATGTTCCGGCAATCGCTCGAGCAGCCGCCGGATCAACCGGTGCTCCACCGTGCGCCCCTGCTCGCTTAACAATTCCGCAAGCGACACACCCAGCGCTTGGGCGATGCGGCGTAACAGCACGATCGACACGTTGCCCGCCCCCGCCTCGAGCTGCGCCAAATAGCGCTCCGAAACGTCGGCGTCCCGGGCGAGCACCTTCCGCGCCATGCCGCGCTGCTCGCGTAACTCGCGCACGCGCTTACCGAGAGCCGCGAGAAATTCCGTGTCTCCCGGGGCATTGGTGGAGGCTACGGATTTAGAACCTTTCAAGTCGGCGGACGATGGCTGCGCCAAATCGACCTCTATAAAGTGCAGGCACGCTGTTGCCAATCGGGACGGAGTATGCATAATAATGCACTCATAAAACTGATTCAAGCATTATAATTCACTTTCGCAAGATTTGAGGGTGGGAAATTTTGAAACTCCAGAACTATGTAAGTGGGCATTGGATTGCCGGCGACGGGCCGGGCACCGCACTGATTGATCCGGTCCTGGGCACCGAGCTTGGTCGCGCGTCCACCGAAGGACTCGACTTCGCCGCCGCGCTTGATCATGCGCGCCGCGTCGGCAACCCCGCGCTTCGAGAACTGACGTTCGCGGAACGCGCGGGGTTGATCGGCAAAGTCGCGGAAGTTCTCACTGCGAACCGCAGTTCTTATTTCGAAATTTCTCTCGCCAATTCCGGCTCCACGGAAGCAGACACCAGCTTCGACGTGGACGGCGCCATCTTCACCCTGAAGTACTACGCGCGGGCGGCCGCCGCCCTGGGCAACGCCCGGTTCTTGATCGACGGCGCTCCCGTCCCCTTGAGCAAGGATAAAGCGTTCCAAAGCTTGCACATCGCGGTGCCCATCCGCGGCGCCGCGATACTCATCAACGCTTTTAACTTCCCGGCGTGGGGCCTGTGGGAAAAAGCCGCGCCCGCGTTGTTGTCCGGCGTTCCGGTTTTCGTGAAGCCCGCCACCGCAACGTCATGGCTCACGCAACGCATGGTGGAAGACGTGATTAAGGCCGGCGTGCTCCCGCCGGGCGCCCTTTCTATAGTATGCGGCTCCGCCGGCGATCTGCTCGATCATGTGACCGCGGCCGATGTCATTTCGTTCACCGGCTCGGCCGATACCGCCGCGCGCATTCGTACCCATCCGGCGGTGGTGCGCGCCTCGACCCGCATCAACGTCGAAGCCGATAGTCTCAACGCCACCTTGATGGGACCGGACGTCAAAGCCGGAACCGCCGAGTTCGATCTGCTCGTGAAAGAAGTCGCGCGCGAAATGACACTCAAGGCGGGACAGAAGTGCACGGCCATCAGGCGCATCCTCGTCCCTGCTTCGCAAAAGGATGCGTTAGCCGAAGCGCTGATCAGCCGGCTCGCCAAAGTAGCGGTAGGCAACCCGCGCAACAAAGACGTGCGCATGGGGCCTCTCGTCAGCAAGTCGCAGCAACGCGCCGCTCAAGAAGGCATCGAGCGGCTGAAGCGCGAAGCCCGCGTATTGTTCGATAGCGGCGGGAAGGACTTCAGGCCGATCGACGCTGACGTGGCGACCGGCGCATTCGTTCCGCCGACGCTGCTGTCGTGCGATGACCCGCTGCATTCGCGCGCGGTACATGACGTTGAAGTGTTCGGGCCGGTCGCCACCCTGCTTCCCTACCTGGATTTGCCGCAAGCGTTCGCCATCGCCCGCCTGGGTCAGGGCTCGCTTGTCGCGTCCGTGTTCAGCGGCGATGCCAACGTCCTTGAATCCGCCGCCCTCGAGCTGGCCGACAGCCACGGACGGATCCTCGCCGTCAACGCCGCCGTCGGCCAATCGCATACCGGCCATGGAAACGTGATGCCGATGTCCTTGCACGGCGGTCCCGGCCGCGCGGGCGGCGGAGAGGAATTGGGCGGCTTGCGGGCGCTCGCCTTCTATCACCGCCGCAGCGCCATCCAAGGCCCGGAGGACAGACTCAAAGCGCTTGCCGAGCGCGGGGTTGAGTTGCGTAATTAAGCGCTTAAGCGCTAAGGTGTTCGAATAATCTTCGAGGAGCGGATCATGACCCCCGAGCAGTTTCGCGATCTGATCGCGCCGATCACGAAGCGCATCCAAGGAAAGACTCTGGACAAGAAATTGGAGGCAGACCTGAACCAGGCGTTTCCGGCGAACGGCGAGGCGTTTCAGAACGTCTTCCGCGCCTGTCGCGCCGCGGTCGAGGCGGGGTGGATGTGCAATCGCGAGGCCGGCGGTATCAAGTTCGGACGGGTAATTAAACCGAGCCCCGATCTGCACGGCTACAGCGTCGATGTGGTGGAAATGAACGACCTCAAGGGTCCGCATCACCGCCATCCGAACGGCGAAATCGACATGATCATGCCGCTCACTCCGGCGGCGAAATTCGACGGACACGGGGCCGGTTGGTTGGTCTACGGCCCGAACAGCGCACACTACCCGACAGTCAGCGACGGCAAAGCCCTCGTGCTCTACTTGCTGCCCGACGGCGCGATAGAGTTCACGAAAGCAAACTAGCGAACCGCCGCAGGAGACACGGTTATATGCCGAAGTTGAGCTCAGCCGATCACAGCGTCAGTCCTCCCATCATCGACATACCACGCGAATACAACGCGGCGCACGATCTCATCGAGCGTAATTTGCAAGCCGGGCGTGGATCCAAAGTCGCGTATATCGACGACAGCGGCTCTTATACCTACAACGACTTGTCGGAACGGGTGAATCGTTTTGCCAACGCGCTCGTCGGCATGGGATTGCAGATGGAGCAGCGGATACTGCTCTGTCTGCACGACACCATTGATTTCCCCACCGCGTTTCTCGGCGCCGTCAAGTCGGGCATCGTGCCCATCGCCGCGAACACGCTGCTCACCGCCGCCGATATCGAATACATGCTGAGCGACAGCCGCGCCCGCGCGCTGGTCGTGTCGGCGCCGCTGCTTGCGGCGTTCAAGTCGCTTTTCGGCAAGTTGCCTTTCCTGAAACACGTCATCGTGTCGGGCGGCGACGCCGGCGAGCATCTGTCGATGTCGGCGGCGCTCGCCAAAGCGCCGCCGCGTTTTGAAGCGGCGCCGACGACGGCGGATGATATCTGCTTCTGGCTGTATTCCTCCGGCTCGACCGGAGCGCCCAAAGGGACGGTTCACATCCACTCGAGCATGATGCAAACGGTCGAGCTGTACGCGCGCCCTATCGCCGGCATCAATGAGAACGACGTCATTTTCTCCGCGTCCAAACTTCCGTTCGCTTATGGCTTGGGCAACTCGCTCTCCTTCCCCCTCGGCGTCGGAGCGACCGCAGTGCTGATGGCGGAGCGGCCGACGCCGGCCGCGATGTTCGCGCGGCTGCGCAAATATCAGCCGACCATTTTCTGCACCATCCCGACCGCGTATGCCGCCATGCTGGCGAGCCCGGAACTGCCCCGGCCCGATGAGTTGCGGCTGCGCCGCTGCACCTCGGCGGGCGAACCGCTGCCGGAGGATATCGGCCGGCGCTGGAGCGCCCATTTCGGCGTGGATATTCTGGACGGCATCGGCTCGACGGAGATGCTGCATATTTTTCTTTCGAATCGTCCCGGCGAAGTAAAGTACGGAACGACGGGTAAACCGGTTCCCGGTTACGAAGTGCGTATCGTCGACGACGAGGGCCGCCCGTTGAAGCAGGGCGAAACCGGCGAACTGCAGATCCGCGGTACGACCAGTGCGATTCTTTACTGGAACAATCGCGAGCGCACGCGCAACACCTTTCAGGGACCGTGGACTCGCAGCGGCGACAAGTACACGCAGCGCGACGATGGTTATTACATCTACGAGGGACGCAGCGACGACATGTTGAAAGTCAGCGGCCTTTACGTCTCGCCCGCGGAAGTCGAATCCGCGTTGATCTCGCACGATACCGTGCTCGAAGCGGCCGTGGTCGCCAAAGAGGACGAGGAGAAGCTGATCAAGCCGTACGCCTACGTCGTGCTCAAACCCGGACACAGCCCGTCGCCGAAACTCGCCGATGAATTGAAACAGCACGTGAAGGCACGACTCGCGCCCTACAAATACCCGCGCTGGATCGAATTCATCGGCGAGTTGCCGAAAACCCCCACGGGGAAAATTCAGCGCTTCAAGCTGCGCACCGCGGCGCAGTCGGCCAAAACCGCGAGCGAGCCGCGCAGCGCCACGACGCAATGAGCCGCAGGCACGACAGGGGCCGGCGGTTCTTTTCTTGCGGCTACGGCGCCGCTAACGGGTTTCGCACCAACAAGAGTGAATCATTTCCAACCAAAGCCAGCATTAGGAGGAATTCAATATGAAGACCGAAAAAGAAAACGGGGGGAAACGGCGCGTCATCATGCGCGGCCTGCTCGCGACCGCAGTCGCGATGGTCGGCGTGCTGCCGCTTACACCTTCCCAGGCAGCGGACAAAATCAAAGTCGGCTTTATGCTTCCTTACACCGGCACGTACGCATCCCTTGGGAACACGATCGCCAATGCTTTCAAGCTCGCGGTGGCGGAAAGCGGCGGCAAGCTCGCGGGCCGGGAGATCGAGTACTACACGGTGGACGACGAATCGGATCCCGCCAAGGCCCCGGAGAACACCAACAAGCTGGTTAAGCGCGACCGGGTCGACGTCCTGGTCGGTACCGTGCACTCGGGTGTCGCCATCGGCATGGCGAAAATCGCGCGCGAGACCAACACCCTTATGATCGTTCCGAACGCCGGGGCGGATGAGATCACCGGCCCGCTCTGCGCGCCGAACATCTTCCGCACTTCGTTCAGCAACTGGCAGCCCGGTTATGCGACCGGCAAAATCATGGCCGATAAGAAATACAAGACCGCGGTGACCTTGACGTGGAAATACGCGGCCGGACAGCAAATGGTCGACGGTTTCAAAGAAGCGTTTCAGAAAGGCGGCGGCAAGGTGCTGAAGGAAATGACGCTCCCCTTCCCCAACGTCGAATTTCAACCGTTCCTTACCGAGATCGCGTCGCTGAAGCCGGACGCGGTCTTCGTGTTCTTCGCGGGCGGCGGTGCCGTCAAGTTCGTGAAGGATTACGCCGCGGCCGGGCTGAAAGGCAAGATTCCGCTTTATGGCACGGGATTCTTAACGGACGGCACGCTCGAAGCGCAGGGCGCGGACGCACAGGGCATCATTACCGCGCTGCACTACGCCGACGGCTTGAACACGCCGAAGGACAACGCGTTTCGCGCGGCTTATAAGAAGGCGTACAACGCCGAGCCCGACGTTTACGCCGTCCAAGGATACGACGCCGCGCAACTACTGCGGATCGGCCTCGAAGCGGTAAAGGGCGACGTCAGCAAGAAGGAACAGATGTACAAAGCGATGGGCGCCGCCAAGATCGACAGCCCGCGCGGCACCTTTACCCTCTCCAAGGCCCATAATCCGGTACAGGATTTTTACGCCCGTCAGGTGAACGGTAAGGAGAACAAGTCGACGGGTATCGCCGTGAAGGCGCTGGCGGACCCGGCCCATGGGTGCAAGCTATAGCAGCACTGCATCACGCTAGCTGAGAGCGCGGATAAACAGCGCGGAGGCGCAGACATCATGGCGGTGGCAAGTAGTGCCGCCGTCATGATTGCGGCACGCGGTGCACGTTGCGTTACATATATAGGTATAGAAAGGGGGGCGCACTTTTTGCCTAAAGAGGGCTCACGCCCTTTATAGCAGGAGTGCAATGAATGACGCGTTGAATTCTCGGTCCCGTTTTATTCGTCGTGCCGTGATGGCACCGCCGTCAGCATCGGAATTGCTTGCTTCCGGCACAAGCGCTGTTCGCGCAGCCGCCGAAGCTAATGCCTTATTCCGGCACCTATGCGTCGCTCGGGAATGAAACCACCGACGGGTTCAAACTCGGCGCGGCCGAGCACGGCGGCAAGCTCGGCGGTCGCGAGTCGAGTACGTAACCTTCGCGATACCGTATGGGCGGATGATCCGCCCTTTTCGCATTTTATACTTTTCGCATTTTATAGAAGATGGATGCGTCTGTTTATTTAATCCAGATACTGAACAGCATTCAGTACGGCTTGTTGCTGTTCCTCGTAGCGAGCGGGCTCACGCTCATCTTCGGCATCATGGGCATCATCAATCTCGCCCACGGCAGCTTCTACATGATCGGCGCGTACATGGCCTTCTCGTTGTCCGCGCTGACCGGCAATCTATTCCTCGCGATCCTGCTCGGTATCATCCTGAGCGTGATCCTCGGTATCGTACTCGAGTGGCTGCTTTTCAGCCGGCTGTACCGGCGCGAACACCTGGAGCAGGTGCTGCTTACCTTCGGCTTGATCCTTATCTTCGAGGAGCTGCGCAGCATTATCGCCGGCGACGACGTACACGGCGTCCCGATCCCGGCGTTCCTCAATTATTCGATTCCCCTGACGGAGAACCAGAGCTACCCGGTCTACCGTCTGTTCATCTCGGGCGTATGTCTGCTGATCGCCGGCGCGATGTATCTCTTCATCCAGCGCACCCGGCTCGGCATGATGATCCGCGCCGGCAACACCAACCGCGAGATGGCGCAGTCGCTCGGCGTCAACATCAATCTCATTTATCGGCTGGTGTTCGCGCTCGGCATGGCGCTCGCCGCCTTCGCCGGCATGCTCGCGGCGCCGGTCTCTTCGGTGTTTCCGGGGATGGGCAATCAGGTGCTGATCCTCTCGTTTGTCGTCGTCGTGATCGGCGGCATCGGATCGGTATGGGGGGCGCTGGTCGCCGCCTTGCTGATCGGCTTTGCCGACACGTTCGGAAAAGTGTTCGTCCCCGACTACGCCGGCATCGCGGTTTACCTCTTGATGGCCGCGATCCTGTTGTGGCGGCCCGAAGGTCTGTTCCGGCGCGCGTGAAATGACGCCGTTACCCAAGACATTGCAAGCCACTTTCCTCGCCAGCGCGCTCGCGATCGCGCTATTTCCGCTCGCCAACTCCCCGTTCTACATCGAGCTCGTCACCAAGATCATGATCATGGCGATCTTCGCCATGAGCCTCGACCTGCTGGTCGGATACACCGGGCTGGTGAGCTTCGGGCATGCCGCCTACTTCGGCATCGCCGCCTACGCGGTCGTTCTGATTTCGCCCAAGTACGAGGCGGCGAGCCTGTGGCTGACGCTCCCCGCGTCGGTGCTGATCGCGGCGGCGAGCGCCTTCGTCATCGGCCTCTTCGTGCTGCGCACCAAGGGCATTTACTTCATCATGGTGACGCTCGCGTTCGCGCAAATGGTTTATTTTCTGTTCCACGACACCGGGCTCGGCGGCGGCTCGGACGGCACCTACCTCAACTTCAAGCCCGAAGCGAAGCTCGCCGGTTACACGCTGTTCGACCTGGGGAATACCCGGCACTTCTACTATTTCGTATTCGCGCTGATGCTGCTGGTCTATCTGTTCCTGCGACGCCTGCTGCAATCGCCGCTCGGGCGCGCGTTCATCGGAATCAAAGTCAACGAGCATCGCATGTGGTCGCTCGGCTATCCGGTCCTGCGCTACAAGCTCGCGAGCTTCACGATCGCCGGCGGTCTCGGCGGCCTCGCGGGTTATCTCGCCGCGTGCCAGTTCGGCTTCGTCAACCCGGAAATCCTGAGCTGGCACCAGTCCGGCAACGTGCTGCTGATGGTGATCCTGGGCGGCATGGGCACGTTGTACGGCCCCATTGCCGGCGCGTTTGCATTCGTGATGATGCAAGAATATTTTTCGGCTCTCACCAAGCACTGGCAACTGTTGATGGGCGGCCTGATCGTACTGGTGGTACTGTTCTTCCCCGGCGGCCTCGCGAGCCTCGCCGATCGTTTCAAGACCCGCGGAGTCAAGAAGCCCGTGGTGGCGGAGGCGAAGCATGGCTGAGGCCCTGCTTTCCGCCGCCGGCGCGACCCGTCACTTCGGCGGGCTCGCCGCCGTGAATAACGTCTCCATCGAACTGCAGCGCGGTCAACTGCACGCCGTGCTCGGACCGAACGGCGCGGGCAAATCCACGCTTATCAATCTGCTCTCCGGCGACTTGCCGCTTTCCGCGGGGACCATCCGTTATAAGGGGCGCGACATCTCCGCGCTGAGCATGGACCGCCGCTCGCGCATGGGCGTCGGACGCAGCTACCAGAAAACCAATATCTTCCCGAGCTTCACGGCGTTCGAGAACTGCCGCCTGGCCGCGCAGTCGCGCGACGCGCGCCCGTTCAACATCTTCGCCAATGCGCTGCACAACCGAGCGGTCTCCGCCGCCGCGGAACGCGCGCTCGAACAAGCGGGCCTCGCCGGACGCGGCGAAATAGTCGCCGCCACGTTGAGCCACGGCGAACAGCGCCAGCTCGAGATCGCCATGGTGCTCGCGACCGATCCCGACGTGTTGTTGCTCGATGAGCCGCTCGCCGGCATGGGCGCGGAAGAATCGGCGCGTATGGTCGAGCTGTTGCGCAAGCTCGCGGCGGATCACGCCGTCATGCTCGTCGAACATGACATGGACGCGGTGTTCGCGGTGGCGGATCGCATCACCGTGATGGCCAACGGCCAGGTGCTCGAAAGCGGCCTGCCGGAGCAGATCCGGGCGAGTGCCGCGGTGAAACAAGTTTACTTGGGGGAGGACGAGGAACGTCATGTCTGAGGTTCTCCTCGAGGCCCGCGGCCTGCACACGTACTACGGCGCGAGCCACATTTTGCGCGGCATCGATTTCACGGTGCGCGGCGGCGAAACCATCGGCCTGATGGGCCGTAACGGCATGGGCAAGACCACGTTGATTCGCAGTCTGCTGCGGCTGGTACCGAGCCGCCACGGCGAGCTGCACGTGCGCGGCCGCGCCATGACCGACGCACCGCCTCATGCCGTCGCGCGCCGCGGCATCGCCTATGTTCCGGAAGGACGCGGCATCTTTCCCAACCTGAGCGTGCGCGAAAACCTGGTGATGGCGGCGCGCCCGAGCGTCGACGGCAAGCGCCACTGGACGCTCGAACGGATTCTCGCCACCTTTCCCCGGCTGGCCGAACGGCTGCACCACGGCGGCGCCCAGCTCTCGGGCGGCGAGCAGCAGATGCTCACTATCGGGCGGGCGCTCATGACGAATCCGGATCTGCTCATCCTCGACGAAGCGACCGAAGGACTGGCGCCGCTCATCGCCGTCGAGATCTGGCGCATCATCCGCCAGATTCGCGAGAGCGGCATCGCCACCGTCATTGTCGACAAGAATCACAGCGCGGTAACGGCGATCACCGATCGCAACGTCATCCTGGTGAAAGGAAGCATCGTATTTGAAGGTCCGAGCACCGAGCTACGGTCGCGCTCCGATATTTTGCACAAGCATTTGGGTGTTTAATGGATTTTGTCACGGTTCAAGGGCATCGCCTCGAGTACCAGCTCATTCCTTCCACGGACGCCGCCGCTCCGGTCATCGTGTTCCTGCACGAAGGACTCGGGTCGGTGTCCATGTGGCGCGATTTTCCGACGCAGGTCGTCAGCGCCACCGGCTGTCCCGCCCTCGTCTATTCGCGTTACGGTTACGGGCAATCGGATCCGCTCACGGCGTCGCGGCATGCGAGTTTCATGCACGACGAAGGCTTGAAGGCGCTTCCGGAGCTGCTCGACAAACTGAAGATCGACAAACCGATTCTGTTCGGCCACAGCGACGGCGCGTCGATCGCCATCATCTGCGCCGGCGGCGGCGCACGCGCGTTGACCGGCCTGATCGTCATGGCGCCGCACGTGATGCTGGAAGATCTATCCATTCGAAGCATCCGGGCCGCCAAGCAAATGTACGAAACGACCGACTTGCGAGCGAAGCTCGCGCGCTACCATGCGGATCCGGATTCGGCGTTCTGGGGCTGGAACGACGTTTGGTTGAACCCGGACTTTTTAAATTGGAATATCGAGGAATTTCTGCCGCGCATCCGCTGCCCGGTGCTCGCGATTCAGGGCGAAAACGACGAGTACGGCACGATGGAACAAATCGACCGCATCGCGCGGCAGCTGCCGGACACGGAACTCGTGAAATTACCGGATTGCGGCCACTCGCCGCACCGCGATAAGCCGAGTGCGGTACTGGAAGCGGTCGCGCGGTTCGTGGAAAAAATCCGCCGCCCCGCGAGCGCCGGGAAGGCGCCGCGGATCACGACCGGTACCTAGGCGACACCACCGAGAATTTTTGCGAGGAGTAAACATGCACGGTAATATCAGACGCGGACCGTTCGAGCGCGAAAAGTTGATTCGCCTGCAGCACTGCGATCCGGCGGGAATCGTTTTTTATCCGCAGTATTTTCTATTGTTCAACGAGCTCGTCGAGGATTGGTTCAACGAAGGCATCGGGATCGACTTCGCCGACCTTCATCTCAAAGACAATCTCGGCATTCCGCTCGCGCACGTCGAGGCGGATTTCCTCGCGCCCAGCCGGCAAGGCGAGCGTCTCCTCATGCGCTTGGCGGTCAAAAAGCTCGGTAACAGCTCGCTCACGCTCGCGATATCGGTGCACAGCAAAACCGGCGAAGAACGCGTACGCGCCACGCTGATCATCGTGCAGGCGTCGCTCGAAACGAACGGCGCCATCCCGTTCCGGCCCGACGTGCGAGCCCGCGTCGAACAGTTTCAAGTACCGTAGAACCGCTACGCGGCGAACAGCCGTTGCACCAGGCGCTTCGCCACCACCAGCGTGGCGCGGCGCCGGTAACCGGCGGAAACCAGGTGCGTCTCCATCATCCCGAGCTGCTTGCGGATCAACTTATCGAGGGTCACCAGCGCCGCGTCGCGCGTCATGCCTTGCAACACCTCCAAGCCGGCGAATCGGAGCGGCCGCGATTCGGTGCCGGTGGCGGCGACACAAAGCTCGCCGACGCGCTCGCCGTCGCGGCGTAACGCGACGGCGACGCCCGTCAAGGGAAAATCGATCGCGGCGCGGATGCGGATTTTTTCGTAACCTGAACGTAAACCGCCGGCCGCCGGCAGGCGCAGCGCGACGAGCAGCTCGTGCGGCGCGAGATTCAAATAAGCCCGTCCCTCGTCCGTGTAGAGTTCGCCGAGCGGCAGCTCGCGCCGCCCTTGCGCTCCCGCGATCTCGGCGATCGCACCGTGCACCATCAGCGCCGGCGCGAGATCGCCGCTGAAGGCGGCGTAGCAGCGATCCGCCTTCAACGCGACGCGGCAGGTATCGCCGGCGAGCTTGAGGCAATGCTGATTGCCGGCGCGCCACCATTCGCTTTGGTTGTAAAAGCGACAGCGGGTATCGAGACAAAGATTGCCGCCGACCGTGGCGACGGCGCGGTGCGTCGGTCCGGCCACGCCGGCGGCCGCCTGCGCGAGCGCCGGGTAGTCGCGCGCGACTTGCGGGTGCGCGGCGAGTTCCTCGAGCGTCACGCCCGCCCCGATGCGTATCCCGTCGGCATGCGCCCCGAGCCGATGCAGCTCCGGGATGGCGCCGAGATCGATCAGCGTATCGACCTCGATCAGCCCGCTGCGCAAGTTCGCGAGCAGATCCGTGCCGCCCGCGAGAAAGCGCGCGTGCGCGGACGCCGCTCGCGCCGTGACCGCTTCCGCAACGGAGCGCGGCTTCAGCAATTGAAAATCGGGCAGCGGTTCCACTACGCCGCTCCTTCTTCGTACGCCGGCTCGGCGCGCCGGCGCCGCGCTTCGCGGCGCTTGCGATCGGCGAGCACTTTCAACACACGCTCGGGGGTGAGCGGCAGCTCGGTAAACCTGACGCCGATCGCATTCTCCACCGCCGCCACGACCGCCGCCGGCATGCTCGCGAGCGCGCCTTCGCTCGCTTCCTTGGCGCCGAACGGACCGTTCGGGTCGATGCTCTCGACGATGTGCACCTCGACGTCCGGCGATTCCACGATCGTCGGCACGTGATACTCGAGCAGGCTCGCGTCGATATGGCGGCCGTCTTCGTAACGGGTTTCTTCGGACAAGGACTGGCCCATCCCCATCCACACCGACCCCTGCACTTGTCCTTCCACCGACAGCGGGTTGATGGCGCGGCCGCAATCCATCGCGCTCCAAACCTTTTCCACCTTCACGGTGCCGAGCTCTTCGTCCACGCTCACTTCCGCCACCGTCGCCGTGTACGAAAAACCCATGGTCGAGCCGACCGCGCCGCCCTTGTGCTTCCCGCCTTGAAATTCGACCGGGCACGTGAACGTGCCCTTGGCGGTGATCGTCCCCGTCCCCTTGAGCGCCTCGGCGACCACGTCGTTGAAACTCGCGGAACGGTTCGAATCGCCGTGGACGCAATAGATCTCGCCCATACAGTTGATCGACTCCGGCGCCGCTTGCAGCCGTCGCGCCGCGGCTTCAACCAGAATCTTCTTCAGATTTTCCGCCGCCTGCACCGCGGCGTTGCCCACCATGAAGGTGACGCGCGAAGAGTAAGAACCGTTGTCCTTCGGCGTGATGGCGGAGTCGTTGGCGATGACGCGTATACGCGCGTAGTCGACGCCGAGCACCTCGATCACCGCCTGCGTGAGAATCGTGGATGAACCCTGGCCGATATCGGCCGCGCCGGTGAGAATCGTGATAGCGGCGTCGAAATCGAGCTTGAGAATAATCGTCGCGTGCGGCTCGCCGGTGAAATGAATGGGCTTGGCCGAGCCGCTGACGAAGTGCGAGCAGCCGATGCCGAGCCCGCGCCCCTTCGGCAGCCGGCCGATGCGATCGCGCCAGCCGCTCGCGCCTTCCACGGCATCGAGGCATTGCGGTAAACCGTACGACATCACCTTCAGCCCATTGATGGTCTCGGTCGGCGCGCGCAGCAAATTCCTGCGCCGCACTTCGATCGGATCGAGCCCAAGCTCCTTCGCCATGGTATCGAGCAGGCTCTCGAACGCATGGCGCGCGTTCACGGTGCCGTGCCCGCGCATGGCGCCGCACGGCGGTGTGTTGGTGTAAACGCGATAACCGTCGTACTTCACCGCGGGAATAGCATAAATGCCGCTCAGCAGCGCGCCCGAGTAGAGAATGGTCACGATGCCGTATCCGCCGTACGCGCCGCCCCGCTGCGTCATTTCCATGGCACAAGCCGTGATTACGCCGTCGCGGCGCATGCCGATCTTGACGCGCGTGTGGCTCTGGGGCCGGCCGCGGTGGGTGAGAAAATTTTCCTCGCGGCTCAGCGTCATGCGCACGGTGCCGCGAGCCGCGCGCGCGAGCAGGCCGCAGACCATCTCGAAATTGAGCACCTCGACGCGCGCGCCGAAACCGCCGCCGACGAAGGGCTTGATGACCCGAATGCGCGCCGCGTCCATGCCGAGGCAGCGCGCGAGCGTCAGGTGCACGTAATAAGGCACCTGCGTCACCGAATGCATGGTGAGGTGATCGCGCTCCGCGTCGTACGCCGCCATGGCGGCATGCGGTTCCATTTGGGCGTGGACGACTTCCGCGCAACGATAGGTCTCTTCCCGCACCAGATCCGCCGCGGCGAAGCCGGCCGCGACGTCGCCGAACTCGTGATGCACCTCGCGCTCGAGATTGCCCGCGCGGTTGTCGTGCAGGAGCACCGCGCCCGCCGCGCGCGCGGCCTCCGGCTCGAAATAGGCGGGTAGCTCGCGCACTTCGAGGCGAATGCGCTTGAGCGCCTCGCGCGCGGTGGCGTCGTCGATCGCGGCGACGGCCGCGACCGGCTCCCCGATGTAACGCACCTTGCCGCGCGCCAGCGGGAATTCGTTCTGGGCGATCGGGAGCACGCCGTACGGCTGGTCGCAGGCTTCGCCGGTGATGATAGCGATGACACCGGGGAGCGCGCGCGCCTCGGAAACGTCGAGCCGCAGGATGTCACCGTGCGCGTAAGGACTGCGAAAGATGCGCCCGACATACGCGTCGGGAGCGAAGAGGTCGGCGGTGTAACGCGCGCGGCCGGTGACTTTCTCGATTCCATCGACCAGCGGGATGCGTTGTCCGGCGCCTTTGTGTTTGAACGGGTTCACGTGCGGGTTACTCCATTTGGCGGCGCACACGCCGCCTGCACGGATTCGACGATCTTCACGTAGCCGGTACAGCGGCAAAGGTTGCCGGCGAGCGCCGCGCGGATCTCCGCGACGGAAGGAGAAGCGTTCTTGCGCAGCAGCCCTTCGGCCGCCATGATCATCCCCGGCGTGCAGTACCCGCATTGCGCGCCGAGCTTTTCGTGAAACGCCTGTTGCAGACGCGACAGCCGCCCGTTCCGCGCCAGCGACTCGATCGTCTCCACCTCGCGCCCGGCGACAGCCGCCGTCAGCGTCAAACAGGAGAGACGCGGCTTGCCGTCCACCAGCACCGTGCACGCGCCGCATTCGCCCCCGTCGCAGCCCTGCTTGGTGCCGGTGAGGTAAAGCGTTTCCCGCAGATAATCGAGCAACAGCAGGTTGTCCGGCACCGCGTCCTCGCGCGCGATGCCGTTGACGCGCAGCCGCACCAGCGATTTCATGCGGCCCTGCCCGTTTGGCGCTCGCCGAGAAAATAATGCCCGCGACAGGCGCCCGCCTTCACGGCGGCGATGAAGCTCGCCATGTCGGTGACGGACGCGAGAAATTCCGTGGCGCAGCGACCGACCGCGTTCGCTTTGTGGCAATCGCTGCCCCCGAGCGTCGGCAATTGCAGGCGCGCCGAGGCGTCGATCGCGAGCTGGTTGTCCTCGCGCTGGTTGTTGCCGTTGTGAGTCTCGACCGCGGCGATATTGCGTAACTCGAAAATGCGGTCGAGCAGGCTCGCGACGCCGACCCGGCGGTAGGCATGCGCCGGCACGCAGATGCCGCCGAGCTCGAGCACGCGCTCGATCACGGCGGGCATGGGCAGGTAGGTATCGCGTCCCCAGATGTTCCAGCCGTCGTCCGCCACGCCGTAAGCGAGCAGATGGCCCTGGTCGGTCGAGATTTCCACGCCGCGCAACACGAGTATCCCCTCCTCGCGGCCGATGCGCTCGACCGGCGCCGACGCGTCGTACGAATGATGCTCCGTGATGACGACGCCGGCGAGCCCGATGTCACGGGCGCGCCTGATCAAATCGACCGGCTCGAGCCAGTTGTCGTAGGAATACTTGGTGTGGCAATGGGTGTCGATCCACATGCTCCGTACGTACGATCTAGGTGGCGCTCATTGCATCGCCTCCGAGGGAATCAAGGGAGCGTCAATTCCAGATTGATGCGCTTCGAGGGAACGAATCGGTGCGTCGCAAAGAAGCGTTCCAGCGCGAAGTCGTTCCAGTTGACCAGGGTGTAGATCTTATTCACGCCCGCGGCCTTCATGTTCATCACGAACTGCTCGACCAGATCGCTCGCGATGCCGCGGTTCTGCAGCGCGGGATCGACACCGATGGTGTCGATCGTGGCGGTCGCGTCGGGAATCCCGAACTCGCCGAAATAAATGTCGCCCATGATGTAACCGATCACCTTGCCGTCCAGCTCCGCGATCAGCGAGGAATTGATGGTATGGCTTTTGTCGAGCAAGGTGAGCATCTTGCGCCCGTAGTACTCCTCGCGATTCTGGCCGGACACTTTTTGATCGATGGCGACGATTGCCGCCAGGTCGGAACTGCGCATGACGCGAATCTTCGGTTCCTGTGCCATAGGTCGTCTCCGTTGTAGGAAGCCCGCGCGATCGGGCGTTAAAACAGCTCGTCCTTCTCCGGTGGCTGCCCCTCGGGTTTGCGACGCAGGTAAATATCCCCGTACACGATGCCGATCTCCTTGCCCGCTTCGAAACAGCTGTTGCAGTCGCCGTTCTCGACGCGGTGCTCGATCACCTCGACGTCGTAGCCGAGCCCACGGTAGGTATCGACCAGCTCCGACAGGCGCGGCTCGCCGATCGTCGTCTGCCGGGTCCATCCCTGCCGTTGCAATTCGAGCTCCCGACTCATGCTCGCTTGCCGGATTGGAATAGTGCGATGCTTCGTTGCCATAGTCGTTCTCACCATTGTTGTGCTCACCAGGAATGCTTGATCGCGCCGGCGGTGCAGGCGCTGGCGCACGGCAGGCTCGCGTAACCGCCCGCGGGTTTGCACGCCGTGCAGTCGTAGGCGAGCGTCCGGCGGTGCGCCTGCTTGATGGCGGCAACCTGATCGTCGTAGTCGTCGGTAATGATCTCGAACATGTTTTTCGGACAGGCCCTGGTGCAGGCCTGCTCTACCGGACACTGAAGGCACTTGTCGGTATCGATCGAGATGTAATACTCGCCCGATCCGTCCTTGTAGCCGTAATTGGCGATCACGAGGCGGCCGCCTTGGCCGGCACGCCCTGCTTTTGCACCAGCGTGTAGCCGAACAGCGCGGCCCCGAGCGCGCCGGCAATCTGGCTGTCGTACTTCGTCTTGACGGCCTCGAGCTTCAGTATCCGCTCGATGCGCCGGACCACGCCGGGGTTCTTCGCGATGCCGCCGGTGATGAAGAACTCCTTTTCCACGCCGATGCGCTCGAGCAGCGCCACTACCCGTTCCGCCATGGCCTGGCAGTAGGCCGCCACCACTTTGTTCTTGCTCCACCCGGCCTTGAGCAGGCCCAGGGCTTCGGATTTCGCGAACACCACGCACACCGACGACACCGCCGCCGGTTCCTCGTCGACGTCGAAGGAACGCGGCCCGAGCTCGGCGATCGGGATCTGCATCAGATCGGCGATCACTTCCATGCCGCGGCCGGTGCCGGCGGCGCACTTGTCGTTCATGAGAAAGTTCGTGACCTTGCCCTTCTCGTCGCAATGGATCGCCTTGCAGTCCTGACCGCCCATGTCGAGGATGGTGCGGATGGCGGAGCCGCCCATGAAGTTGGCGCCGCGCGCGTGGCAGGCGATTTCCGTGATCGCCTTGTGCGCGAACGGCACGTTCACGCGCCCGTACCCCGTCCCGACCACGAAGTGAATGTTGTCGAGCGTCATGCCGCACTTCTCGATCACCGCCTTGATGGCATTACGCGCGGAATCGGGGCTGTTGCTGCCGGTGCGCATCGAGCTGTAACCGAAAAGCTTGCCGTCGCACACCACCACCGCCTGCGACGATACCGAGCCGACGTCGATGCCGGCGGTAATGAACTTCGCGTCGCGCCAGTTCATGGTCTCGTCGACCCAGGCGCTCTCTTCCCAGCGCCAGTACTCCTTCTTCTCTCCTGCGGTCGCGGCCGTCGTAGCAAAAGCCGATGTCGTCATAGCGGCCTCCTCAATGGATTTCTGCGGCGATCAGCGCCGCGCCCAAAGCGCCCACGTATTCCGGAAGATCGGGGAGCAATACCCTGTCCACGCCGAGCGCGCCCTGGAGCGATCTCACGAACCCCGGGTTGTGGACCATGCCGCCGATCAACACCACGTCCTCCTCGATGCCCACGCGCCGCGCCATGGCGCACACGCGCGACGCCACCGCGTCGAGCACGGCCTTGGCGATGTCTTCCTTCGGCGTGTTGGCGTGAATCAGCGATACCACCTCGGACTCCGCGAACACCGTGCACTGCGCATTCATCGGAATGGTCTTCTCCGAGCGCAGGCTCGCTTCGCCGAAATCCTTGAGCGAGAGCTGCAGCGCGCGCGACATCGATTCGGCGAAGGCGCCCGCGCCGGCGGCGCACTTCTCGTTGCCGGCGAAGTCGACGACCTTGCCGTCGGGCGCGGCTTTGATCCCGCGCCCTTCCTCGGCGCCCACGTCGATCACGGTGCGCGCCGAGGGGTGCATGAATACCGCGCCGCGCGCCCCGGCGCTAACCTCGGTCACGTTGTCCTGGGCGAACTTCACCTGCTTGCGCCCCGCGCCGGTCGCGACGACCCGGCCGACGGCTTCGCGCGCGAGGCCCGCCAATTGCAGCGCCTCGGTGTAGGCCTTTTCGGCGGCGACGTCCATGTCCAGGTCTTCGGGGAACATGATGTGCGTCTTTTTCACGCCCCACTTGAGCTGCGGCGCCCCCTCGACCTTGAGCTCTTCCAGGAAAACCACCTTGACCGAGCGCGCTCCCATGTCGATGCCTGCCGTATACATGTCGATGTCTCCTCGCTAGGCGTGAACGAAACTGCGCTTCAGCCCGAGTGTCTCCATGAACGAATCCACCCGGTTCTGCGTACGCACCATGTCGAACTCGCGGTCGTCACCCATGTTGCCCTCGAACGTCATTACCGGAATTCCCGCCGCCGCGAGACCGAGGCGGTTTTCCATGATGCCGATCGACAATCCCTCGCAGCCGCGGTTGAGATGCAGCATCACGCCGTCTACTTTCCACTCGCGCACGATGGTCTTCATCATCTCGGTCTTGAGGCGCGGGTCGTAGAAGTGCTGCCACTGCGGCTTCGACAGGTTCCACTCGACGTACAGGCGCATCGCCTGCTCGCGTGTCTTGATCTCCACCCCCTTGTCCATCGGCGTGGTGCGCGGGCCCCACGTGCCGTCGGGTTTGGTCTCCCAGATGCCCTCGAGTCCGAAGGTATAAAGCGATCCGATCGAGACCGCGCCGAATTCCTCGAGATAGCGGAAAATCTTGAGGAACGCCCACGGCGGCTGCGTGTCGGACATCACGCGACAGCGCTCGTTGCCGACGGCGGCGATGCCGCTCTTGACCCGCTCCGCGACCTCGTCGCGCAGCTCGGCGTAGAAATCCGCGCACCAGCGCTTGGCTTTGTTGAGCGTCGCCAGCACGTAGAGCGAATACATGGTTTTCTCATCGAGCGGCGCGGGCACCGCCTTGTTCAGCGCACATATCTCCGCCCACAGCGAGGTCGAGCGCATTTCGTTCTTGACCGCCTCGATGAAGAGCTCGTCGTTGTAGGTGCGACCGGTGGCGCCTTCCATCCACTTGATCGCGTCGAGCCCCTGGTTCGCCACGTACGTGATGCGCGCCTCGTCAAGATCCTTATGCGGTCCCACGCCGACGTCGATGAAGAATGACGGCACTTTCTCCAAAAGCGCGGCATGCTGGTACCACTTGCTGTGCGAGCAGCAGATCTGCGTCTGGAAATTGAAATCGGGCTTGGGAAATTCGCCGCCGAAAATATACTTATTAATATAAATCGAGCCCCAGTAGGTGCGCATGTACGCGCACAGGTCGCGCGCGAAGCCGGCGGCTTCGGCCGCATCCTGGCATTGCTTGTTGAACTTCGCATCGTGCGCCACGGTCGCGGCGTAGGGCTCGCCGGTGAGCGCATACACGTCGGTGCCGAGCCCCTCGGGAATCGCGTCGAGCGCCCAGGCGCTCCCGGACCAGCGGATGCCGCCCTTCTCCTTCGCGCGCGCGTAGTCGAGATAATACTTCTCGCGCAACTCCTTCGCCTTCTTCCACAGCTCGAGCGGCTTGGTGGGATATCTTTGCGGCGCAGTCATGTCGGCTCCTCGAGTTGTTGTCAGAACAATTCTTCTTCGCGCAGCGTTTCCAAAAACGCCTCGACGCGAATACGGAACGGTCCCAAGGGATTCGTGATGTCGAACTCGAGGAACAGCGTCGGGATGCCGTTCGACTCGAGATGCTTCTTAAGATCCGGATAGTCGCCCTCGTGCGGATCGCAAAACTTCTGTTGCAGGAAAATCGCCGCGCGCGCGTTGTAGTCCTTGGCGAGCTTCAACACATGATCGAAGCGCGTGTGCGCGGGATAGTCCTTGGTCGGACAGGCCGGGCGCTCGCAATAACGGTCGGCGATGGTGACGATCGGATCGTCCTTGATCTGCGCCTCGTTCCAAAAGTTGCGCGTGCCCGAGCATTGATCGTCGATCACGATGGTGCAACCGACCGACTCGATCATCGCCATGAAGCCGCAGTCGTCGTTCTCGCTCCCGATGGTCATGAGGCGCACGCCCTCGTCGCGGTCGTTCGGGCGCTTCTTGACCTCCGCGATCACTCGCTCGAGCTCGCGGTTGTGGTCCGCCTTATCGATGAACTGCGCGGTGATCGACGCGTACAGTGCTTCGAGGCCGGTGACGCGCGGATTTTCCTCCTTGCGGAAGTCGAACAGCTGCTTTAGCAGCCGCCGGTTTTTGTTCACCGTTTCGATCGCCTGCTTCAAATCGGCGTCGGGAATCTTGCGGCCGAGCGTCGTCTCGAGGAAGGCGCGGAACTTTCGTACTTCCTCCCGGTGCAGTTTCTTCGCGTGCGGCGATTGCACCTCGTTCGGCATCGGCAGGTAGTAATCCCACTTGACCGTCGGCACGTGCGCGCGCCAGGAATTGAAGGTCTGGCGGTACTGGATGCAGGACTGCGTCAGCGTCACGCCCTC
This sequence comes from Acidiferrobacteraceae bacterium, assembly GCA_021323795.1. Taxonomy (GTDB): domain Bacteria; phylum Pseudomonadota; class Gammaproteobacteria; order Acidiferrobacterales; family Sulfurifustaceae; genus JACQFZ01. Next base: position 8,375 of record JAJPKH010000070.1, on the reverse strand, counting down.
GGCGTACGCGTAGCGACCGAGCAATCCCTGCGCCAGCGAATCGCGGCAGAAGGGACAGAACATACCGAAGATATGCGGCTCGGTTACGTTTTGCGGCTCGTGCGCGCCGAGCACGCGCACCGGTAACATCCCCGCGGCGATCAGAAGCTCCTCGGGCGTATAGGTGCACATCGTCGCGACCACCGTACCGCCGGTGCGCGCCTTCCAGGCGCGGGCGTAATCGTGGCGCTTGTCGTACCACTGCTTGAATTGGTCGAACAGTCCGCTCATTGTTACTCCCCTCGCCGGTTCGTCGATGACATGCAGGATAATGCATGTATCATGGTAGAGAACTACTCCGCATCGCGATTTGACCCAAATCAAGAACTATCACACTTTTTCTTCCTAGCTATCACGGCTTATTGAAGCACGTGTTTTTCGGTCTCAACTTGATGTAGGTCAAATAGCAGGCAGAAAATCTCGCATACACTCCTTTGCGTTGGTGGCATGCATTATTGTGCATCCCCCGCCTGAACCCCGGTGGTTGCGCCGGGACTGAGTCGAGGAGAACCACGCATGGGAGTGTCCCCACCCGCCGTTACATGGTGGAAACAGCCGCACGGCGAGGCAGCGCCCGGGCCGCGGGTGCAGCTCACCATCGACGGCAAACCCGTCAGCGCCCCTCCCGGCGTGTCGGTGCTCGCCGCCGCGACGGCGGCGAACATATATGTCCCGGCACTTTGCGCGCATCCCGACTTGCCGCCGGCCTGCACCGGCGACAGCGGCTGCGATGTGTGCGTCGTTGAGATCGCCGGCGTCGGCGGCCTGGTGAAGTCCTGCGCGGTGGCGGTCGCGAACGGCATGAGCGTGGTGACGCGCTCGCCCGCCATCGACAAGCGCCGTAGCGAACGCATCGGCGCGATCCTCGGCAATCATCCGCACGTTTGCCTCACGTGCCCGCAGCGCGACGGTTGCAGCCGCACCCAGTGCTCGTACGGCAATGCGCCCGAACAGCGCTGCTGCGCGATCTTCAACCACTGCGAGCTGCGCAAGGTGTCCGACTACATCGGCATACCCAACACCACGCCGGCGTACAAGCACGTGAAACTGCCGGTGATCAAGAACGAGCCGTTCTACGATCGCGATTACAACTTGTGCATCGACTGCCGGCGCTGCCTCGTCGCCTGCAACGACGTGCGCGGCGTCGGTTGTCTGGAGATTAAGAACACCGGCGGCCGCACCTGGGTCGGCACCATCAACCCGACGTTGATCGAATCGGGTTGCAAGTTCTGCGGGGCATGCGTTGCGGTCTGCCCCACCGGCGCGCTGATCGATCGCACTCTCGATCCGGCGCGACTCGAACAAACGCAAGTTCCGTGTAAAGCCGCCTGTCCGGCCGGCATTGATGTGCCGCGCTACGTGCAGCTCGCGGCGGAAGGAAAGTACGGCGAGGCGACCGCCGTGGTGCGCGAGAAGCTGCCCTTTCCGGGCATTCTCGGACGCGCGTGTTTCGCCATGTGCGAGTCGGCTTGCCGTCGCGGTATGCTCGACGATCCTTTATCGATACGCACGCTCAAGCGCGTCGCCGACGACAACGACACCGGCCTATGGCGCGCCCATTCGAAACAGCTGCCCCCAACCGGCAAGAAAGCCGCCGTCATCGGCGCGGGCCCGGCCGGATTGACCGTCGCCTACTACCTCGCGAAGAAAGGCCACGCGGTCACCGTCTTCGACGCCCAAGCGGCGGCGGGCGGCATGGCGCGCTACGGCATTCCCTCTTATCGCGTGCCGATCGCGGTAATCGACCGCGAAGTCGGCGAAGTGCAAAAGCTCGGCGTCGAATTTCGCTTCGGTGCGCGCGTCGAAAGTCTCGACGACCTGTTCGCGCAGGGCTTCGAGGCCGTGTTCATCGGCACCGGTTGCGAGGACGGCGACAAGCTCGGCGTGCCGGGCGATGATCTTCCGCAAGTTCTCGACAGCCCGACTTACCTGCGCGCCGCCACCATGCGGCTCGTCAATACGCCCGGCGCCGGCGTCTCCACCGGCAAGCACGTCGCCGTAATCGGCGGCGGCAACGTCGCCACCGACAATGCGCGCTCCTCGCGCCGCCTCGGCGCCGACGTCGTCGACATGATTTACCGGCGCACCCGCGGCGAAATGCCGGCGCGGGAAGAAGAGATCCAGGGTTGCATCGATGAAGGCGTCAACCTGCGCTTTCTCCTCGCGCCGAAGAAGATCGAGGCGAATCCCGCGGGCACGTCGAGATTGAAAATCACCTACGCCAAGATGCAGCTCGGCGAAGCGGATGCCTCCGGCCGCCGCCGGCCGATCGAGGTGCCCGACAGCGAGTTCACCGAGGAGGTGGATCTCGTCATCGCCGCGGTCGGCCAGCATCCGAAAAAATTCGCGGGCTTCGGCGTACAGACGGACGCCCGCGGTCGCATCACCGTACGCGAGGATTCCCTGCTCACCAGTCGCCCCGGCGTGTACGCCGGCGGCGACTGCGTGCTCGGACCGGCGACGTTGATCGACGCGGTGGCCCAAGGACGCATCGCGGCGGCGGCGATCGACAGGCAGCTCGGCGGCGACGGCGACATCGAGGAGAAGCTCCTGCCGGATGACTGGGACACCGACCCGCACATCGGCCGCGAGGACGGTTTCAATCAGCGCCGCAAGGTTCATCCGATCATGCTCGCGCCGGGCGCGCGCGCCAATTGGGACGAGATCGAAAAAGGTTACGACGACGCGATGGCCCGCTTCGAGGCGAGCCGCTGCCTCAAGTGCAACCTCGCGGCGAAAATCCAGGACATGGTGTTGCCGCCCGAGGCGTGGCTCGATTTCACCGATTCCACCGTCGCCGCCGTCACCGCGGCGGCCGGGGTGTTCCAGTTGCTCGATGCGGACAAGAACGTCCTGATGATCAAGGGAACGGAAAATATTCGCGCCGGGCTGGTGGAACAGTTGGGCAAAAATCAGGCGGCCAAGCACTTCGTCTACGAAGAAGCGCCGATGTACACCCAGCGCGAGAGCCAGCTGATCCAGGCCTACTTGCAGCAGTACGGTAAGATGCCGGGCGGCGGATCGAGCGAGCTGGACGACTTGTTTTAGGAGCGACCATGGCGAACGACAAGCTCATTACCTATAGCAGCGACGCCGGCTTGATCACGCTCACTATTAATAAGCCGCCTTACAACGTGCTCGATATCGCCGCGATGGAGGAGCTTCAAAAAGCGCTCGAAGCGGCCGCGGCGGATCACGAGGCGAAAGCGCTCCTTATCACCGGCAGCAGCACGAAGGCGTTTTCGGCGGGCGTGGAAGTCGCCGATCACACGCCGGACAAAGTGGAACGCATGATTCATACGTTCAGTGGCATTTTCCGCCGCGTGGACGAGATGCCCATCCCGACGATCGCCGCCTTGAACGGCGTGGCGCTCGGCGGCGGCGGCGAGCTCGCCATCAGCTGCGACATGGTGATTGCGGCGAGCCACGCGAAGATCGGCCAGCCGGAAATCAAGCTCGGCGTATTTCCGCCCGTCGCGGCGGCGCTGCTACCCAAACTCATTGCCCGCGGCAAGGCGTATGAGCTGGTGCTCGGCGGCGAAAGCCTGAGCGCCGACGAAGCCTTGCAGTGCGGACTCGTCACCAAAGTATTTCCCCAGGAAAATTTCGCCGCGGAGACGCGCGCGTACGTGAATCGGTTTCTTGCGTTGTCGCGGACGGTGCTGATCCTGACCAAGAAGGCGCTGCGCGAGGCGCAGGGCCGGCCGTTCCTCGATGGGCTCGCGCGCGCCGACCGGATTTATCTGCAAGAGCTGATGGCGACCGAAGACGCCCGGGAGGGGCTGACCTCCTTCCTACAGAAGCGCAAACCCGTGTGGAAAAACCGATGACAGTAGGAGCGCAAATGATTCCGCAAACCATTCAAGCCTGGCAGATGGCCGCACCCGGCAAACTGGTGCGCGCCGAAATTCCGATGCCGGCGCTCCAGCCGGGCGAAGTGCTGGTCGAGATCAAAGGCTGCGGCGTCTGCCATACGGATCTCTCCTATTTCTACATGGGCGTGCCGACGATTCAAAAACCGCCGCTCATCCTCGGCCATGAAATCGTCGGCGTCGTCGTGGCCGGCGACTCCGCGTTGCGCGGGAAAGAAGTCATCGTACCGGCGGTGCTGCCTTGCAACGATTGCGACATCTGCCGCATGGGCCGGCCGAACCGTTGCCTCAACCAGAAAATGCCGGGCAACTCGATGGGCATCTACGGCGGGTTCGCGAGCCACATTCCGGCGCCGGCGCGGGACTTGTGCGCCGTCGGCGATCGCAAGGGCATGCGCCTAGAACATCTGGCGGTGATCGCCGACGCCGTCACCACACCTTATCAAGCGGCGCGGCGCGCCCGCGTGAAGCCCGGCGATCTCGTCATCGTCATCGGCGCCGCCGGCGGCGTCGGCGGTTTCATGACTCAGGTCGCAAAAGGCATGGGCGCCAAGGCGGTGATCGGCATCGACATCAACGACGAGAAGCTGCGCTTCATGCAAGGCTACGGGGCCGATTTCACAATCAACCCCAAGGGCAAAAACCCGAAGGAAGTGAAAGAGCTGTTCAAGAGTTATTGCAAGGAAAACCGTCTGCCGGCCAACTACGGCTGGAAAATTTTCGAGGTCACGGGCACCAAGCCCGGACAGGAGCTGGCGCTGGCGCTGCTCTCCTTCGTCGGCACGCTGGTCGTGGTCGGTTTCGGCACCGACGAGACGTCCTACATGCTCTCCAAGCTCATGGCTTTCGACGCGGAACTGATCGGCACGTGGGGTTGCCCGCCCTCCGCCTATCCGGAGGTATTGGCAATGTGCGTGAACGGGAAGATCGCGCTGGAACCCTTCGTCGAGGTCCTGCCCATGCGCGAGATTCAACGCGTCTTCGAGGACGCGCATCACGGCGCGCTTAAGAAACGCGTGGTGCTGACACCGGATTTCTGAGCGAACGCAACGCAATCAGGAGAGACAACAATGGCTATGAATTGGTTACGCCGCGACGACAAGCTGAAAAACCATCAGCTTCTCGACGACGGTCATTTCCGCCGCGAAGCGCCGGGCGTCATTTATGAGGAGCGCCCGATCGTCGACGCCGGCGGCCGGGAGGCCGAGGGACTCTATTCCGCCTGGATCTGGTTGAACAACCCGGCGCAGTACAATTCGTATACCACCGAAATGGTAAAGGGCGTGATCGCCGGTTTTCAAAAAGCGTCCTCCGATCGCCGCATCGTGGCGGTCGTGTTCACCGCGGTCGGCGACAAGGCGTTTTGCACCGGCGGCAACACCGCCGAATATGCGGCTTACTATTCGCGCCGCCCGAACGAATACGGCGAGTACATGGATTTGTTCAACGCCATGGTGGACGGCATCCTGAACTGCAAAAAACCCGTGATCTGCCGCGTCAACGGCATGCGCGTCGCCGGCGGCCAGGAGATCGGCATGGCGACCGATCTGACGATCTCCTCCGATCTCGCCGTCTATGGCCAAGCCGGTCCCAAGCACGGCTCGGCGCCGGACGGCGGATCGACCGATTTTCTTCCGTGGTTCTTGTCCCTCGAAGACGCCATGTACAACTGCATCTCGTGCGAAACGTGGAGCGCGTACAAAATGAAGGCCAAGGGCCTCATTACGGCGGCGGTTCCGGTATTAAAAAACGACGAGCGCTGGATTCGTAACCCGCTCGTGCGCACCGACACGTACGTGGCCGACGGTGAAATCGTCTATGGCGAGCCGGTGGGAAAAGACCAGGCAATCAAGGCGAAGGAACTGATGGCGCAGTCCCAGATCGACTTCGAACTGTTGGACAAGGAAGTGAACGCCATTATCTGGAAGTTCACCAATCTGTTCCCGCATTGCCTGATGAAGTCGATCGACGGCATCCGCGCCAAGAAGAAATTTTTCTGGGACCAGATGAAGCTCGCCAACCGTCATTGGCTCGCCGCCAATATGAATCACGAGGCTTGGCTCGGCTTCAATGCCTTCGCGTCAAAGAAAGAAACCGGCAAGGACGTGATCGATTTCGTCAAGTATCGCCAGCTCGTCGCTCAAGGGGCGCTATTCGACGACACGTTCGCCGAACAAGTGATGGCGAAACCCAAATGACTCTATTCGGAAACCACGAAGTCGACACGGGTGCGCGGGCGAAACGATCCGCTCCGACGTTCAACTGGTCCGACCCCTTCCTCCTCGAAGAACAACTGAGCGAAGACGAGCGCCTGATCCGCGACGCCGCGCAGGCGTACTGCGCGGGGAGCCTCATGCCCCGGGTGCTCGAGGCGTTTCGCCACGAGCGCACCGATCCCGCGATCTTTCGCGAAATGGGGGAGATCGGGTTACTCGGGCCGACGCTGCCCCCGGCGTACGGGGGGGCGGGGCTGAACTATGTCTGCTACGGGTTGATTGCCCGCGAGATCGAGCGGGTGGACTCGGGCTATCGCTCGATGATGAGCGTGCAGAGCTCCCTCGTCATGCTCCCGATCTATGAGTTCGGGAGCGACGCGCAGAAGGAGAAATACCTCCCGAAGCTCGCCCGGGGGGAGTTGATCGGCTGCTTCGGGTTGACCGAGCCGAACCACGGGTCGGATCCGGGCGGGATGGAGACCCGGGCCCGGCGGGCCCCCGGGGGGTTCACGCTCTCGGGCGCGAAGATGTGGATCAGCAACTCCCCGATCGCGGATGTCTTTCTCGTGTGGGCCAAGAACGAGGAAGGGGTGATCCGGGGGTATCTCCTGGAGAAAGGCATGAAGGGGCTCTCGGCCCCGGCCATTCATGGGAAGGTGGGCCTGCGGACCTCGATTACCGGGGAGATCGTGATGGATCAGGTGTTCGTGCCCTCGGAGAACGAGCTCCCGGGGGTCTCGGGGCTCAAAGGTCCCTTCACTTGCCTGAATGCCGCGCGCTATGGGATTGCCTGGGGGGCGCTCGGGGCGGCGGAGTTCTGCTGGCACGCGGCGCGGCGCTATACCTTGGAGCGCACGCAGTTCGGCCGCCCGCTCGCGGCGAATCAGCTGATCCAGAAGAAGCTCGCGGATATGCAGACGGAGATCACCCTCGGGCTTCAAGGGTGCCTGCGCCTGGGGCGTCTGAAGGATCAAGGCAAGGCGGCGCCGGAGATCACCTCCCTCCTGAAACGCAACTCCTGCGGCAAGGCGCTCGAGATCGCGCGCCTCGCGCGCGACATGCACGGGGGCAATGGGATTTCCGATGAGTTCGGGGTGATCCGCCATCTGGTGAATCTCGAGGTGGTGAATACGTATGAGGGGACGCACGATGTGCATGCGTTGATTTTGGGACGGGCGATGACGGGGATAGCGGCGTTTACGGGGTAATGGGTACCGATATGAAATTTGATTCATTACAGGAAATGCTCACGCACGATCATCAGTACTGCGACCGGCTGTTCGCCGACACCGAGGCCGCCGTGGCGCGCGACGATTTCGCCGCGGCGGCGACCGGCTTCGCGCGCTTTCGCGAAACAACCGAGCGCCATTTGTCCGTCGAGGAAAAGCTGTTGTTCCCGAAGTTCGAGGACAAGACCGGCATGCGCTCCGGTCCGACCGAGGTTATGCGGACCGAACACCAAATGATGCGCGAGCTTTTCGACAAGATGCAGGCCGCACTCGAGCGGCGCGAGGCGAAGCAATATCTCGGTCTCGCGGAGACCTTGCTCATGCTTCTGCAACAGCACAACGTCAAGGAGGAAAACATGCTCTATCCGATGATGGAGCAAGCCCTGACGCCGGAGAAAAACGCACTGATCGCGGAGCTCGAGGCCAACGGCGTCGGCGGATCATGAACGAACACGTGCTCGACGTCAGCGATCTGCCGCCGTGCGAACCGCTGGAGCGCGTCCTGGCCGCGCTCGAAACGCTCGCTCCCGGCGACCGCCTGCGGGTGCTGCATCACCGCGAGCCGTTGCTCCTTTATCCGTGGCTGCAAGAGCACGGATTCAGTTGGGACACGCAGCGCGGTCGCGTGACCGAGTACGAAATCGTCATCTGGCACACGGCCGCCGGTGACGCGCGTGATCCGGCGGCGGCGAAATGAACGCCGGCTTGCGGCTGGATCAAGCGCCGCCCTTCCACGTTCCGTTGCGCTTCTTTCTTACCGCACCCGTTTTTGGCGCCGCCGCGGCGATCGTGCTGTTGGTCGGCGGCCCGTCCACGCTCGGCTCGCGCTGGAGCCCGGCATTACTCGCCGCTACCCACCTGCTGACACTCGGCTTTCTGACCCTGGTTATGCTCGGCGCCTTCATGCAACTGCTGCCGGTGCTCGCCGGCAGCCCGCTGCGGCGCCCCCGGACCGTCGCCGCCGTCGTGCATGTGCTGCTCGTCGCCGGCACACCCGCCTTGGCGATGAGCTTCGTCAT
>JAJPKH010000149.1 GCA_021323795.1 Acidiferrobacteraceae bacterium | reverse complement strand
CGCGGCGCGAATCAATCCGGCATCGGCGCAACCGCGGCGCGCGGCTTCCACCGCCGCGGCGCCGTGCACGGTTTCAGTGACCGATGTCACGGCGCGCGACAACGCGGTGAGCAACTCCGCGTCCGGCAGCCGCACCTTCGCCTTTTCATACAGGCGCCGCTTCTCCGCCTGCTCGGCGTCCCACCAGCGTCGATCCCACTGCGGATGCGAAATCGCGCGCCGCGCCTGGTCCCAGTCGGTTACGCTCACGACCGGAATTTCGTCGTCGATGCCGAGGCCGTGCAGATAATCCGCCGCCTGTCGCCGCTCGGAACCGTTCAGCGATTCGCCGAGCATGAAAAACCAATCGCTCATCGCGCCATCAATCGCGCCACCTGAAAGACGGCCGACTCATGAAGTTGCCGTCCCGTTCCGCCGGCAATTCGCCTCCCGTTCGTGCTGAGCTTGTCGAAGCGCGACTGACGCTCGCGCTCGGTGCGAACGGGCCTTATTTAGCATGCGCTAGGCCTCGAGCTCCTCGCGCCACAATCCGATCGCCTTCTGCACGGGGCGGTCGGAGAAACTGAACAGCACCGCTTCGTCATCGGCCTCGTGCGCAACCTTGCACCATGAAGGCACGACGAAGATGTCCTTCGGCCCCCACTCGAATACTTGATCGCCGATGCGCGAACGGCCCTTGCCCTCGACCACGTTGTAGACCGTGCCGTCGGTGCAACGATAGCGCTTGCCGCGAAAACCTTTCGGCAGGAGCTGGATAAAGGCCCCGATGGTCGGCATCGCGTAGCCGCCGGTGGCCGGGTTGATGTACTGCATCTTGACACCGTGCCACGCATCCGGCGCGCTGTTGCGCCGCAACTGCTCGAGCGCTTCGCGCGAGCGGTTGTAGGGATACGAGAAAATCGGCGTGGTACGCGACGTCGGCGCGTATTCGAGTGGCAGCATATTGGCGCCGTAGCGCGCGAGCGCGCTGCCTTCGACTTTAGTGACCGGTTGCGACTCGGCCGGATACTTTTCCATGAAACCGGCGTCGAAGAACGCGACCATGGGAATATCCAATCCGTCGAGCCAGATCACCGGCTCCTTTGCCGGATTGCCGTGATCGTGGAACGTCCACGACGGAGTAATGATGAAGTCGCCCGGGTGCATCGTGGTGCGTTCGCCGTCGACGGCCGTGTATGCGCCCGTGCCCTCGATGATGAAACGCAACGCGGACTGCGTGTGCCGATGGCTCGGCGCCACTTCCCCGGGAAGTATCAATTGCAGGCCGGCATACAACGTATGCGTGATGGACGAAGCGCCGCGCAAACCGGGATTTTCCAGAATGAGCACGCGCCGTTCCGCTTCGCGCGCCGTAATGAGCCGCCCCGCTTCCATCAAGTAAGGACGCACGGCGTTGTAGCGCCACAAAGCCGGCACGCACGGCGTGGCGGGCTGCGGCGGCACCAACGCGCTCAAAACCTCCCACAGTGGGGTCAGGTTCTCCTTGTCGATGCGCTGGTAAAACGCCGCGCGCTCGGACACGGGTTGCGGTTGTATGGATGCCATGAGCGTACCTCCTTTCTCCAATTGGGCTACGTGCACCCGTCCGCTAGGCGGCCTTGAGCTCCGGTAAGCGCAGGCCGAGCTCCGCGACGACGGCGTGCGCGCGGTTCAAGAAGTCTTCGCGCATTTCCTCGTTCTTGCGTTCCTTCAAACCGTACCTGCGATAGATCTCGTTGTTCTTCGAGCCGCTCGCGCCGAAGAACTGCGGGAGAAACGGCGCGTAGTCGTCGATCGCTTGCTGCACCTGGCGCCGCCCTTCCTCGGTCTTGCACAGCTCGGTGCAGAAATCCTTGCCGAAGGACGCGTGGAATTTCTCCTCGGGCATGGTGATGCGGCCGATGTTGCGCAGCGGCACGAACGTGCAGTGCAGCAGATCCTCGACCTGTAGGATTTCCGCGAGGTCCGCCAGCATTTTGATGACGCAAAACTCCGGCCACGTTTTCATCTGGAAGCCGAAAATCGACAAGGGCTTCTTGTTCTTGGGGTCGGTCGCGTCCGGCGAGATGCCTATTTCGTCCGCCAGCCCCTTGAAACGCACGTGATGATGGTACTCCTCCATCGCGATACGGCAAGTGAGCCATTTGGCATAAGGAGTGGGCGCGAGCGCGATGGCGGGTTCGTCGAACACCTGCGCGCCGTACAGCTCGTTGACCGCGTGGCTCACGACGATCTTGCTCACCGCCGTGCGGTATTCTTCCGGCTCCTTGGCGAGATCGGCGGCGGTTTTCACTTCGTGATAGACGGTGGCCATAGTATCGACTCCTAAATAACAGGTTCGGTGTTGAAGACTTCGAGGTCGGTCGCGAGGTCGATCAGTTTCCCGGCAAAACGTTCCTTGAACGCTTGCGTCAAGCTCGCTTCGACGGATCCCTCCGCCGGCATCACGGTTTTTTCGATCGGGCGCGGCTGGGAAAACAAAAACACTTCGCGCCCGCGCACGCCCAACAACTGCCCGGAAATCCGCTGCGCGGCCGGCGAGCATAAATAAGCCACGAGTTCCGCGACGAACGTGGGCGCGATCTTCAGCGCCCGTTCCTTGTACCTGGCCTGCGCTTCGTTGGCGGGCTGGATGGTTTCCGTCACGCGCGTGGCGGCGAACGGCGCGATCGCGTTGCAGGTGACGCCCGAGCGCGCCATATCCATCGCGACCACGCGCGTCAGCCCGAGCAGCCCCGCCTTCGCGCTGGCGTACGCGGACTGGCCGAAGTTGCCGTAGAGGCCCGCGGACGAGGTGATATTAATGATGCGTCCGGAAGCGCGGCCCGCCTTCGCCTGTTCCCGCAGGTGCGGCGTTGCGGCGGCGAGGACGTAGAAAGGCCCGCTCAGGTTGGTGCGGATGACGGCGTCCCAATTGGCCGGGACGCTCTTGAAGATGAAACCGTCGCGCAGGATCGCGGCATTGTTCACGACGATATCGAGGCCGCCGAACTTCGTGATCGCCAATTCGACGGCCGCCCGCGCCGCGGCGGCGTCCGCGATATCGTCGGTGAATGCCGCCGCGCGCGCTCCCAATTCGGCGCTCACTTTCTCGGCGACGGCGGCGTCCGGATTTTCACCCGCGATCGACACGCCGCTGTCGGCGACGACCACGGCCGCGCCCATTTCATGCAGGCGCCGCGTGACGGCGAGACCGATACCGCGCGCGCCGCCGGTGACGATGGCAGCCCTTCCATCGAGAATTTTTTCGTTGTTGTTGTTCGCCATGATAACCAGCTTACTTAAGAGACATTAAAAGCGTCTTCGGCCTGGCTGTAGAACGCATCGGCGTGGATGTCGCGAAGCGGCATGCCTTTGTCGAGCAGCAAGTGCTGAACGGACTCGACCATCGGCGGCGGCCCGGCGAGATAGGCTTTGAAACCGTCGAAGGACGTGAAGTCGGCGGCGATGGCGTCGCGAATCAGGCCGTGGCGGCGCGCCGTCTTCTGCAGCGGTTGCGATAGCGCGATCTCGAACGAAAAGTTCGGATGCTGTCGCGCGAGTTCGTGCAAATAGTCCTCGAGATACACGTCGTGCTCGTCGCGCACGCCGAAATAAAGGTGAATCCGCCGCTCGGGGTTCGCGCGCAGCGCCGTCGCGCAGATCGACTTGATCGGCGCCATGCCGCTCCCGCCCGCGACCGCCAAAATCGGTCCCTTGTGGTTCTCGCGTAGATACGCGTTGCCGAGCGGCCCGGAAACTTTGACTTCGGCGCCGACATGCAGGCTGGTGAACACGTAACCACTTGCCTGTCCGCGCGGCACCGCACGCACGTGGAACTCGAGCGCATCGTCCGCCGGATGATTCGCCATGGAATAGTTGCGCTCGGGAATGCCGGGGGCGAATTTCAAGCGCGCGTGCTGGCCGGCGGAAAAGGCGTACGGGCCGCCGGCTTCGACAGCGAGTGTCAGCGCTTTGATGTCGTAGGTCGCGTCGAGCATTTCCATCAACCGGCAGCGCATCACGCGCGAGGGGTGCAGCACCACCTCTTCCGCGTCGAGCAGGCGCACCGTGCAGTCGCCCCACACCTGCGTGCGGCAAGCGAGAATCAGATTACGCGCGCGCTCCTCGGCGCTCAGGGCATATTCCGAGTACGGCAGCTCCAGCACCTCGCCTTCGATCAGCTCGCACTTGCAGGCGCCGCAGTTGCCGGACTGGCAGTTGTGCGGAAACGAAACGCCGGCTTGCAGCGCGTTCGTCAAAATCGTCTCGCCCGTCATCGCCGCTATCGTTTGCGGCGGCTCGGTCAAAATGCGAATGCTGGCGGTCACCGGATCTCCGCGCGGCTGCCTCGGCTCAATCGCACTACAGCCTAATCGAAAAATTGGTGGACATCAAACAATTTGATATCCTCCTTTTCGTCCCTATCATCGCCCAAAGGATTTTTCACAGAGAGCGCATGGCCATACCGCTTAAGAAGGTTCTGGACAGCGACGATACGGACCGGATCGACCGCGGCCTGTTGCCCGATCTCGTCGGCTACCAGCTGCGGCTCGCGCAGCTCGCGATCTTCAAAGACCTCAAGCGGACGCTGCAACCGTATCCCATCAGCCCCGGTCTGTTCGGCGTACTGGTACTGATCGACGCCAACGCCGGCATGAAACAAACCGAACTCGCCAAAGCGGTTCACCTCGACCGCTCAAGCGTCGTCAGCGTGATCGACAATCTCGAAACGATGAAGCTGGTGCAGCGCCGCGCCGCCAACGGCGATCGGCGCTCCAAAGCGCTGTTTCTGACAGCAGAAGGAAGGCGCTTATTGCAACGGCTGAAACCGCTCGTGCTCGAGCACGAGCGGCGCCTAACACGCCACTTGAGTCCCGCGGAACAGAAAACGCTCGTCAACTTATTGCGGCGGATATTTCCGGAACACCGATGAGGAGGTCACGATCGGTTCATCCAGCAAACACCGCGTTCTGCCGCGCGCCGACGTGTGCGAGAATCGAAGCGACGAAACGCCGAAATATTCCCCACTGACTTTGAGGTAGGCGCACCGCATGGAGGCGGAAGCTCTGCATCAGCCGGCAATGGCCGTACCCGGCGCCGCGCCATATCCGCCGATCGGCGACTACGCCATGATCGGCGACTGCCGCGCCGCGGCGCTCATCTCTTCGCGCGGCTCCATCGATTGGCTGTGCCTGCCGCATTTTTCCGGCCCCTCCGTATTCGCGGCGCTCCTCGACCAGCGCCGCGGCGGGTGCTTCGCCGTGCGTCCCGTGGACGCCTACACCAGCACGCGCCGCTATCTCGGCGACACGCCGGTGCTGCAAACCACGTTTCGCACGCCGACCGGCGTGCTGCAACTCACGGACGCGATGCCGATCCTCGTCGACGAGCGCTACGCCGACAAATTGCAGCCGCAACGCGAAGTGCTTCGCGCACTCGAAGTGTTGCAGGGAGAAGTGGACATCGAGATTCACTACGCGCCGCGGCCGGACTACGCGCGGCGACGGGTCGCGTTGAAAGGTCGCGGTGCCTGCGGCTGGGCGTGCTCGGACCGCGACGGGCTCTATCTCCTCAACACGGACATTCCCCTGTACCTCGATCCGGGCGGCATCGATTTGCGCGGACGCGTGCGACTGTCCCGGGGCGCGAAACGTTACCTCTCGCTCAACTTCGTGAAGGCGGACATCGGGGTAGTGATGCCGCTCGGCGAGCACGCCGACGGCCGGCTGTGCGCGACACAGCAGTGGTGGCAGGCATGGGCGCATCGCTGCAATTACAGCGGCCCCTATCGAGACGCGGTGGTGCGCAGCATGGTCACGTTGAAGCTGCTCACGTACGAGCTTTCCGGCGCGGTGGTGGCGGCGGCCACCACATCGCTCCCGGAGTCGCTCGGCGGCGTGCGCAACTGGGACTATCGCTACTGCTGGCTGCGCGATGCGTCGCTGACGCTCGGCGCCATCATGGATCTCGGCTATCACACCGAGGGTGACGCCTTTCTCGGCTGGCTGCTGCACACCACGCGCCTCAGTCGCCCGCGGCTGCAAGTGCTGTACGACGTTTACGGCGAAACGGAAATCACCGAAAGCAGCCTGGATCATCTGGAAGGCTATTGCGGATCGCGCCCGGTGCGGATCGGCAATGGCGCGCACGAGCAATTGCAGCTCGATGCTTACGGCAGCGTGATCCTGGCGGCGTATGACTACGTCAAGCACGGCGGCGAGCTCGATGTGGATGAAGCGCGCTTTCTGCGCGGATTGGGCGAGGCCGTGTGCGAACTATGGCGCTTGCCCGACCATGGCATCTGGGAAATACGCGGCGGCCCGCAGCACAACACGTACTCGAAGCTCATGTGCTGGGTCGCGCTCGACCGATTGTTGCGGCTGCACGCGGGCGGCAAGATCCGCATTCCCGCCGAGCGCTTCGCCGCGGAACGCGAAGCGATCGTGCAGGCCATCGAGACCCGCGGCTACAACGAGGAGCTCGGCGCCTATAGCGCGTTTTTCGATGCGGCCGTGCCGGACGCGAGTCTGCTGCTCATGTCGCGCTACAACTACAAGCCCACGCACGACCCGCGGCTGCGCGCCACGTTCGCCTGTATCGAGCGCGCGCTCGGACACGGCGACCTGCTCTATCGCTATCCCATCGGCGCCGACCGTTTGCCCGGACAAGAAGGCGCCTTCGTGATTTCGAGTTTCTGGGCTGTCGACTATCTGATACGCGCCGGTCAGGCAGAACTCGCGCAGCAACGCTTCGAACGCTTGCTCGCCCGAGCCAACGACGTCGGCCTGTACAGCGAAGAGATCGAACCGGAGAGCGGCGCGGCGCTCGGGAATTTCCCGCAGGCGTTCAGCCACGTTGGCCTGATCATCGCGGCCTTGAGCCTTGCCGATGTCGAGCGGGTCGCGCGGGACGCGGCATGACCAATATTCCGTTCGCCTTCTCGCGGCTCGAACCGATTCTGTTGTGGTCGCTGATCGGCACCATGGCCTTGACCACGATTCTTTCGGGAAGCCAGGGCCTCGGCCTGTCGCGCCTCAGCCTGCCTTTCCTGGTCGGCACGCTCTTCACCGGCAACCGCCGCCGCGCGACGACATTCGGATCGCTCTTCTACATGGCGGGCGGCTTCACATTCGGATTCATTTATTTTTTGGTGATGGCGCACATCGGGCGGGCCAATTGGTGGATCGGCGCCCTCCTCGGCACGTTGCACGGTCTGTTCCTGCTCACCGCCGTTTTGCCGGTGCTGCCGCATCTGCATCCGCGCATGGCGACGGAATATGACGGCCCGAGCGGACAGCGGCGGCTGGAACCGCCGGGATTTTTGGGACTCAATTACGGTTATCGCACTCCGCTGACCACGCTCATCGGGCACGCGGTCTATGGCGCGATACTCGGCGCCGGTTTCGCCACACACGTTGGAGGCTGATTCTCATGGAAGAGCACAAAGTCGTAGTCGTCACCGGCGCGTCCGCCGGCATCGGTCGCGCCACCGCGCGCGCGTTCGCCAAGGCAGGCGCGAACGTCGTCCTGCTCGCGCGCGGTAAAGACGGGCTCGAAGGCGCGAGGCGCGACGTCGAAGCGCTCGGGCGGCGCGCGCTCGTCATTCCGACCGACGTCGCGGACGCGGCGCAGGTCGAGGCCGCCGCCGAGCGCACCGAGCAGGAACTCGGACCGATCGATGTATGGGTGAACGACGCGATGGTGACGGTGTTCTCGCCCTTCATGGATATCACCCCCGAAGAATATCGACGCGCGACCGACGTGACTTATCTCGGCACCGTGAACGGCACGCGCGCCGCGTTGCGGCGCATGCGCGCGCGCAACCGCGGCGTCATCGTGCAGGTCGGTTCGGCGCTCGCGTATCGCGCCATTCCGTTGCAGGCGCCGTATTGCGGCGCCAAGTTCGCGATCCGCGGTTTCACCGACGCCGTGCGCTGCGAGCTGCTGCACGACCGCAGCAACGTGCATCTGACCATGGTGCAGCTCTGCGCCTTCAACACGCCGCAGTTCGACTGGGGCCGGGCTCATATCGAGAGACGCCCGCAACCGGTGCCGCCGATTTATCAACCGGAAATGGCGGCGGACGCCATCGTGTGGGCGGCAAGCCAGCGCCGCCGCGAAGTCTGGGTCGGCGCCTCCGCGGTGCAGGCCATTCTCGGCCAGCGCGTCGTCCCGTGGCTGCTCGATCGTCTCGCGGCGCGCGTCGGCTACAGCGGTCAGATGACGAACGAAGCGCTATCTCCGAATCGTCGCGACAATTTGTTCGAACCCGTCGCCGGCGATCATGGCGCGCACGGCCGCTTCGACGCACGCGCACGTCGCTGGAACTGGCAGCTGACGCTCAACATGCACCGCAACGAGTTGCTGCGCGGCGCGCTTGCGGTGGCAACGGGCGCCTTCATTGCGGGGTTGGCGTGGCGGCGCAACGGGCGCCGTTTGCGCTTGCGATAAATCGAGTGCCTATCGGCGCGTCGTGGCGGTAAGCGGGTCGATGAACACGGAACTCCGCGCGCCCGCTCTTTTCAAAAAAATTGCGAAATCACTAAATACCAGGAGGTTACTATGTATACACGACGTTGGCAGGACTGGGTGCTGTTGATTCTTGGTATCTGGCTGTTCGTTTCGCCGTTTTGGATGGCCGGTTACGCGTCCACCGAGGGCGTGTCGGCGTGGAATTCGTACATCTTCGGCGTGCTCGTCGTCGCCTTCGCATGGGCGGCCCTGGCGGCTTACCGACGCTGGGAAGAATGGGTAGAGCTGGCGATCGGCATCTGGCTGGTCATCTCGCCGTTCGTTCTGACGTTCTATCGCGCTGAACGCGGTGCCGCCTGGAACCACATTATCCTCGGCGTGTTGGTGGTCATGGGTGCGCTCTGGGCGCTTGCCACGTCGCCCCGCGAGCAAATCAGAGTCAGGCCTGACGCAAGCGTTTGACGTCGGAAGGATCGACCGGCGCCCAAAACGGAGAAAAGCCCGGTCGTAACAGGGCCGGCGAAATCGTGGGTCACCTCGATCGGGTGCCTGCGATGACGTCGGCCGAGAAGGCGGCCGCTGCGGCGCAACCAGAGCGCGGTGCCGACGGCGCCGCCCTTAACGATTTGATGCCGTCGAGAGCCGAGAAATGTATTCGGGCGATTTTGAGTTCGAACAACAATTGCCCGCATGGCCATCCCACCGCGCTATTCTCCACTACACTTCATGCCCGCCCGGCATGAGGTGAACCCCCCGAGATAGAGCGCATTCAGATACCGTAGGATCGAGAGTCGCACAGCTCGGACTTCGCCTGCCGTCCCTCATGTGATCAGGAAACCTCGTTTCCGGCAGGTGAATATTTTTGGTCGCACTGGGCGTTGCAAAGTCCCTCCCTCGACTTTGCCCTTACGGGCCGGCCTGCGGCTGTCTAACTATGTTCCCGGCGCATTGATCTTTTGCGTCGCCAGAGGAAAGTCACTCGCCGTGGGTCAACACCCGCGAGTAACGTTTAATACATCGACCGGTTATTACATCACCAGCGCCCCAAGCGCGCTCGATTAATAACGGTCGGACGAACGGAAGGAACCGATGCGCTATCACGTACTCGCCTGCGATTATGACGGAACGCTCGCCCACGACGGCGTCGTCGACCAAAGCACCGTGCAGGCGTTACGGCGCCTGCGCGAATCCGGCCGGCGGTTGATGCTCGTCACAGGGCGCGAGCTCGACGATCTCGGGCGCGTTTTTCCGCATCTCGATTTGTTCGAGCGCGTGATCGCCGAGAACGGTGCGCTGCTATACGCGCCGGCCGGCCGCCGCGAACGATTGCTCGGTGAACCCGCGCCCGCGGCGCTGGTGCAACGGTTGCGGACGGCCGGCGTCGCGCCGCTTTCGGTCGGGCGCGTCATTATCGCCGCCTGGGAACCGCACGAAGCGGAAGTGCTCGGCGCCATCCGCGCCCTCGGGCTTGAACACCAGGTGATCTTCAACAAGGGCGCGGTCATGGTATTGCCCGCGGGCATCACCAAGGCGACCGGGCTCGCGGCGGCGTTGCAGGAGGTGGGACTGTCCGCGCATAACGCCGTCGCGGTGGGCGACGCCGAGAACGACTTGCACTTGTTGGCGCTCTGCGAGTGCGGGGTCGCGGTCGCGAACGCCCTGCCCTCGCTCAAGAAACAGGCCGACTGGGTGACTACGGCCGACCACGGCGCCGGCGTGCGCGAGCTCATCGACAAACTGCTCGCGAACGATCTCGCCGACCTCACGCCGAAATTGGCGCGCCACGGCATTTCGCTCGGACGCACCGACGGCGCCGAGCGCGCGCTCGCGCCGTATGGTCCGAACGTACTGCTGACCGGCGCCTCGGGCGGCGGCAAGTCCACGTTCGCCACCGCGTTTCTCGAGCGGCTGGCCGAACGCGGTTACCAATACTGCGTGATCGACCCGGAGGGCGATTACAGTACGCTCGATTGCGTGAGCTTCGGGCGCTCCGACCAGCCGCCCGATATCGAACAGGTTCTGAAGCTGTTGCACGATCCGCGCGAGAACGCCGTCGTCAACCTGCTCGCCATTACGATCGAGGACCGGCCGCGGTTCTTCGCGCGCCTGTTCGCCGCGCTGCTCGACCTGCGCACGCGCTCCGGCCGGCCGCATTGGATCATCGTGGACGAGTGCCACCACGTGCTGCCGGCGTCGCTCAAAGCCGCGGAGACATTACTCGCGCCCGGACTCGCGAGCGTGTTGTGGATCACGGTCTATCCCGATCACGTGGCGAAGCCCGTCTTGGCGCTGATCGATACCGTGATCGCCGTCGGCGAAGCGCCGCAAGATGCACTCGTCCGCATCACCGGCGCCCTCGGCGAACCGGCGCCCGCGTGGAAACAAAACCCGCTGCCGCGCGGCGAAGCGCTCCTCTGGCTGCGCGGCGGGCACGAGCCGCCCGTGCGCCTGGAAACCCTGGCGCCGCGCACCGAGCGCCGGCGCCATCGCCGCAAATACGCCAAGGGCGAGCTGCCGCCGGAGTTGAGTTTTTATTTTCGCGGACCGGACGGGAAGCTCAATTTGCGCGCGCAAAACCTCTCGCTCTTCCTACAGTCCGCGGAAGGCGTGGACGACGCAACCTGGCTCTATCATCTGCGCCGCGGCGATTATTCCCGCTGGTTCCGCGAGGTCATCAAGGACGAGAGCCTCGCGCGGGAAGCCGGTTGCATCGAGCGTATGCCGGACAAATCCGCGCGCGAAACGCGGAAGCTGCTGCGCCAGCAAATCGAGAAACGTTACAGCGCTCCGGCATGAAGACAACCGGAGACCTCCGCATTGACCCGAGGCGGAAGCGGACGTTTGATGCGAGAAGCGGCGCGCGCGAAAGGCCACGGAGGGTTCATGTCAAAGCGGATCATGGTAACCGGCGGGGCGGGGTTTATCGGCCGCCACTTGTGCGCACGACTGCTCGAAGAGCGGAACGAAGTGTACTGCGTCGACAATTTCTATACGGGGACGCGGCGCAACATCGCCGACTTCACGGACGTTCCCGGGTTCGAACTGATTCCGCACGACATCTGCGTGCCGCTCGAGCTCGAAGTCGACGAAATCTACAATCTCGCCTGCCCCGCGAGCCCCATGCACTATCAATACGATCCAGTGCGCACGGTCAAGACCAACGTGTACGGCGCGATCAACGCGCTCGACCTCGCGGTGGACTTGTGCGCCAAAGTATTCCAGGCGTCGACGAGCGAAATCTACGGCGATCCGGCGGAACATCCGCAGACGGAATCCTACTGGGGCAATGTCAATCCGGTCGGCCCGCGCTCCTGTTACGACGAGGGCAAGCGCTGCGCCGAGACCTTGTTCTTCGACTATCACCGGCAGTACGGACTTTCCATCAAGGTCGCGCGCATCTTCAACACCTACGGCCCGTACATGCAGGAAGGCGACGGCCGCGTGGTATCCAATTTCATCGTGCAGGCGCTGCGCAATCAGCCGCTCACGCTGTACGGCGACGGCAGCCAGACGCGGTCGTTCTGTTACGTTTCCGATCTGGTGGAAGGAATTGTGCGGCTCATGGAGACGCCGGATGAGGTGACCGGGCCGGTCAACCTCGGGAATCCTCACGAGTGCTCGATGCTCGAGCTCGCGCGCGCCATCAAGCGCCTGACGAATTCGCGCTCGCCGATCGTGTTCCGCCCGCTGCCCTCCGACGATCCCCGCCGCCGTCAGCCGCATATCGGCCGCGCGCGGGAACTGCTCGGGTGG
>JAJPKH010000015.1 GCA_021323795.1 Acidiferrobacteraceae bacterium | reverse complement strand
TGCAGCTCCTCGCTCTGCGCCTGGATCTCCTCGTTTTGCAGCTGTAGCTCTTCATTCTGCGCCTGAATGCGTTCGCTCTTCTCGCGCACGTCCGCCAGCAGCCGTTCGACCTCCTCGTACGCGCGCACGTTCTGGAAGCCGACGCCGAGCTGCAACCCGGCCGCCGTAAGGAACGCGAGCGCCTCGTCGTCGAGGTGGCGCAGCGCTCCCACGAGCAGCACACCCTGTACCTCGCCGCGAAAACTGACCGGCGCCGCTGCGAGCGTTTGCGGCAGAAACTCGTCGTGGCCGCGCTTGATGCGAAACGGCGTGGCGCTTGAAATATCTTTCGTCACCACCGGGCGTTGGTCCCGCGCCGCGCACCCCGGAATGTCCTCGCCGATGCGAAGCGCGCCCGCCTGCCCGCCCAACCCGCAGCACGCGACCGGTGCCAGCGTGTCGGAGCCCGGCTCCCGCCAGTACACGATACCGAGCTCGGCACCCAGGTACTCCAATATGTCATGCAGCACCGCCGCGGCGACGGCGTCCTTTTGCAGGCTCGACGCCATCGCCACCGCGAGGCGCACATCGGCTTGCACGCGTTCGTCGCGGCGCCGCAAGCTCGCGGCGGCGGCGCCGAATCCGCGCGCGATCCGCAGCATTTCATTGCGGGGCGGCGGCGGCTCGTTTCCGCGAGCGTCCCTGGCCGGCGCCCAAGCGAGCGCCGGCGCCCAATCGCCGGCTTTCAGCGCCAAGGCGATTTGCAGCAGCGCCCGCGCCGGTTGGCGCACGGATCGCGCCGTGAAATAGGCGAGAACGAGGAAGAGGAGCGCCGCTAGAATCGATATGATCATCAAACCGTCGGAGGTGCTGTTCCTGGCGGCCGCCATCGCGGCAAGCGCCGCGGCGAGCCTCTGGTCCTGGAGATCGGTGAATTCCTGCAGCGCCACGGCGGAGATTTCGCGTTTGCGAGCGAGCGACTGCTCCTCGGCCGCATCGATCGGCCCGGCGGCGCGGCGCGCGACGAGGGTGTCGGTCTCGCGCAGATATTGCACGATCAGCGGTTTCAACTTGCGATAAACCGCTTCACTGTGCGGATCGTCGATCTGTTGCTCGAGGCGGCGCAGCGCCTCGCGCGCGGCGTTCGCCTGCGCGCGATAGCGTTGCAGCCGCCCGGCGTCCGGGCTGACGAGATAAGACCGCACGCCGACGGCGACGCGCAGAAGCGAGCGCTCCAAGGCATTGGCGCGCTCGCCGTACGGCATAATGCGTCGCACCACCTCGTCCTGCGCTTTTGCGCTACGCGCTTCCCAGTGAAACACCAACCCGATTAACACCGCGAGCAAGAGCATCAGCAGGCCGAACCCGATGAGGAGGCGTCTGCCGATGCTCATATCGCGCGGGAACGTCATCACGCATCTCCGGCGGGCGGCCGCCCGGCGGCGCGAAAGATGCGCGCCTGGTGGCGGAACGGTTCAAGCGACGGCCGCGCCGCCGGCCCGGGCCATTCCGCTTCTCCCAGACAGAGGAAGCCGCCCGGCGCGAGCGCCCGGCGCAGCGCGCCGAGCGCGCGTTCTTGCACGTCGCGTTGCAAATAAATGAGCGTGTTGCGGCAACAGACGAGATCGAAGCACGCCCCGTCCGCGATGGAAACCCGGGACGTCAGATCATGGCGCGAGAACCGCACGCGCTGACGCAGCGCGTCGCGCACCCGGTAACCGGCGCGCCGGCCCTGCGACGCGCGCTCGAGATAACGATCGAGCAGATCGGGCGGCAACTCGGCGACCGCTTCCTCGGAATAAAAGCCGACATGCGCCGCGCCAAGGGCCGAAGGATCGATGTCGGTCGCTTCGACAAAACCGGCGTGACCCGCTTCCTCGAGCAACATCGCGAGCGTGTACGCCTCTTCGCCGCACGCGCAACCGGCGCTCCAGATCCGGATCGGCATTTCGCCGCGCGCTCCGGCAAGATAGGGAATGAGCTCCTGGCGCAGCACGTCGAACGTACCGTTGTTGCGATAGAACCGGCTCACCTTGATGGTAAGGCGCTCGATGAGCCGGAACGTTTCCTCCGGCGTCGATTCGAGTAGCGCGAGGTACTCCGCCGGCGAATCGATGCCGGCCGCGATCATGCGGTTGTGAATGCGCCGCTCGACGGTCGCCGGCCGATAACGCGAAAAGTCATAGCCGGTACGTTCGCGCAACACCGCGAGTATTGTGCCGATGATCGCCTGCCGATCGGCCACCGCCGCTTGCGAATGGGCGCCGTCATCCATGGAGATGCGCGCAACAAACAGTTGAGGAACCCGACGCGCTCGCCATGCGGGGCGCCGGGGTGGCTCGCTTGCGGTCGTTCATACGCTACGGCATCCGTGCATAAGGCAAATTTGTCGCAGGAGGGTTAGCCGGGCGGCAACGCGGCGTATTCTACAACCCACGTCCGCCGCGTCGCACCTTGCGGTTCGACCATGATATTCGGCCGCGCCCGGTTGCCTGCCAAATCCGATCGCGTCAGACTTGGACTCGCGGGCACGCAAGCCTCGGGAAGGGGTGCCTGCACGTTACTCTATACCTATTAATACACGACACTACCATGAACCGAGACGAGCTACGCGCCCTACAGGCACCCCTCAAGCAACGCTATCGGGACGATCCCGCCTCCGCCATCGTCATCCTCAAGGCCCATGGCAAGCTCGGCGAAGGCGTCGCGTGCCGCGTGGACACCGGCCGCGCCCTGCTCGAGGCCGGTTTGCATCCGTCGACGGGCGGTTCCGGACTGCAAGCCTGCTCGGGCGACATGCTGCTGCAGGCGCTGATCGCCTGCGCCGGAGTTACGCTTTCCGCGGTCGCGACGTCGCTCGGCATGGAAATTCGCGACGGCACGCTCACCGCCGAGGGCGAATTCGACCCGCGCGGAACACTCGGCGTCGCCAAGGATGCGCCGGTCGGATTGCGCCGTATCCGGCTTTCGATCGCGCTCGACACCGACGCCACCGCCGAGCAACGGCAAAAGCTGCTCGAGCTGACGGAGCGCTATTGCGTGGTGTACCAGACGCTGCGCAACGGCGTCGCGCTCGACGTGTCCGTCGCCTGACGCACGCGCCCGCGATCCGCTCCCCGTCAAGCACAGGAGTCGGCTGGCCCCCGGCGCGTGCGCTAGAAGCTCTCACGTAAGATCGCGGGCGTCAGGAACTGCCGATCAGAACCCCGGTGGCGAAGACCAGCAGTCCGCCGATGACGACTTGCAGCGCCGCGGAAAACATCGGCGTATCCATGAAGCGGTTGCGCACCCACGCGATCGCCGCGAGCTCGACGAGCACGACGGCGATGGCGATCGTCATCGCGAGATGGAAATTAGGAATCAGGAACGGCAAGGTGTGGCCGAGTCCGCCGATCATCGTCATCACGCCGCTCGCGGTGCCGCGCAGCCACGGGCTTCCCCGGCCCGTCAGGGAACCGTTATCCGACAAGCCTTCCGCGAAACCCATGCTGATCCCCGCGCCGATCGAGGCGGCGAGGCCGACCAGGAACGTTTCCCACGTATTGCCCGTGGCAAACGCGGCCGCGAACAGCGGCGCGAGTGTCGAAACCGAGCCGTCCATCAGACCGGCCAAGCCCGGCTGCACGATCTGCAGCAAGAACAGCCTTCGCTCCGCGGCATGCTCCTTCGCCTGCACTTCATGGGGGACGAATTTTTCCTCGAGCTGCTCGGCGCGCGCCTCGTGCCGGCGCTCCTCGGCGGCGAGATCGCCGAGGAGCTGGCGGATGGCCGCGTCCGTGGTGCGCCGCGCCGCGCGCGTGTAGAAGCGCTTGGTTTCCGCTTCCATCAGCTCCGCCTGCTCGCGCACCTTGTCGAGCCCGAGCGGACGCGCAAGCCACACCGGCTTGCGCTCGACGAAACCGCGCACGTCTTGCGGCCGGATCAGCGGGATGCGCTCGCCGAACTTCCGGCGGTAGAGATCGAGCAAACGGTGCCGGTGGCCGGTTTCCTCCTCCGCCATGGAACGGAACATCTGCGCGGTGGCGGGATAAGTCTCGCGCAAGCCGTCGGCGAATTCGTCGTAGATGCGCGCGTCCTGCTCTTCGAGCGAAATCGCGAGCGCCAGGATTTCCTTTTCGGTGAGATCGGAGAAGTTGAGCATGGCGGCCTCGGGTGATGTCGAGCGGCGGCATGAGCTGCCGCGTCGCCCGCGAAACGATAGGGAAAGACGCTCGCCTTGGCAACCGCGGGGCGGCGCGGCCCGCCGGCTCACGGAAACGGGCGACCGTCGCCGCTACGCCGAGGTCGTCGACGCGTGGTGGTACTCCGAAGGAAGGTTGCGCCGGCCCCATTTGAGCGCCCGGCTCATCCAGATCAGCTCGTCCAGGAAACGCGTCGCCCGGCGAACGTACGCCTTGTCCAGCAGGTTTCCTTGCTCGTCGAACTTCTGCGCCACCGAGGGAAAGTGAAGGTCGATGAACGTGGGCGCCAGGCCGAGCTCGCGCACCATGGGCACCATCGCCTCGATGACACGCGTGCCTCCCCACTGACCTTTGGATACGCCGACGAACGCGACCGTTTTGTGGATGTATTCTTCGAGCAGCAGATCGAGGATGGTTTTGAGCGTGCCCGGGTAGCCGTGGTTGTATTCGGGCGCGACGATGATGAGCCCATCCGCTCGCGCGATGGCGTCGCGCCATTCCGGAAACCGGTCTTTGATGTCTTCGCCGTAATCGTCGTGCGGCAAGTTGAAGCTCGCGGCGTCGAACAGCGTGGTTTCAACGTCGGGCCGCTGCTGCAGCTCCCCGAGAAGCCATCTCGCGGGAAACTCGCTGCGCCGGCCTTTGCGGTTCGTGCCCAAGAGAACCGGGAGAAACAGCTTATCCACGACGCCCCTCCTTGCTCTTGAAGAACGCCCGGAGTCTACGCCTGGGTGTCGATTTTCTCGACCGATTCGGCGTTCGCGATGTTCCGGCCTGACGTGGCGCCGGGTCCTAGTGATTCAACGCCGCCGTATGCAACACCTGCGCCACTTCCGGCTTGCCGTTTTCCTTCGCGATCGCTTCGGCCGTCTTGCCGCGGTTGTCGGTGAGCGCCGCATTCGCCCCCGCGCCCAACAAAGCGGCAACGGTGTCGCCATGTCCATAACCGGCCGCCCACATCAAGGCGGTCAGATCGTTGTGGTAGCGCGCATTCACCGCAACGCCGTGAGCGAGGAGCAGCTTCACGATGTCGGTGTGCCCTCCGCCCGCGGCATAAACCATCGCCGTCTTGCCGAGTCGGTCGGCGGCATCGGTTTTGGCGCCCTTGTCGAGCAGGCGCTGCGCCGCACGCACGTGCCCGCCGAAGGCGGCGCTCATGAGCGGCGTCACCTGAGCGGTATTGGCGAGGTTGACGTCCGCGCGCGCCCCGAGCAGGACGTCGACGATCGACTCGTCGCCACGCCGCGCGGCAAGATTGAGCGCAGTGTCCCCGATGCGCGTGCGCGCATTGACCGGGGCGCCCGCCGCGAGGGCGCGTTTCACCATGGCGGCATCGCCGTTACGCGCCGCAGCAAGCAGTTGAGCGTTCAGGGCGTACGGGTCATCCGCGATAGCCGCGCCGGTGCTGGCCGCCAGCACGCCCCAAACAAATGCCAGGCACAATTTTTTCATTACACAACTCCAACAGGTTATTGCGCTTTGCAGCAGCGAAGCGCAGTATAACAAGCGCTCCAAACGTCCCGCTATTCGTCCGAAGCGCTTCGTCTATTTGCGCTACTCGTCATGCGCGAACGTGTGGTGGTTTGTACCAAGCAAGAGAGATAGTTTGAAAGTGGAAACCAACAACCGTCAAATAACGCTCACAATGCAAGGAGGTGGGTGATGAAACTCGTCAAACAAACGTTCGTCGCTGTGGTCGCAATGATGGGATTCGGCCTCGCCGTCGCCGAGCAACAACCCGAAAC
>JAJPKH010000029.1 GCA_021323795.1 Acidiferrobacteraceae bacterium | reverse complement strand
GTCCGTGTGCAGTTTCAGGCGAAACAGGCGGCTCGCAGTGACAAGCGTTGGTACTTGTTCAGAACTTCCCCGGGGAGCGGTTGCTCCTCAGTCCTTCGTGCCGGCGACAAGCCGTATCTAATCGCCGTAGCGAATGTCGATGACGGTATAAGTCATCCGCCCGCTCGGCAGCTCGACGGTGATCTCGTCGTCCACTTTCTTTTTGAGCACGGCGCGCGCGAGCGGCGAATCGATGCTGATCCAGCCCTTGTCGGCGTCGAATTCGTCCGGCCCGACGATGCGGTACTCGACGATTCGTCCCGCCGCGTCTTCGAGCTGTACGCGCGCGCCGAAGTAGACGCGGCTCGCGTCGGACGGCGGGCGGTCGACGACGACGAGCTCGTCGAGACGCTTCTGCAGAAACCGAATGCGCCGGTCGATCTCCCGCAGTTGCCGCTTGCCGTAGATGTATTCGGCGTTTTCGGAACGGTCGCCGAGCGCCGCCGCCTCGGACACCGCCTGCGTGACGCGCGGCCGTTGCACGCGCCAGAGGTGCTCCAGCTCGGTGCGCAAGCGGGCGGCGCCATCGGGCGTGATGTAGGCGGAGCTCTTGGTTCCCGGAAGACGGTTTCTTCCCATCGCGGAAGGTTATCCCAGGCGGCCGCGAGCGTGTAGTGCGCGCCAAATTGTTCTACCCGTCTTGTACCCGCCGGGGGTATGATGCACGGGCAAGTTGATCTCTCGCGTGTTGATTCCCGAGGAGCAGAAGGGATCGCGACTGCATCGCTACACACTATCACCACTTCAGGAGTTGCATGATGAACATCTTTGTTGGGAATTTAGCGCGCGATGTCACCGAGGAAGACCTCCTCAATGCGTTCGGCACCTATGGGCGCGTCGCGCGAGCCACGGTTCTGAAGGACAAGTTCAGCGGCGAGCCGCGCGGATTCGGTTTTGTGGAAATGGAAGCGAAGACCGAGGCGCAAGCCGCGATCAACGGATTGAACGGCAAGGAGCTGAAGGGCCGCGCCCTCAACGTGAACGAGGCGCGTCCCAAGACCGAGCGCAGCAGCGGTGCGGGCGCCGGCGCGGGCGGTGGACGCGGCGGTTGGGGCAACAAACCGCGCGGCGGCGGCGGAGGGCGGTGGTAACGCCATAATCCGTTTCACCGATCGGGGGCCGACCGGCCCCCGATTTCTTTCGCCCGCCTTGCTCTCGCGCCGTAGTATCCCAAGCCCTCGCTATACTTTTACGCACGTCATGAATTACCTTGGCCATTTGCTGCTTTCGCACCATACGCCGGACGCCGTCGTCGGCGCGATGCTGGGCGACTTCGTAAAGGGAAAGCCCGCGGAGCACCTGGGCACCGACGTGCGCGCCGCCATCGTGTTACACCGCGCCATCGACGGTTACACCGATCGTCATCCGGCGATCGCGGCGAGCCGCGCGTTGATAAGCCCGGAGCGCCGGCGCTTCGCCGGCGTCATGCTCGATATTTTTCACGACCATTTTCTGGCGCGGCACTGGCGGCGCTACGACAGCCGGCCGTTGCCGGAATTTACCGGCATGGTGTACGGCGTGCTGCTCTCGCGCCAAGCGACATTTCCCGATCGTTTGCAGCGCATGTTGCCGCGGATGGTCTCCGATGACTGGCTCGCGGCCTACGCGGATATGGAATCGGTCGAGCTGGCGCTCAACGGCATTTCGCGCCGGTTGCGTTATCCGGAACGCGCCACCGCGCTCTCGACGGCGATCAGCGAATTGGAGCGGAACTACGCCGCGCTCGAAAATCACTTCTTCGATTTTTTCCCGGATGTGCGGGCCTTCGCAGCCGGGCACTCGGGGTCAACGTCGAAGTGAACGTCAGTCGCGTCCTTTTTTAGGCGCGGAGCCGCCGGGAAACAGGGTGGGGAACGGCACGACCGCGTCGCTCTTGCTCGATAACGCCACGATCTTCGCCGAGCCTTGACGCTCGACTTCGTCGATGCGGATGACCGCGTGCAGCGGAACGTACGACACTTTCACGCCTTCGAACTCGCTGCGCAGCCGTTCTTCGGAGGGATCGATAACAACCGATGATTTCTCGCCGAACACGAGTTGCTCGATTTCGATGAAGCCGAGCAGGCTCCCCTGCCCGACCCGGCGCGCGTAGACCTCGTAGACTTTGCCCTCGTTGATAAAAATGACTTTATAAAGGCGCTTCTTGTGGGTCGCGGATTTGCTCATGGACCGGCCTCGGGGTGACGCGCAATCGTCGTTGGCGTAAGCATAACATAGCCGCTCAGCTCGACAGCGGCTCGACGACGTAATGGGTCACGCGCGGCGGTTCGCCGCCCACATGAAACGAGCTTGCTTTTTGGAGCAATGCGCGGTCCGTCACCGTCACGCGCTCGTGCTGGCGCAGGTGCTCGAGCCACGATTCGACGACGAAAGTCTCCGTGTAGCGATCATCACGCTCGACGTCGGCGAGCAGTCCCCAGCTGATGGCGCCGTCGCGCCGGCGAATGCGCCGCACGCGCCGCATGACGCGGCGAAAATGGCGCGCCTGTTCCGGATCGATGACGTACTCGACGGTCACGACCACGGGTCCGCGGTGCGACGGGAATTCCTTGACGATGTTCAGCGCCGGCCAGTGGACCGAGGGAGAAAGATCGAGCGCTTCGCCTTTGGCGATGCGCAGCCGATGCGTCGCGGCCAAGCCGATAAGCGCGCCGATGGCGGCGGCGGTATAGGTGACCGTCAGCCCGAACGACGCGGCGACGTAACCCCAGACGGCGGCGCCGAGCGCCATCGAACCGAAGAAAACCAGAATCGAGATGGCGAGCGCCCGCCCGCGCACCCAGCTCGGCACCACGGCCTGGATGCTCGAATTGAACGTCGAGAGCAGCGCAAGCCAGGCGCCGCCGGCGACGAACACCGCGAAGTCGACGAGCGCGGGCAGCGGCGTCCAGGCGAGCACGAAAAGCGCGGCGGCGAAGCTGAGGACCGCGACCGTCACGATGCGCTCGGCGGAAAGCGTCGCGCGGGCGCGGGTCAGCAGCGTCACCGACAACACCGCCCCCGCGCCGAAGAAGCCGAGCAGCACGCCGTAGCCGGCCGGACCTCTGCCGAGCTCGAAGCGCGCGAGCGTCGGCAGTAACGCGAGCAACGCGCTCGCGAAGACCGTGAAGGCGATCGAGCGGGCGAGCACGGCGAGCACGGCCGGCGCGTGCCGCACGTAGCGGATTCCGGCGCGCATCGCCCCGTACACGCGCTCGGCGGGCAGCACCGTCTCGACCGGTTGCCGCCGCCAGCGGTAGAGCACGTAGATGACGCCGCAAAACGACAGCGCGTTGAAGGCGAAGGTCGCGCCCGGACCGACGGCGGCGATCAGCAGTCCGCCGATCGCCGGGCCGACCGAACGCGCGAGGTTGATCGACACGCTGTTCAGGGAAACCGCGGGCGCGAGCTGCGCGCGCGGCACGAGCTCCGCGACCATCGCCTGCCATGCCGGCGCGTTGAGCGCCGTGCCGAGGCCGAGCGCGAAGGTGAGGAGCAGCAGCGTCACCGGCGTGGTCAATCCGGCGAAGGTGAGGAGCGCGAGCATCGCCGCCGCCGCCAACATGAGCGCTTGCGTGAACAGCAGCAACCGGCGGCGATCGAGCACATCGGCCAAGGCACCGGCGGGAAGCGCGAACAAAAACATCGGGAAAGCGCTCGCGGTGCGCACCAGCGCCACCATAACCGGCGACGCGGAGAGCGAGGTCATGAGCCAGGCGGCGCCGACGTCCTGTATCCACGTGCCGATATTGGAGGCGAACGCCGCGATCCAGAGCGCCCGGAACAACGGCTGGCGCAGCGGCGCCAGCGCCGAGTCGTTCTCGGCGGATCGGGATGCAAGGTCGGCGGTCACTAAAGCGGCGGCGGTATTATCGGTTGCCTGGCCGATTTTACCGCGAAGCGGCCGGTGCCGCGTAGAGGAAGAGCCCGTATTTTCCGCGCTACCGCCGCTGCGCGAGTCGTCACTTCCACACGCGCACGACGTTGTCATCGCCGGCGGCGGCGATCCATTTGCCGTCGTGCGTCAATGCCAGCGCGCGCAAGCTGGAGCGATCGGTGCGCAGCTGATGCGCGAGCGCTCCGTTTTCGACATTCCACACGTATACGCTGGCGCCCGATCCGGTCGCGAGCAGCCATGCCCCGTCCGGACTGAACGCGACGCTGTTGATCGACGCCGGACCTCCGGCGAACGCGCGGCCGGCGGCCCATTCTTCGCCGATCGCCGGGACCGTCCAGACCCGCACGTCACCCTTGCTGTCGCTGGAGGCGAGCAGGCGCCCGTCCGGCGAGAACGCCGCCGCCGTCACGTCGTGCTCATGTGCGTGCCGGTACGAAATCAGTTTTCCATCGGCGTTGTTCCATACGGTCATGCCGCCGCCCGCGTCGCCCGCGAGGAGCAAACGCTCATCCGGCGTAAAGCGGAGCACCCGCGCCGCGTTCTTGCCCGTATTGAATGCATGCAGGCGGCGCTTCTGGGACAGCTCCCACACCGTCACGGTGCCGTCTTCCGCCGCTTCCGCGAGAAATCGTCCGTCCTCGGAGACCGCCATGGCGACGATGGGGTGCGGCGATTCGCCGGCAAGCACCGTATCCGGGTTGCCGAGCGGATCGAAGATCGCGATCGATTGGTTGCGGTCCATCGCCGCCAGCCATTGGCTGCTCGGAAAGCCGCCGAGCGCCGCCGGCGTGAGCACGCGCGTGGGCAGGGTGGCGCGCACCGTGTTGCTTTGCACGTCCCACAGTTGCACCAGACCGTCGTCGGTCGCAACGGCGAGCGTGGCGCCGTGCTTCAGGAAGGCGAGCGCGCGCGGCGCGCGCTCGGCGATGGCGATGTCGAGGAATTGTTGTTTATCCGCGCCGAACGGCTGTTTCGGCGCGGGCTCGGCGGTCGCCGGCGCGGGCGCGGGCGGCGCGCGTTTCACCGGTGCGGCCTTCGCCACTTTGGGCCGCGGCTTCACGCCGAACACCTGTTCGTTGATTTGTTCGCCGAGATCGCGCGCGCGCGTGACGATATCCATCTTCGTGTCATCGATCCATTGGTAGAGCTCGCTGCGGCTCAACCGGTCGGTGTCGATCAATATCTTCGGCGTGATGACGGCGAAGGTCGCGACGAACACCGTTACCGCGACGAATTTTTCGAAGAAGCTGTAGCGCCGGCGATGTTGTTTTTGTTTTTCCGCGGGCAGCACCGCACCGATGTAGCCGGTGCCGGGGCGATACAGCAGCGCCGTCGGCGGCCGCGCGACCTTGGCCATGTCTTTGCCCATCAAGCCTTGTTGCAGCGCGTAGGCGGACGCGGGCCGGTCGGCGGCGGAGAGTTTGAGCGCGCGGTCGATACAGTCGCGGATGTGCGCGCTGTAGACCGGCCGCTCGAAGGAAGCGGCGGGCGGCAGCGGGTCGAGGCGCGTGCGCCCGAAGGCGTTGTAACGCTGCAGCGCGTCGACCGGATTCTTGTTGGTGATGCAGCGGTACAGCGTCGCGCCCATGCCGTACACGTCGGAGGCGACGCCGATGTCGCCGTGTCCCGGGTACTGCTCGAGCGCGCAATAGCCCGGCGTCAGCGTTATCTTGCCGCCCGCGTCGCCGCGCATTTGGCGCGAGGAGCCGAAGTCGATCAACACCGGCTGCCCGCTCGTGCGCATGTAAATGTTGTCGGGCTTGATGTCGAGATGCAGCAGCCCGGCATCGTGCACCGCCTGCAGTCCGTTCAGGATCGGCAGGAACACTTGCAGCAGCGCCGGTTCGCCGAGCACGCCGCCGTGCTTGCGCAGGTACGACGTGAGCGTCTCGCCTTCTTCGTATTCCATGATGGTGTACGCCGTGCCGTTCGCTTCGAGAAAGCGCAGCACCCGCACGATGTGCGGGTGTTTGAACTTGGCGAGCGCCTGGGCTTCCTTCAGGAATTCGCTGAGACCCCATTGGTAATTTTCCAGGTCCGCGCCGGGCCGCGGCACGATCGTCGAGCTTTGGGTGCGATCGGCGTAGACGGTGGGAAAATACTCCTTGATCGCCACATCGACGCCGAGCTTGGTGTCGCGCGCCCGGTAGGTGATGCCGAAGCCGCCTTCGCCGAGCACGGCGGCGACCGCGTATTCGCCGAGGCTGTAGCCGACGGGCAGCGCCTGCGATCCTGAGTTAACGGGCTGCGTACGCATTCGATCGAGCGGGGATCGGGTCCGTTTTGGGGGAAGTACTCTTACTAAACCTAGTTCACGCGGCCGGTGGCGCAAGGAAGCCGGCGCTTCACGCCGAAATCTCCCCACCGGATTGCGTCGCGTCGCGCGCTCCTCAACACCAAAATCCGCCTTTTCCACGGCGGCCTGGAGTCGTCGCTCCGTCTCCAGGGTTAAACCACCGAGGTAGGTCCGTTGATCCAAAAATGTAGGGTGCGCCCCGCGCACCGCTCGATGAAAATAGGTGCGTGGAACGCGCCCTACATCGAATTATTCAGAGGTTCTAAGGAATTTGACGCTGGTCAAAACCTGGACCCGCGACATACGCTATCAATGCGTTTCGTGGGTGACAGCTGTCGAGCCGGCAACTGACCGCACCGCAACGCAAGAAGAAAAACGCATTTCTCTAGGAGAACCGACAATGGCAGCATCAAGCGCCGGATATCACGAAAGCCTCGACGTACTGAAACCGGAGACCCTCGACCGTCATCGCGCGATCGCCTCCTTGATGGAGGAGCTGGAAGCGATCGACTGGTACGACCAGCGCGTGGACGCGACGCGCGACGAGGAGCTCGGCGCGATCCTCGCGCACAACCGCGACGAGGAGAAGGAGCACGCGGCCATGGTGCTTGAATGGCTGCGCCGCCGCGACCCGAAGCTCGATGAGCACCTGCGCAATTACCTCTTCATCGACAAGTCGGTGATCGAGAAAGAAGCGGAGCTCGACGCCGCGGGTGAGCAGAATGATTCGCCGAAAGACGGTTCGCTCGGCATCGGCAGCCTGCGCCAGGAGACGCCGCGATGAATGATCTGCGACGCGAATTGGCGCCTGTATCCGACGAAGCCTGGGCGCAGATCGAGGCCGAGGCCAAGCGCACGCTGAAGGCGACGCTGGCGGCGCGCAAGCTCATCGATTTCTCCGGCCCGCTCGGCTGGGACGCGTCGGCCGTCGGTATCGGCCGCACGAGCCCGCTCAAGTCCGCGCCGGAAAAGGGTGTGGAGGCGCGGCTGCGTAAGGCGCAACCTCTGGTGGAGCTGCGCGCCCCGTTTGAGATGTCGCGCGAGGAGCTCGAGGCGGTCGCCCGCGGCGCGAAGGATGTGAACCTCGATCCGGTGCGCGACGCGGCCCGGGCGGCGGCGCACGCGGAGGACCGCACGGTATTTCACGGTTACGCGGAAGCGGGGATTCGCGGCATCGCCGAAGCGGGCGCGTCGAGCAAGTGCGCGATCTCGGAAGACTATGCCGCCTATCCCGGCGTGGTGGCGGAGGCGGTGCACAAGCTGCGCGGCGCCGGCGTCGACGGCCCGTACGCGATCGCGCTCGGCCCACGCTGCTACACCGGCCTCACCAAGACCACGATCAGCGGCTTTCCCGTCATCGAGCACGTGCGCAAGCTCCTCGACGGCCCCATCATCTGGGCGCCCGCCGTCGACGGCGCCGTGGTGCTGAGTGTGCGGGGTGGGGATTTCGAGCTGGTCGTCGGTCAGGATTTTTCGATCGGGTATCTCGATCACACCGCGACCGTCGTTCGTCTGTATCTGCAAGAGAGCTTCACGTTCCGCGTGCTCACGCCCGAGGCCGGCGTCCCGCTCGCGTACGCGAAGTAACATGCTAGACGGCTGCCTTGCGGCGGTCCGGGTGCGGGGCCATTCGCAAGAGTAATCGCCATACGCGATACACGCCGCGCCGCGCGGGCGATTTCCGATTTGTCGTCGAACGCCAGTTGAGGAACGGGTTGATCACCGTGGCTTTGTCGAGGGCGGCGAATACCGGCATACGTGAAGCGATGAGAGAGACGGCATGCGCGGAACATCGATGACCCTCGCGAGTCATAGCGATACGCGTCGAAGGCGCGTCAGGGAAACCCCGGGCGAGGAGGCCGGTCAGAAGTGGATAAGCTCGGCGTTATCGCCGGTTTGATGGGGCGCGACGACGAAGCAAAGAAGATGGCCGCCTTGGTCAACCAGCATATGGCAATTAAGCGACACGGCTAGCCGGCTTCGCACGAATGTCCAGTCCGGTGTCATTGATCGAACGTTGCACGTCCGCCGAGCAGCCGGGTTGGTTGCGCCTGGGTCAGGCGCTCTGGCCGGATGACTCGCCGGAACAACACTTGGCGGAGATGGCGTCGTTCTGCGC
The DNA here is from genome assembly GCA_021323795.1 of Acidiferrobacteraceae bacterium. GTDB lineage: Bacteria > Pseudomonadota > Gammaproteobacteria > Acidiferrobacterales > Sulfurifustaceae > JACQFZ01. The sequence continues at coordinate 3,446 of JAJPKH010000029.1, read as the reverse complement.
GAATCCTGAGCGCTATGCCCAATTCATCGCGTACTCGAGTTCTCGCGACCCGGTCGGTTTCGTCGAGGCGGCGTTGCGCACCGACTATGTAAACGGCACGGCGTCGTCGCCCGTCGCCTTCGTTGAAGGTATCTACGTGATACCGGCCGCGAGGCGCAAGGGCGTCGCCGCCGCTCTCATTGATGCAGTGGAACACTGGGCGCGCAGCAGGGGTTGCACGGAGCTTGCGTCCGATGCACTGCTGGAAAACCAGTCCAGCCACTCGTTTCATCGCGCGGTCGGCTTCGAGGAGACCGGGCGCGTCGTGTACTTCCGCAAAGCGCTTCGCCCGCAAAAACGCTGAAGCAGAAGAGCGCCGTTGACTTAGATCGTTTCCGCTTCTACCGCAGCATCGTACCGGTAAATACGAAATCGTGAACCGGGAGCAGGATGAACCGTTGTTCGACGATCCCTCGCTCGTCATGAAAAACGGCTTACTGCTGTTGCGGGTCACGATGGCGGGTAGCGATGCGAGAGGCGATATCGTGGTCGAACCGCTGTCCGACACCGAAGCTCTCTTGCTCGGTCCGTTGGCCGGCGCGGGCGAAGCCATCCAGGCGCTGCAAGTCGACGGTGTCGAGATGTGGCGCTACTCCGGGTATCTGTTCAGGCGGAAGGCAGATTGAAGGCAGGCGTCGCCGAAACGGCGCACGCTCCGCCATCACGTCCATCGCTCGAAACTTGCCTTAATTTGCAGCGGCCGCAGACACGCTGGAGCGCCGTTTGACTTGGACCTCGGCTACTTCTACGGTGAGTGGCGGACTAATTCCAGTTAGATGTCGGGAGGAATCACGCGTTGGTTCGCTTCTTATTAGACAAGAACGGCTTGCTTCGCGTCGAGCAGTATCTTCTTGCCCCGGCGATCTACTTTGACCATTGGGCGTTGAGAGTAATCTCCGAGGATCGAGCGTTAAGCACCCGCTTTTCTAGGGCACTTAACTCGCGAGGCGGAACCCTTATACTCTCTTGGCTCAACTTGGCCGAGTTCACTGCAGTCAGTGACCGCGGTCAGGCGGAGGCCGCGGAGGCACTTATTGAAGAAATACTTCCCAATGTTTTTTTTCTAGAGGTGAATCCCTTCGATGTGATTAAGCGTGAAGACCAACTCCTATCAGGTGGTCCGCCGATCGCGCCCCACGCCGACGCCGGGTTCTTGGAGGGTTTCATCTATCTGCGACCGCAGTCAGTCCGGCCCTTTACCGCGCATCGCCTCTTCACCGCGGTCCAAACGAAAGTACGTAATAGTCACTTCGAGTCCCTCGCGGACACGGTTGTTGAACGAGTCGAGGCGCTCCGGGAAACGATGGACCACGACGAAGATTTCAGCGCCTTAGTCAAGCGCTTGCCGTCTGGCCCCGAAATCCAGCGCGGCACAAGGTATATCCTGCGAGAACTGTCCAGAACTCTGCTTGTCGATCGGGGCATTAAGATGACACGGAATCATGGTATTGATCTGATGCATTCAGTCGTGCCGGTTGCATATGCCGATTTGGTGTTGCTGGACAAGCACCGGGAGTCCCAGGTGGAGAGAATACGACGCCGGTTTTTGAAAGCTGAACTAAGAGTGCCTCTTGCTCGTGTACTTTCACGGCGCGCAAACGGCCTAAAGCGGTTCTTCGGTGAGTTAGAGGAAAAGCGGTCGAACGATTAGTACAATGCCACTTTGACTCCTTTTCTCTAGCTGATTTTCTGCATTTCCTTTGGCGCACTAGTTTTCCGATATAACGCGATTATGCTCGAAAAACATCGGTCACCCTTTGAAGACTTCGCTTTTCCCGAGTTTCAGCGGCAATTCGGTGACTTGTTCAGTGTTCGGGCTGAAGTTGGTGACTATGAATACCAGCTGGTCGTTGGAGTAATAAGTAACATTTTCTTCATGCGTCTCACAGATGCTGATCGTAGCCATTGGCGAAAAACTGTGAGAGCTGCATATTACTATTTGGATCGAGGTGCTTTGAAGCGTGCGCGCGATGTCTCTGAAGCCTATTTACGCATCGTTAACGAAATTCCAGGCGCGTTAAACCGCGTCCAAGAGAAGATGGGTACAGCTGAAGAGACCGTCGACGATGACAATCGAATAGAGGCTTTCCTTGACCTTTATAAAACGCAATATGAGGGGTTAATGACACTACTTGCCGCACCGGTGGTAGTCGGCTTCGCCCTTTGTTACGGCAGCAAAGCAAAAGAGTTTTCGCCAAAGCCCAACGGCCGCGTCGACTTAAAGGCTGTCGAGCTAATGGAGAAGTGGATGGTCAACCCTTCTAATCGGTTGAAGGAGGGTTTGAATCGGCACGTAAGAAATTCATATGCCCACGAGCGCTACCGAATTCTTGACGGGAAGCGTGTGGAAATGTGGGACGAAGACCATCGCGGTCGTCGTACGTGGGGTCCTGAGACTTGGTCGCTTCAACAACTAGAGGCGTTGTGCCATCGACTCAATGTAACCTCCTCGGGGGTGACCCTCGCACTTGCGCTATTCGGTATTAATTACCGAAAACTCATCACTGAGAGGGGGTGGGTGCCGCAAGACATTCAGACGCCGCCACTTCGTCACGAATATCTAAAACGACTCACTGAGCAGCTAGCAGAGTACAACAGCTTTGACGTGACAAAATGTGAGCGGGACGGGAAAACTTTCCGCATCGGACTCAAGACGCAGTATCGAGGCATCGATCAGGACGTGGAAATTATGGTGGGGGGTGACGGGTGGGGTCGCGGTTACAAAAAACCGGTGAAGTATGTTCAAGCCCTCGTCGCCGAGTATGCGCTAGGCATCGTACAGCGCTTGGCCCCAAACATCGATGATGTCGAACATTTCCATGTAGTCGTGAAAAACGAGCAGGAAGGTGACATTGGCGAATTGGTTATATCGCGTGATGAGTTATCAAAGCTAGTTGGGCCGCGTAAGGGTCGAATCGCGGATGATAGGCGTCACGCGGAACTCGATACGCTCGGTGATTCCCAAATGTGGGTAAAGATAGAAGGCAGGGTGATCCCGAGTGGTGGGAAGAAACCACGCATGGACGGTTAGTTAGTTTTTCGTCCTTCTTAGACGAAATTCAACTCTTCCGAGTCGAACCAATCGTGCCAACTTCCGCTCGGTCGCTTAAAATACTGGCACCCTACATCCCTAAATACGCCTCTCGCACTTTCTCATTAGCTAGCAGTTCTTTGCCGGTACCGGTAAGTACCACGCGGCCGGATTCGAGGACGTAGCCGCGGTGCGCGAGCTCAAGCGCGTGTTCGGTGTTTTGTTCCACCAGTAGTACGGTTACGCCGCGGCGGTTGATTTCTTCGATGACGCGGAACATTTCTTCCACCATGATCGGCGCGAGGCCGAGCGAAGGTTCGTCGAGCATTAGGATTTTCGGGCCGGCCATGAGGCCGCGGCCGATGGCGACCATTTG
>JAJPKH010000274.1 GCA_021323795.1 Acidiferrobacteraceae bacterium | reverse complement strand
GCGCGCTGCTTCGCGGAGTACGGATTGGTCACCGATCCTTCCGGCCGCTATTCGGCGATGTACAAGCCGTTTCATCTGATTGGCCTGGAGCTCGGTATATCGGTCGCGTCGGTGGGACTCTGCAAGGAGCCGACGGGCTCGGCGACGGATTTTCGCGGCGACGTCGTCGCGACCGCGAAACGCGATTTGAAAGCCGGCGAAATGCTGGACGGCGAGGGCGGTTATACGGTGTGGGGCAAGCTGATGCCCTCCGACGATTCTTTGCGTCTCGGTGGCCTGCCGATCGGCCTCGCGCATCATGTGAAGCTTAAAAATTCCGTCAAAGCCGGTGAACCGGTGCGTTGGAGCGATGTCGTTGCCGATGAAACATCGGAAGCCGTGAGCATCCGCCGCGAAATGGAGGCGGTGTTCCGCGCCGGCGCCGAAAGCGCGCGCCGCGCCGCAGGATAGCCGGTCTACGAAAGCCGGCGCGGCCTTGGTTTCCTGGACACCGACGGCGCCTCCTTGGGATTGAGCCCGGCCCGTTCGTGCTGAACGTTCGAACCACGAACGAGCTCGGATCGATCCGCGGTAAGCACGGAGGCACGCAGAAGGCTTCAGTCTCCGCGTAATTGGAGAGATACTTGCGCTCGCGAAGCGGGAATTACAACAACACGACAAGGAGTGCGGCATGAGGCGCTGGATCCTCGGCGGGGCGAACGAAGCGCGCCCGGAGCATGACCCGACGCTGCTCGTCGCGGCGGAAGTGCAGGAGTCGGACGAAAGCCGGCGCTATCTCGAGGAGGAGCGCCGGCTTCTCGAATCGCGCAAGCAAGCCGTGGACAGTAAGCAGGAGGGCCTGGTCGGCTTGGCGCTCTCCGGCGGCGGCATACGCAGCGCCGCGTTTTCCTTCGGCATCGTGCAAGTGCTCGAACAACGCGGCTTGATGAAGCACGTCGACTACCTCTCGACCGTATCGGGTGGAGGTTACACGGGCTCCGCGTACAGCGCGTGGCGCACGCGCCGGGCGGCCTACGCCGCGGGGGCGAGCGATAGCGGCGCGCAGCATGATTTACGGGCGCAGGAGCCACCGCCGTCGCAATGGCATCAGCTGCTCCCGCATCTCCGCAACTTTTCCAACTATATCTCGCCGAGCCTCGGCGTCGCCTCCGGCGGTACCTGGCGCATCATCAGCACGATGGTGCGCAACTTGGCGATCCACTGGCTCGCGCTGGTGTCGGGTATCGTGCTCGTCTTCGCGCTGCTGCTGCTGACGTTGCGCTTTCTCTGGACGCTCAGTCTCGGGCTCGCGGCGTGCGGATTCGTGCTGATCGCTCGTGGACTGGCGCAGGAGTATCAGGCGCGGCGCTACTTCGCCCGGTGCCGGGGGCAGCAGCCGCCGTCCGCTTCATGCGAGCAGCTCGTGCTCGACGTGCGCCGGCTGTTGCAGGGGCCGCGCTTGCAAACGCTGATGGGGCTCGGTTTCTATGCATTGGCCGCGGCCCTTTGGTTCGTGACGACGACGCAGCCGGTGTTTCCAAAAAATCTCGGCGCCTGGTGGCATTACTCGGGAGCTTCCGCGCTGTTCGTGTTCCCCGACAGCTGGGGCGTATGGGCCGAGCGCATGTCGTCGGCGGTCGGTTCCGGCCTGCTGGTGGCGATTCTGATCATGATCGCCAGCACGACGTTGGTCGTTTGCATCGGTTTCGTCTCGGAATGGCGCTGGCGCCCCCGGCGCAATTTCATTCCGACCCCGTCGTGGCTCGGCTTGCTGTTCGTGCTCGTGTTGATTCTCCTGACATGGCTCGGGCTCGCTCTGCACAACGGCTTCTTCACGCGGCTCGCGGACGCCGAGGCCATCGAGTTGACCCGGCTGTTCACGCGGGTCACGGCATGGTCGGTCGCGTCCGCCTGGAGCTACGTGTGGCAGACGGCGCTCATCCTCGGGCTCTTCGCCTTGTTGACGAGTATCACCATCGCCGTGCTGAACCGGGACATGGATCGCGAAGAGCGGGAGTGGTCGACGCGCATCGTTTCCGTGAGCTTGGCGACCGGCATGGGCTGGCTGGTGTTTCCGGGGCTGGCGCTCGCGAGCTGCAAGCTCGCCGAGGTCGTGCACGTGCATGGCCTCGTGCCCGGCGAGGTATTGAGCGCACTCGGGCTTTCCGGCGCGTGGCTCGCGATATCGGGCGTCGCCGCCTGGATCGCGCAGACGCAATCGGTGCGGGCGATCATGGGTAAGTATTGGAAGCGCATCGTGGTCGCGATCGGTCCGACCGTCTTCGCCACCGGTCTCGTGCTGATGGTTTGCTTCACGGTCGCGTTGGGCCTCATGAAGCTCGTGGCGGCGCCGCCGACGGATATCGCCGACGTGCCGCTCGCGCAGTTCGACGCGGCGGTGTTGTGGTCCGGTTGGTACGCCTTCGGTCTCTTGATCGTCGCCGGCGTGGTGTTCGTCATCGCCGGCATCGTCCTCGATCCGAACGAGTTCTCGCTCCACGGTTTCTACCGCGATCGCCTGGTGCGCTGCTTCCTCGGCGCGAGCAACGCAGACAACCCGGCGCCCAATTCCTTGTGGAATATTCGAACGGACGATATCCGCTTCGCGACGACCGTAACGGCGGTACAGCGCGACGGCGCGCCGCTGCACCTGATCAACACCGCCGTGAACCTCTTCAACAGCAAGGATCTGCGCGTGCAGCGCCGCCGTTGCGACAGTTTCGTGCTGACGCCCTTATCCTGCGGCTCGCGCACGACGAACTACGTGCAGACGCCGCCGGGACTCTATCTCGGTACCGCCATGGCGATCTCGGGCGCGGCGGTGTCGCCGAACATGGGGTTGCACACGCGCGATCCGGCGCTCGCGGCGCTCATGACGTTCTTCAATCTGCGCCTCGGCTACTGGTTCGGCAACCCGCGCAAAGACATTCCGGGCCACAGCAAGCGGCCGCTGTTCGCGCCGAAATACTTGGTCGCCGAAGCGTTCGCCATGACCAACGAGGACCGCCGTTTCGTGAATCTCTCGGACGGCGGGCACTACGACAACCTCGGGCTCTACGAGCTGCTGCGCCGGCGCTGCCGTTACATCATCGTCGTCGACGCGGAATGCGACCCGGAGTATCGCTGCACCTCGCTCGCCTGGTTGGTGCGCATGGCGCGCATCGATTTCGGCATCGAGATCCGGATCGACATCGAGCGCATCGCCGACCGCACGGGGCCGCGGTCGTGCGCGCGGGTGCATTGGTTGACGGGCGATATCGAGTATCCATCGATACCCGGCGCGAAAGCCGGAGCGGAGCACGGCCGCCTTCTCTATATCAAGAGCAGCCTGCTCGCGGAGGGCAAGAACAGCGGCATCGGCGCCGACGTGCTCGAGTATGCCGGCCGCAATCCGCTGTTTCCGCACGAGAGCACCGCGGATCAATTCTTCAGCGAATCGCAGTTCGAGTCGTACCGCATGCTCGGCGAAGGCATCGCCGAGCAGGTATTCGGAAAAGGACAGCGCCACGCTGACATCACGGCGCTGTTCGAACACCTTGAGTCGAGCACGTCGGAGAAGCCCGCGGTACGCAAGCCGGCGGGCGCACAGGCGGCTCCCACCGGCCACCTCGGTTCGCCCGATGACGAGACGATATGATGTGAAAGAAAGCGCGTCGCCAAGCCGCACGACGCGCGTCGGGGGATTCCGGGTTAGGCGATGGCGGCGTATCGAGCGACGGGGGGCAAGCGGCGGTTGGCAGTCGATGGTGACGCAAGTATATTTGGTCGCGCCCAACAATAAATAGGAACGCACCATGACCACGTTTCGGCAAGCGCTATTGCGTCTTCTTCTCGGAAGCGCGTTTGGTCTCGGACTCTTCGGCACGGCGAGCGCCGGCATGGTTAGTACCGAGGACGCCATCGACTCCGCACGGATCGCGGAAACCCGCACGCAACTGAAGGCTCTCGTGCAACGGCCCGAGCTCGCGAGGGAGCTTCAGGCGCTCGGCGCCACGCCCACGGAGGCGCAGGCGCGGGTCGATGCAATGACGGACGCGGAGGTGCGTACCCTGGCGGGAAAACTCGGGGCTCTTCCTGCGGGAGGCGCTCTCACCAATAACGAGCTCATCCTTATCCTGGTTCTGATCATCATCGCTCTTGCCTTGTAGCGATCGGCTGTGGCGAGCTGTTTGATCGATCCCGTTCGACGCGAGGCCTGATCGGCGTTCGCGCTTCTTGGTTCGCGCCCTCACCGCGCTCGGTCTTCATCCGCCGACACGATCGGACTGTCCGGCGTCGTCTGGCGCACTTCCAGCGCGAATCGAATAAGCGCAATCACGAGCGCGAGGACGACCGGACCCAAGAATACGCCGATCGCGCCGAACACCGACGCGCCCCCGAGCACGCCCATGAAAACCGTGAGCGTGCCGACCGGCGCGCGACCCGCGACCAGGTAGGGGCGCAGGAAATTATCGATCATTACAATGAATATTCCCCAGGCGAGCAGAAAAATCGCCGCGCCCCAACGCTGCTGCGCCGCCATTATCAGCACGGCCGGTACCCAGACAACGGGCGTGCCGGCCATGGGTACGAGCGCGAACAGCGCCGCCATTACGCCGAACACGATCGGCGAGGGGAGACCGACGATGGCAAAGCCGATGCCGACGAGCGCGCCCTGCGTCAGCGCGGTGACGCCGCTGCCGTAAACCATGGCGCGCGTGACGGACGCGAGATGGCCGAACAGCCGGTTCTTGTCCGTCGTGGACGCGGGAATGAGCGCGCGCACGGTGTCGAGCATCTGCTGGCCGTCGCGAACGGCGAAGAAGAGCAGGAACATCATGAGCACGAAGCCAATGACGGTGCCGACGGCGCCGAGAAAGATTTTCCCGCCCATGGACGCGAGGAACTGAAGCACGTTTCGCGCGCCTTCGATGGCCCATTCCTGAAGCTGCGCGAGCGTAACGCCAAAGGCCTGTTGCACGCGCGCCAGCGCCGGCCCGAGCAGCGGTATGTTCGCGAGGTCGGAAATGTCGGAGGGCCTATGCTCGGCGGCGAATTGCTGTGCGAAGCGCAGCAGGTCGGCCACCTGCGTCGCGAAGGCGGCGCTCAATGCCGTGACGGGTCCGATCACGATCAGCAGCGTCGCGAACGTGAGCAACGACGCGGACAAGTTTCTGCGGCCATGCAGCTTGCGAACGAGCCAGGCGTTTATGGGATAGATCAGAAACGCGATGAAGAGCGCCCACGCGAGTGGCGCGAAAAACGGCAGCAGAATGTAATAAAGGAAGTAACCCAATAGGGCCAGCGTGACCAATGTAAAGGTGCGCGCGTAGAAGACCTCGTCCGATGTCGGCGGGGGAGGGTTATCCGGTTCCATTAGCAATCCTCTTTATTGTTAGTAGAAGGCCCGGCG
>JAJPKH010000308.1 GCA_021323795.1 Acidiferrobacteraceae bacterium | reverse complement strand
TTAGCGGCGCGCGACCGCCTTCTTGATCGCCTCCACCGTTTGCGTGACGACCGTATTAACGCCGAGATCCCCCAGCTCCGCGCTCGCACGGCGCGGATCGCCGTACACGCCGTGCGCGCGGTCGAGTTCGACACCGGACGACAAGCGATCCGCGCGAACCAGGCGCGGGTCTATGGCCAGAGCGAGCGAGGTGTCGGCGAGCCCCGCATGCGTCCCGATTTCGCTCTCCCGATAACCACGGCTCTTGAGCGCCTGCGCGTACGTCGTTTCCAGCGCTCGATAGTATTCGTCGATCGCGTGCGCGCGGGCGGGCGTCGCGCTCCATTCGCGATTGAGCCGTTGCGCGACGGTCTTCAGGTTCCTTTGGTAGCCGCCGTGATCGCCCAGGAACACGACGTCGCGAAAGCCGTGCAGCTTGAAACTGCGCGCCGCGTACTCGAGCGTCTTTGCGAACGCGTCATCGGGGATAGTGATGGTCCCGGGAAAGCGCACATGCGCGGTGGGCGGGTTCACGCCGCCTTCCGGGACATAAGCGATCACGGGCGCGACCAACGCGTTGCCGAGCGCCTTTGCAATTTTCTCCGCCAATGTCTTGACCCGCACGTTGTGCTTGCCGAGCACGATCGCCGGTCCGTTCTGCTCGGTTCCGCCGATCGGGACGATGACCGTGGTCTTGCCGGCATGCACCTGATCCTGAAGCTCGGTCCACGTTAGCTCTTCGAGGAAGACGGTTTCGGGCGTCAGCGCGAAGGCAACCGAGCCGCTGGATAGTAATATGGTGCACAGCAGAACGCGGAGAACGTTCATCGTCGCGCGTGTTTCTCTCGTCTGATTTTCCAAAGAAGGGTTCACTCGTTTTTTGCAGCGCAGGCAGCACCGCCGGCCGTGATTCTACCCGAGCGCCCGGACAACTCCACCTGCCTCAAGGAGCGCCAGCGCCCGGAGAGCGCCTCGCGCCGGTTTGTGCGGACGCGACGCCTGAACGTTTTTGCACAGCAAGCTGAAAAACCTTTCCATGTTCCGTCGTGAATGCGGACGCTATAGTGCGGTACCGATTCAGCGCGGAACCAACAAGTGCCCGGCTTCGAACTGGTCAGCAACCATCTCTGTCCTTATACCCAGCGCGCGGTGATCCAGCTGGCGGAGAAAGGGCTGACGTGCGAGCGCGGGTATATCGATCTCGCCGAAAAGCCCGAGTGGTTTCTGCAGGTATCGCCGCTCGGAAAGGTGCCGCTGTTGCGTGTGGACGGTAAATTTATCTTCGAGACGGTAGTGATCTGCGAGTATATCGAGGAAGTGGAACCGGCGGTGCCGCTGCATCCGGCGGAACCGCGGGAGCGCGCCCGCCATCGCAGCTGGGGAGAATTCGCCTCGGCGATCATCCCCGATATCTACACTTTCTATACCGCGCCCGACGCGGCGGCCTTTGAGCGCCAGTGCCGCACCTTGCAGGCGAGATTCCGCTGGTTAGAGCGTCAGCTCGGAGACGGACCGTATTTTGCCGGCGCCCGATTCCATCTGGTCGATGCGGCATTCGCACCGATCTTCCGGTTGTTCGAGACGTTCGATCGAATCGGCGAATTCGGCGTCTTCACGGGCCTGCAACGCGTACCCGCGTATCGCGCCGCGCTGGCCGAGCGCCCCAGCGTCCGGCAGGCGGTGGTGTCGGACTATGCGCAGATTTTTTGGCGGTACCTCTCCGCGCGCAACTCGCACCTGTCGCGGCTGATGCAGCAAGGCCCGGGCGACTAAGGCTCGCCGGTCAGTAGCGGCGCGGCCTGTTTCAGTTTCGCCGCCAACGCGTCGCAGGCGCGGCGAATTCTGGGCAAGCGCGCCATCTCGGGGTGAACCAGCAGCCACAGCGGCAGGGAAAGAACCGGTAGCGGCGCGCCGATGCGCACCAAATCCGGGATCGACCCGCCGACGAAACAGGGCAGCAGTCCACAACCGATGCCGGAACGGACAGCCTGAGCGGCACCAAGCATTGTATTCGCGCGGAAACGGATGTCGCTTTCCGCGATGTTGCGGGCGATCCATGTTCCCGGCCCGCTACAAGCAAGCGCGCTATCAAAACCAACAAAAGGAATGCCGCCGAAGGTTTCCAGTGTTTCGGGGACCGGCAGCTTTCGCGCCGCGTAGACGGCCATGGCGACCGTGCCGACGCGACGCCCGCGCAACGATGCAGCAGGGCTGTCGGTGATGCGCAGAGCGATGTCGGCCGCGCGCTGAGCGAGCGAAAGCACCTGATTGGAGACCACGAGGTCGATGGTCAGTCCCGCATGCACCCTGCAAATCTCGGCGAGGATGCCGGGGAGCAGGTATTCCGATACGGCATCTGGCGCGGTAAGGCGGATCGGCCCGTCGGGGCCGGTGTCGCGGCCGCCGATGCGGCGCTCGAGAGCTGCAATGTCGTCGCGCAGACGCACGGCCAGTTGCCGCATGTCCTCACCCGCCGCCGTGAGGCGGAAGCTTGATGGAGTGCGCTCGAACAGGCGCGTGCCGAGCCGCCGCTCGATCTGCCGCAGTCGCCGCGACAGCGTCGGATGGCTGATCCGCAGACGGGCCGCGGCGCCGGAAAGCGTGCCGTGCTCGGCAATGGCCAGCACGATGCGCAGGTCGTCCCAGCTCAGAACCGTTGCCGTCGTCGAGGCATGTGAGAACTGGGTCATCGCCGCGCGCCTTTTAGTTTCCGCGCTCACCACATTTTTCACCACAAACGGACCATCCTTAAGCCTGCTTCGTGCCAATGCCCGCCGGTTGGTTTAAACCGCTCACGCACGACATCAATACTTTCACGCCGTGCAATACGACAAATAAAAGTCCCGAACCACAATACGATAGGAGGCAATGTTCGTGCAACGATCACGGGGATACGCTGCAACTCCGCACCCTATAACGTGATGTTTCCCGGCGTACTGACCGGCGTCGGACTAAATCCCCGCGCGATGGCGAACTTATCTCATCCGCGCGTGGGCGGAACGATCGGTTCCATAGAACAAACCGACGCCGGCGGCGAGCAACAGCGCGACACCGACGAAGGCGGCTCCATACCCCGCCGCCTCGATCACGTAGCCGAAGATGGGCCCCGCGATCAGCGGGCTTAGCAAGTCGAGGGTGGTGTAGAACGCCATGGCCGAGCCGCGTTCGCGGACCTTCGCGCGTTCTACGACCAGACTGAAAAGTACCGGGTACGTGTAGCCATGACCGACGCCACAGAGGAGACCCGCCGCCAGCACATGCGCGGGCGACCGCGCCAGCGACAACACGACGAAACCGAGCGCGTAACAGAGCATTGAGATACCGAGCATGCGCCGGGTCCCGAGCCGATCCGGAAGCCAGCCCATGAACAGCCGCAGGGCCACGGCGATGGCGGCGTAAGCGGTGAAGAAGCTGCCGACGCTGCCGACATCCACGGCGGACACGAACGTCTTCATGAAAATGAAGAGCGCGCCGAAAGAAATAAAAAACGCGGTCGCCGCCACCCATATCGGCAGCAGATTCGACTGAGCGACTATTGCGACGATGCCGCGCGCTGGAAGGCTGAAGTCATCGTGCGGACGGCGCACATCGCGGAGCGGCAAGGCCAGGATCAGGCCGAGCGCGGCAAAGCCGAGCGCGCCTAAGAAAAGGTCCCG
>JAJPKH010000179.1 GCA_021323795.1 Acidiferrobacteraceae bacterium | reverse complement strand
TCCGCCGGCGGATAGACGGCGTTGATCAGCACCGGTAGGCCCTGCGCCGCGAGTTGTTGTGCGCGCTCGAGGCCGGGAACGATGTCGTCGTCCGCGCGCAGGCACAAACCTTCGGCATCGAATCCCTGCGCCACCCGATGATAGTCGGTATGGCGCAGCAGAGTGGCGACGTCGTCGCCAAAAATTTCCACCTGCTCACGCGCGATCTGCCGCCAGCTCGCGTCATTGCCGACGACGGCGATCACGGGAATCCGGTGGCGCACGAACGTGTCGAATTCCGTCAGGCTGTAACCGACGGAGCCGTCGCCGTACAAAATCCACACTTCCGCGTCCGGATGGCAAAGCTTTGCCCCGAGCGCAAAACCCGCGCCGGCGCCGAGCGTGCCGAAGGCGCCGGGATCGAGCCAGCGCAAGGGCGCGCGCGGCCTGACGATGTAAGACGCCGCCGCCACGAAGTCGCCGCCGTCGCCGATGACGACGCTGTTCTCCGCGATCGTCTCTTCGAGTCGCCGGCACAGGCGCACCATGTTGATCGCCGCAGTCGTCGGCTGCGCCTCGCGGTCGATTTCGCGCTCGCGCTCGGCCTCGCGCGCATGCAGCGTTTGCAGCCAATCGTCGCGAGTGGGCGCGGCGCCGCCGGCGGCGGACAGCGCGCGCAAGAATTTTCCCGGATCGCCCGGCACGGCGAGATCCGGCCGGCGGTTTTGCCGGAGATCGGCGGCGCTGCGGTTGATGGAAATAATGCGCGTGCGGGCGCCGAACTCCCGGCCGTAGCCCAGGCGAAAATCCATCGGCAGGCCCGCCAGGATGACGAGGTCGGCTTCTTTAAGCGCTTGCTTGCGGTGATGGCGAAACTGCAAAGGATGGTGCCGGCCCAACAGCCCGCGCGCCATGCCGCCGAGATAGGTCGGTACGCCGAGCGCGGCCACGGCCTTTTGTACCGCGGCAATCTCCGGTGCATCGAGCGTCGCCTGACTGCCGATCAGTAATACGGGGCGCGCCGCCGCGCGCAGCCAGTCGGCGGCGGTTTGCAGCTTGCGCGGCGAATAGGGCGGGACCGATACGGGCAACGGCGTCGTTTCGCCGGTGTCATCGGCATGCGCGAACAAGGTTCGCACATGCCATTCGAGGTACCGTTGCATGAGCGTTTGCCGCAACGTTTTTGCTTTGCCGCTCGCCATGTCATACCAGCCGCGCACCACGGAGGGCGGATACAGCAGATCCACCGGATACTCGATGAAGACCGGACCGGGCACGCCGGATTGCGCCAGCGCGAAGGCGCGGCGCAACGTCGGCACGATATCGCGCACGCGCCGCACGCGCGTCGCCCATTTCACGTGCGGCTTCATCAGCGCGTATTGATCGATGTCCTGGAGCGAGCCGCGGCCCTTCAAGACCGTCGCCGTGGCGCCGCCGAAAATAATGACGGGTGATTGCGCCATCTGCGCGTTCTTGACGGCGGTGATCGTGTTCGTGAGGCCCGGCCCCGCGGTGACGGCGGCCACGCCCGGGACGCCGCTCAGGCGCGCCACCGCATCGGCGGCGAAGACCGTGGTCGCTTCGTCGCGCACGTCGATGACGCGCAAGCCGCGCTGCTTGCAGCCGACGAGGATCGGCGAAATGTGCCCGCCGCAGAGCGTGAAGACAAAGCGCACGCCGTGCTTTTCCAGCGTCTCCGCTATTATCAAGCCGGCGTGAAAGGGGTTGGGCGTGGACATCATCGGCATTCTGTAGCGTAATAAGGAGCGAGCGCGATACATTGACGCAAGTCAAGCGGCGCCGCCAGCCCGAAAACAAGAAATTCAGTCGCGCATCGACATAAGAACCCCCGGACCCCGCCATCATGACCGCCGCGCCGGCACCGGCGAAGATCATCGCGTTGACCGCCTTCGCGTGCTCGCGTTTGCCGCCAACTCCTAGCGGGCATGGAGGAGAACCGCGTAACGCGCCGGCGCCGCCGCGATATACTGTTAGCCCGAGTCAGGGGCACGAAACAGGAGGGCAAAATGGAGCAAGCCGGTAAAGACGCGAATGCGGTTCCGCAGACGTACACGAGCCTTAAACAATTTTATCCGTTCTACCTGAGCCAGCACGAATCGCGAACCAACCGGCGTTTGCACTTCGTCGGAACCACCATTGTGCTCGCGCTCATTGCCGCGACCGTCGCGAGTGGAAGTTATCTGCTGCTGCTCGCGGTACCGGTGGCGGGCTACGGGTTCGCGTGGATCGGACACTTCGCGTTCGAGAAGAACAAGCCCGCGACCTTCACGTATCCGTTTTACAGCCTGGCCTGCGATTTCGTCATGTATAAAGACATGTGGACGGGACGGATCAAGTTTTAGCGCGAGCGTCACGAAAAACAGGAGCGCCGCCGTTTTTTTATTTCTTATCCGAGAAACTTCTTAGCTGCCCGCCGCACGTAACGCATTGCCGCGAGCCAAGGGAGTATCACTTGGTCTCTACCGTCATCGGCCGATTACGGTCGCTGCACCACTCGCTCCAGGAGCCGGCATAGAGGCGCGCGCCGCGCAGGCCGGCGATTTCCAGCGCGAGCAGGTTGTGGCAGGCGGTGATGCCGGAGCCGCAATAGGCGACGACCTGTTTCGCCGGTCGGCCTTGCAGCACTTCCTTCAGCTCCCGTTCGAGTTGCTCCGCCGGTTTGAAGCGTCCGTCGGCGGTGAGATTATCGCGGAACGGACGATTGATCGCGCCGGGAATGTGCCCGGCCACCGGGTCGAGCGTCTCGTTCTCGCCGCGGAAGCGATCGGCGCCTCGAGCGTCGAGCAGCAACAGATCGCGATCGCGCAGGTGGGTTTCGATATAAGCGGTGGGAACCGGCGCATCGCTCAGGCGCCACGCGAACGCCGCCGGCGCGACGCTCGGTATCTTGTCGGTGAGCGCATGGCCGGCGCGTTGCCACGCGGGCAGGCCGCCGTCGAGCACGGCCACTTTATCGTGCCCCAACCAGCGTAATAACCACCACAGGCGCACGGCGTACATACTGCCGGCATCGTCGTAAGCGACCACCTGGGTGCTGTTCGACACTCCGCAGCGCCCGAGCTTGTCCGCGAGCGCGGCGGGATTGGGCAGTGGGTGGCGGCCGTTGGTGCCGGTTTTCGGGCCGGAGAGGTCGCGGTCGAGGTGCAGGAATTGCGCATTCGGAATATGCGCTTCGCGGTAGGCCTGTGCGCCGATGTCCGGCCGCGCCAGGTCGTGGCGGCAGTCGAAGACGCGCCACGACGCATCGTCGATATGCGGGGCGAGCTGCTCGGGCGAAATAATCGTACGGAATGCCATTGTCTTGCTATTGAAACACGTTGGGGCGCGCGCAGGTAAGACCAGCGACCGCCGGCCGCACGCGCGGTTATACCGTTCCTCGCCGCCCTTTCCGGACCATCGGTTGGCGGCTGTCAACCGCGCGGCGGGCATCGCCGTTGTTAATCGCGTAGGTCCAATCAATCCTAAAGAGGGAGTAACGCAATGAGAATAATCCGTTCCTTTATTGTGCTCGGTCTTGGCGCCACGCTTTCGGTCGCTGCCTATGCCGCGGATACCGGCTCCGTTGTTCAGCGCGACGTGAATCAGCAGCAGCGCATCGAACAGGGGCTGCAGTCGGGGGCGCTCAACACCCGGGAAGCGTCCAAACTCGAGCGGGAAGAATCTCGCGTGGATAGGGTCGAATCCAATGCGCTCAAGGACGGCAAGCTGACCAACGCCGAGGAGCGCCGCATCGACAACGCGCAGGACAAGGTAAGCCGCGATATTTACCGCGAGAAGCACGATGCCCAGACCGGCAATCCCAACTCGGTCTCATCCCAGCGCATGCAGGCCGATGTGCAGCGCAATATCAATCAGCAGCAGCGCATCGAGCAGGGAGTGCAATCGGGGCAGCTGACCAATCGCGAGGCCGGCAAGCTCGAACACGGTCAGGCCAAAGTCGCGCGCGCGGAGGGCCGGGCGGGCGCCGATGGCCATGTCGGTGCGCACGAGCAGCGGCACATTCAGCACGGCGAAAACAAACAGAGCCGGCGGGTCTACAAGGAGAAGCACGACCG
>JAJPKH010000211.1 GCA_021323795.1 Acidiferrobacteraceae bacterium | reverse complement strand
GTGACGCGTTCGTACAGCACGCTCGAGAGCCCGTAGACCACGCCGCTCTCGATGTTGCGCCGCGCCATTTCCGGCTGCACCACCAATCCGCCGTCGATCGCGAGCCAAACCTTGTGCACGCGGATCTTGCCGCTATCGCGCTCGAGCGAGATCTCCGCGACGCCGGCGCCGAGCGAACCCGAACGTTCGCTGATGGAAAGGCCGAGCGCGCGCCCGGGCGGCCGCGGCGCCTTCCAGTCGCACATCCGCGCGACTTGCTCGAAGCACGCGCGCGCCCGCGGTGATACCGCCATGCGCTGGAGGCGGAAGTCGATCGGGTCCATGCCCTCGGCGACGGCCATCTCGTCGACGAACGACTCGATGGCGAACACGTTGAACACGTGTCCCACGGCGCGCCAGTGCTTGACGCGAATACCGTGCGACACGCCGCGCGCCTCGATGTGCTGGTTCGGCACCTGGTAGTACGGAATCTTGATGCCGCTCGAAAGCAATCCGCCGCCGTCGCCGACGACGCAATGCGACCAGCCGGTCACTTTGCCGTCCTTGTCGAGCGCCGCTTCGAGACACTGGAAGGACTGCGGCCGGAACATGCCGTGACCGAGATCCTCCTCGCGCGTCCACACGAGCTTCACCGGGCGCTTGGCGTCGCGCGCGATGAGCGCCGCCTCGGCGGCGTAGTCGCCGAGCGTGCGGCGCCCAAAGCCGCCGCCCATGTAGCACTGGTGCAGCGTGACCTGCTCGGGCTTGAAGCCGAGCGCTTGCGCGACCGCTTCGCGCGAGGCATCCGGGGCCTGCGTGCCCTCCCACACTTCCACGTGATCGCCCGCGGCGTTGAATCGCACGACCGCGTTCAGCGGTTGCATCTGCGCGTGATAGCCGTAGTCGCTCAAGTACTCGGCCTTGAAGGTCTTGGCCGCCGCACTAAACGCCGCCTTGGCGTCGCCCTTGGCATCGAGCGTTTGCGTCTTCGCCGCCGGGTCGGCGTGCACCTTCGCGTAGGTCTGGTACAAGGCGTTGTCCGAGTTAAAGCCTTCCGCCGCCCCTTTGTTCCACTTCACATCGAGAGCCTGCCGGGCCGCCAGCGCGTGCGGCAGGCTGTCGGCGACCACCGCGATGCCGTCGGGCAGCTTGACGACGTCGATGACGCCTTTCATTTTCTTCACTTTCGCGTCGTTCCAGCTTGCCGGCGTCCCGCCGTGCACCGGACAGTGGCGCGCCGTGGCGTACGCCATTCCCGGAAGATTGACGTCGATCGCGTACCGGGCGGTGCCGTTCACTTTGGACGGTGTATCGCGCCGCGGCACGGGCTTGCCGATGAGGCGGAACTGGTCCCTGCTCTTCAGCTCGCTCTTATCGACGGCGGGAAGCGGCGACGGCACGCTCGCGAATTGCGCGATCTCGCCGTAGCTCAAGCGCCGGCCGGTGGCCGGATCGACGACGGCTCCCGGCTCGGTACGAAGCGTCGCCGGGTTTACGCCCCACTTCCCGGCCGCGGCCACGATCAGCACCTTGCGCACCTGCGCGCCCGCCATGCGCAGGTCGTTGTAGTACATCATGACCGCGCGGCTGCCGCTGATCGACATGCTGCGCGCGCCGCCGCGCGAGAGGTAACCGTAGGCATCGGCATCGGCGGGAGCCCATTCGATTTTCACCTTCGACCAATCCGCGTCCATCTCTTCCGCGACGATCAGCGGCAGCGACGTCATCGAACCCTGGCCCATCTCGGCGCCGGCGCTCAAAATGGTGACCGTGCCATCGGGCGCGATGCGCACCCAGGCGTTGATCTGTCCGCCGGCGCTCGCCTCCGCTTCCGCCTCGGCGACGAGACGAACGCCGTGCGCGCCGAGCGCGAGGTAGAACGCCAAACCGCCGCTCGCTTTCAGGAACGCGCGGCGGGAAATATTCAGCTCGCCTTCCATGATCAGGCCTCCTGCGACGCGCGCTCGATCGCGGCGATGATGCGGCTGTACGTGCCGCAGCGGCAGATATTGCCGTCCATGTGCTTCACGATCTGCGCGCGCGTGGGCTTCGGGTTGGCGGCGAGCAGCTCGGCCGCCTTCATGATCTGCCCGGACTGGCAGTAACCGCATTGCGGAACTTCTTCCGCGATCCAGGCCTTCTGCAGCGGGTGCGAGGAATCCGGCGACAGTCCTTCGATGGTGGTCACGCGGGCGCCGGCGACGGCGGAGAGCGTCGTCACGCACGCGCGTACGGCTTTGCCGTTCACGTGCACGGTGCAGGCGCCGCACTGCGCGATACCGCAACCATACTTGGTGCCGGTGAGTTTCAACTCGTCGCGGATCACCCAGAGGAGCGGGGTCTTGCCTTCCGCTTTGGCCGCGATCGTCTTTCCGTTGAGAGTAAACGAAACCATCCTGCCTCCTGATTAAGAAGCGACTTGGGCGAGCACATCCTGATCCGCCTGACGAGGAGTTTCAACTGGCGTCGAGAACGGCAGGAACAGCGGCGGCGTCGCCGGATTGCCGCCATGAGTATGGAGACGTTCGCTATTCGAACTGCACGGTGCGCGGCGCGCTTGGTCGCGTGGACAGGCGAGCGATGACTCGTGCGACAGGGAGTAACGGCGTGAAACGCGCCGTCGTCCGTGTGGATCGGAGCGCCGACGCTATGGCGCCGTCAAGTTCTTTGGCGGCGACTTCTCGGAAATATGCGTGCGCAGCAAGTCGGCGAACTGCTCCGGAGCAACCGGCTTGCTGAAGTAGTAACCCTGCATCTCATTGCAGGCATGCTCGCGCAGGAACGTCTGTTGCTCCAGCGTCTCGACGCCCTCTGCGACGACCGTAAGGCTCAGGCTCTTGCCCAT
>JAJPKH010000251.1 GCA_021323795.1 Acidiferrobacteraceae bacterium | reverse complement strand
TTAGAAACGTCCGTAATACCCTTCCTTCAGGGCATCGTAGAGGTTGGCGGCGGTATGGGTTTCGCCGTCGTATTCCACCTCTTCATTGCCTTTCGCCTCGACGATCTGGCCGTTCGCCAACGTAAAGCGGTAGGTCGTGTTTTCGAGATCTTTTTCCTTGACCAGCACCCCTTGAAAGGCCTCCGGGTTGAAACGGAAAGTGGTGCAGCCTTTAAGGCCTTTTTCATAGGCGTACATGTAGATGTCCTTGAATTCCTCGTACGGAAAATCCGTCGGCACGTTGGCCGTTTTGGAAATGGAGGAATCCACCCATTTCTGCGCCGCCGCCTGGATGTCGACGTGCTGGCGCGGCGTCACGTCGTCCGCCGCGGTGAAATAATCCGGCAACCGGTGCTTCGAATCTTTCGCTTCCGGATCGGCGTGGGCGTTGACCAGGGTGCGATAGGCCAGCAGCTCATAGGAGTACACATCGACCTTCTCCTTGGTCTTGCGGCCTTCGCGGATGACATTGCGCGAGTACTTGTGCGCGAACGAAGGCTCGATGCCGTTGCTTGCGTTGTTCGCCAATGACAGCGAAATGGTGCCGGTCGGCGCGATCGAGGTGTGATGCGTGAAGCGCGCACCCGACCGCGCGATGCGATTGGTCAGCTCAGCATCGAATTGCTGCATGTAGCGACTGTATTTGGCGAGGAGGACTCGGCCCGGAACTTTATCGCCGACCTTGTAACCGTCGCGACGCATTTCCGGACGGCGCGTCAGCATCTCTTCGGTCACGGCGAACTCTTCGTTCATGATCGGCGCCGGACCTTTCTCTTGGGCGAGCTCGACGCCTACTTCCCAGCCGACCTCGGCCATTTCGCGCGTGACGCGCTCGGTGAACTCGAGCGATTCGGCGGAGCCGTATTTCATTTTTAACAGCGTGAGTGTGGAGCCGAGCCCTAAGAACCCCATGCCGTGGCGGCGTTTGTGGTGGATCTCATGGCGCTGCTGCTCGAGCGGCAAACCGTTCACCTCGACCACGTTATCGAGCATGCGCGTGAAGATGCCGACGACCTCGCGGTAGCGCTCCCAGTTGAAGCGCGCGCGGTCGGTGAACGGGTCTTCGACGAACTTCGTGAGGTTGACCGAGCCGAGCAGGCAGGACCCGTAAGGCGGCAGCGGCTGTTCGCCGCAAGGATTGGTGGCGCGGATGTTCTCGCAAAACCAGTTGTTATTCATCTCGTTAATGCGGTCGACCAGAATGAAGCCGGGTTCGGCGTAGTCATAGGTCGACGCCATGATGACATCCCATAGCCGCCGTGCCGGGATGGTCTTGTACACGCGGCAGGCAACGCGCCCGAGGTCATCGGTTATATAACCGCGATTCGAGGGCCAATAGCGCCACACGATCCTGGAATTTTTGTCCTCGTATTCCGGCTGGCTGGCGGGGAACACGAGCTCCCATTGGGCGTTTTGTTTCACCGCCTGCATGAACTCGTCAGTGATCAAACACGAGAGATTGAATTGGCGCAGGCGCCCGTCTTCGCGCTTGGCACGAACGAAATCCATGACGTCCGGATGAGCAATGTCGAAGGTCGCCATCTGCGCGCCGCGCCGGCCGCCGGCCGACATGACCGTGAAGCACATGGCGTCGAAGATATCCATAAAAGAGAGGGGGCCGGAGGTATAAGCTCCGGCCCCGCTCACAAACGCCCCTTTAGGGCGGAGGGTAGAGAACTCGTAACCGATGCCGCAGCCGGCCTTCAATGTCAGGCCGGCTTCGTGCACGGAGGAAAGAATGCCGTCCATCGAGTCGGGAACGGTGCAGGAAACCGTGCAATTAATGGTGCTGGTGGCCGGCTTATGTTCCAGCGCGCCGGCATTGGAGGTCACGCGGCCGGCCGGAATAGCCCCATTTTGTAAGGCCCATAAGAAGCGCTCGAACCAAAGCTCGCGTTTCTCAGGCAATTCCACATCGGCAAGCGCCCGCGCAACACGCGCGTAGGTGCCGTCGAGATCTTTATCGATAATTTCACCGCCCTTGGTCTTTAGGCGGTATTTTTTATCCCAAATATCCAGGGATGCCGCTTGATAAGGGATCTCTGTGGGCGCGGATTGCAGGGCCTGTAGTGGAACCGCATTCATGCTTCGTGTTCCTCCGTGTGGTACAGCGGAAATTCTCGAGGGTTATGTGTGTCCCTCGTGTCGGTCACTAAAAACACAAGATAAAACACATAAAACACAAGATGTAGTGTACGAATCAAAATTAAACCCAATATTTTGTGTTGTCAACAATGTAAAAACCGACGGGGCTCTATATATAGATAAGATGATGTCGCGACCCACTCGATCGCTTCATCGCCTACGCAGACAACGGACTTTGATTATGAGAGCTACGGAACGTAGCCGAAATTCACGCGGAACAATCCCCAGAATTCCTCGCGCGTCAGCCGATGATTCTGCGTCCCGGTGTGCGCGACTTTGATCGAGCTGATGAGCGACGCGATGCGGCCCGTCGTTTCCCAATCGAGTTGATTTGTCAGGCCGTACAGCAGACCTGCGCGATAAGCGTCGCCGCAGCCCGTCGGGTCGCGCGCCTCCCTGGCGCGCACGGCGGGAATTTCGATGACTTTAGCTTCGGTGTAAACGCGCGAGCCGTCGGCTCCGCGTGTTACGACCATCGCTCGCACGCGGCGCGCCAGCGTCTCGATCTTCTCGCCCGTGCGCTCCTGCATGACTTGCGCCTCGTAGTCGTTAACCGTGATCCACGATGCTTGGTCCACGAACTGCAGCAACTCCTTGCCGTTAAAGAGCGGCATTCCCTGACCCGGGTCGAAAATAAAAGGTATGCCGGCGGCGGCGAATTGGGCGGCATGCTCGATCATTCCGTCACGACCGTCGGGCGCGACGATGCCGATGGTCACGCCGTTCGCTTCGGTGACCGCGACCTCATGTGAACGATTCATCGCGCCCGGATGAAACGCGGTAATCTGGTTGTCCGAAAGATCCGTGGTGATGAACGCTTGCGCGGTGTACGCGTCCTCCAGCACTTTGATGTGCCGGCGGTCTATCTTCCAGCGGTCCAGCCATTCGGCATACGGCCCGAAGTCCCGCCCCGCCGTGCCCAGCGGCAGCGGATCGCCGCCGAGCAGCCTCAGGTTGTAGGCGATATTACCCGCGCAGCCGCCGAATTCACGGCGCAGCACCGGCACCTGGAACGAAACATTGAGGATGTGGATCTTGTCCGGAAGAATGTGATTCTTAAAGTGATCGCGAAACACCATGATGGTGTCGTAGGCGAGTGATCCGCAAATGAGGGCCGACATGTTCTTTTTGCTCTAGCGCGACGGGGAGCGGATTGTGGCAAAAAGCGTTTCGCGTCGAAAGGTCCCCTCCGGCCGCAGGGCGTGAAGAACGATCATTTCGTCCGATGGCTTCGGTTCGGCACTCGCCGGCACAAGGCGCATGTCGCCCGCGCCGCTATTCCACTGCTTTTGCGCCGAGCAACGCTTGCACGTCGCGCGCGATGAGCAATTCTTCCTCGACCTTAATGACATACACGGCCATGGAGGATTGCCCGGCCGAGACGCACTGCTCCGATCCGCGCGCCCGGTTGTTGGCGTTAAGGTCGAGCCGTAAGCCGCACCATTCCATATCCGCGCAGATCCGCGCTCGAATCGTGGGCGCATTTTCGCCGATGCCGCCGCCGAAAAGGATCGCGTCCGCGCCGCCCAATACCGCCAGATAAGCCCCGAGATACTTGCGCGCGCGATGACAGAACGCCTCCACCGCGAGTCGCGCCCCGTCATGTCCGTCGGCTTCGAGCGCGAGAAGCGTGCGCATATCGGCCGTCGCGCCGGAGAGCGCGAGCAAACCCGACGCGTGATTGAGTCCGCGCTCCAGCGTGTCGGCGCCCGGGCCTCGCGCCATCACACGCACCAGCACGCCCGGATCGACGTCGCCGCTGCGCGTGGCCATGATTAATCCTTCGAGCGGCGTATATCCCATGCTGGTTTCGACGGACCGTCCATCCCGGATCGCGCATGCGGAACAGCCGTTGCCGAGTTGAAAGGTGAGGACACGCCGCGCGCTCGATTTGCTTTGGTCGAGCTGCAGATAACGCTCGTACATATACCGATGCGCCAAGCCGTGGAATCCGTAACGACGAATGCCGTAGGCATCGATCCATTCGCGCGGCAGCGCGTAGCGGCGCGCCGCTTCCGGCAACGTCGCGTGAAACGCGGTATCGAACACCGCGACCATCGGCGTGTCCGCGCCGAGGACCTTACGGCACTCGTCGATCACGTCGAGCGCCGGCGGGTTATGCAACGGCGCGAGATGGTTCAAGCTCGCGAGGCGGGCGATCGTTTCGGGAGTGAGCCGCACCGGATTTTTGAAGATGTCGCCGCCGTGGACCACGCGGTGTCCGACGGCCTCGATCGCGACGTTTGCCGCGCGCAAGCGCCCGAGGACCCAGCGCGCCGCCTCGCGATGATCGGAAAGTTCCGCCTCTCCTTCGGTTTCGCCCGGCGGCGAGCGCCACCGCCAATGCGAACGCCCGCCGAGCCCGGTAACCGCGCCGCCAAGGTGCGGCTCGAGCGAATCGTCCCGCCCGTTTCGGTACAACTGAACTTTGAGCGATGAGCTGCCGCCGTTGAAGACGAGAATACTCATCCCGTCACTCCTGTCGCCGAGCGGGGATCATAGCAGTTCGGCTCGGCCGATGACCTCGAAGCCCTTGCGTATACTTGGAGCATGACGACCTCGCCTTCATCGGCAACGCAGCGCTTGGACGAGCCCGCACGGCAGGCGGCGCTTCTCAAGGCGCATCCGGCGCTCGCGCGCCTCGCGAGCCGCTACGACATATTGCAGGAAATCGGCTCCGGCGGAATGGGGCACGTGTTTCAGGCGCGCGACCGCGAGACCGGCGATGTCCTGGCGTTGAAGATACTGCGGCCGGAAATCGCCATGGACGCGACGATGGCAGAGCGTTTCAAGAACGAGTTACGCCTCGCGCGGCGCATCACCCACAAGAACGTCTGCCGCATCTATGACTTCAATCGCATCGATGCGCTCGCTTGCATCAGCATGGAATATGTCGACGGCGAAACCCTGCGCGCTTGCATCGATCGTACCGGACCGCTGCCGATCGCGCGCGTGCGCGCGCTCGCCAGCCAACTATGCGCGGGCCTGAGCGAAGCGCACGCGCAGGGCATCGTTCATCGGGATCTGAAACCCGAGAACATCATGATCACGAAAAGCGACGCGGCGAAGATCATGGACTTCGGCATAGCGCGTTCGGCGAACGCCGGCGCGACGCTCACGCAGGCGCTCATCGGCACGCCGGCCTACATGGCTCCGGAACAGGTGCAGGGGAAAACCGCGGACGCGCGCTCGGATATCTACGCGCTCGGCCTGATCCTGTATGAATGCGTCACCGGGCGGCGCGCCTTCACCGCCCCGACGCCGGTCGCGATCGCCATCAAACAGGTCCAAGAACGGCCGGTGTCCCCGCATGCGATCCGCGCGGAAATTCCGCGCGCGCTCGAGTCGTTGATATTGCGTTGTCTCGAAAAAGAGCCGACGCGTCGTTTCGGTTCCGTGCACGAGCTCGCCGCCGCACTCGCGCGGATTAATGCGCCGGAAACAATCGCGGCGCGGCCGCGCCGCTGGTTTTGGTGGGCCGTTCCTTTGGTCGCCGCCGCGCTGACGGCGGGTGTCCTGATCGAGCGGCGTGGCGCGCATTCGACCCCGAGCGCGCGAGCCCCTTCCGCGGTTGCTCCTTCGCCGCAAGAGCAGGCGAGTGGCACGGCGCCTGCGCCGGTTGCGTCCGGCTCCGTCGCGGACGAGGAGCCGACCCTGAAGGTGGGTGCGGAAAAGGCGCGCGAGCGACAACTCTTCGAGCGTTTGAAAAGCGAAGCCGAGGCGGGTAACGCCGACGCGCAATTACGTTTGGGTAAGTTGCTGGCGGTCGGTCCCGCCGCCGTTCGCGACGAGCAGAAGGGACGACAATGGTTGGAGCGCTCGGCGGAACAGGGAAACGCGGACGCCGCGTTTATGCTCGGCGGGATGTACGAGCGCGGGCGCGGCGTCGAACGCAACGTGCGCGCCGCCATCCACTGGTATGAGCGCGCCGCGCAAGCGGGACACGAGGGCGCGACGCGCAGTCTCGCGCGGCTGACCGAGCGCGGCGCCGGGCGTCGTCCGCGATGAAGGCGTTACCGGCGCAGAGCGAACGCATGCTCCGGCTCGCGCGAATTCGCCGGGCGCTGTTGGGGGTGGCGTTGTCGCTCGCGCTCGCGTTGTTCGCCTTCGATCGTTATGCCGTCTACGCGCACGTTCCGTCCGATAGCTCGACGCGCGTCGCGATCTATACGACGGCATGGTGCCCGTATTGCAAACAACTGCGAGCGAGCTTGACGGCGAACGGCGTGCCTTATGTGGAATACGACGTCGAAACGACGCTGCAGGGGCAGCTCGGTTTCTGGGCCTTGCGCGGACGCGGCGTGCCGGTGTCCGCGATTGGGCCGAAGGTGGTGCGCGGTTATCAAGTGCAGGACATCGAGCAGGCGCTGAAACCGTTGGGTTACACCTTTCGCCCCGTTGCGCTCGACGCCGCCCGCCGCGGGACCGCGGCGCCGGAGTCGCTGCTACGGCCGCTTGAATAGGCCGTTCGGCCGGCTCGAGAAATAAGCGGCCAAGTCCTCCATGTCGCGCGGGGAGAGCTGGGCGGCGAACGGCGCCATGATCGGGTTCTTGCGCTCCCCGCTTTTGTATTCGCGCAGCGCCTGCACCAGGTAATCCTCGTACTGGCCCGCGAGCCGCGGAAACTGCCCGCTCGCGCTGTTGCCGTCCGCGCCGTGGCACGCCTGGCAGGGCGTGGATTTTTGTTGCCCCGCCCGCGGATCGCCCGCGTGGGCGCTAACGGCGGCGATGGCGCATAAGGCGGCGACGATGCTGAGGAAGCGCATGGTTTTTCCTCTTAATTATTGTTTAGGGGCGGAGAAAAACGCCGCGAGATCCGCCATATCCTGATCGCTCAAGGTAGCCGCGATCGCCTGCATGGTCGGATGGGCGCGCTGTTTCGCCTTGTACGCTTTGAGCGCGGAGACGATGTAGTCGGCGTGCTGTCCGCCGAGTTTCGGCACGTCGTAAGCCGGGTAGGCGTTGCGCCAGCCGGTGATGCCGTGACAACCGGCGCACATGGACGATTTGCGCTCCCCGGCGGCCGGATCGCCGGTTGCGGCGGCGGCGCTGCCGGCCCAAAGAAGCATAAAGAGCAACAGGTATCGCAGCGTTATTGTTGTCCGCATTTTTGGTTCACTCACCTCAGTTCTTGGAGCAGGCTGACGAGATCTTCCGCGTGTTCCTCCTCGACCGCAAGGATCTGTTCCATCAAGCGGCGGGAGGTCGGATCATTATTGCCGAAGTAGCTGATCATGTCGCGGTAACTGTCGATAGCGATGCGCTCCGCGACCAGATCTTCCTTGATCATGCTCGCCAGCGAGTCGCCCTCGACGTACTCGGCGTGGCTGCGGCTGAGCATGCCATCCGGCGAGAAGTTCGGAGCGCCGCCGAGCTGCACGATCCGCTCGGCGATCTGATCCGCGTGCCCTTGCTCTTCGTTGGCATGCTCGAGAAACTCCGCCGCGACGCTTTGCGCGTTGATTCCCGAAGCCGTGAAGTAGTGACGCCGATAGCGCAGCGTGCAGACGATCTCGGTCGCGAGCGCTTCGTTCAACAGCTTGATCACGGTGTCGCGGTCGCCCTGGTATCCGGGCGTGACCGCGCCTTGCTCGATGTGCTCGCGCGCCCGCCGGCGCAGCGTCTGGATGTCGGTGAGGAAGGGCGTGGACGGGTTCATCGAGTGCTCCTGTGGTTTGCGAGGGATTCCGATCCCGTGATGATCGTCGCATGATATCAAATGTGAGGCGCTCGCCAATCGTCGTCCGCCGCGGCACGTATAATCCGCAACAGAATGAAGACAAATAAATGGTCGTTGTCGTCGCTGCGGTTCAAGTGCACCGGCTGCGGTAAGTGCTGCAGCGGACGCGGCGACTACTATGTCGGCGTCTCGCGCGCGGAGCAGCGGCGGATTCAGCGCTTCCTCGGTATCTCTTGGCGCTGGTTCCGCGCACGCTACGTCACGG
Source organism: Acidiferrobacteraceae bacterium (assembly GCA_021323795.1). GTDB lineage: Bacteria > Pseudomonadota > Gammaproteobacteria > Acidiferrobacterales > Sulfurifustaceae > JACQFZ01. The sequence continues at coordinate 660 of JAJPKH010000251.1, read as the reverse complement.
CTTATGTCGATGACACGGAAGGCTTGCGCTGGGAAGGCGACCGCTGCGTGTTTCTCGACAAAAATTCGCGCTGCCGTGTTTACCCGGTGCGCCCGTCACAGTGCCGCACGTATCCGTTCTGGCCGGAGGTCGTCGCTTCCGTCTCGAGCTGGCAGGCGGAAGCGAAGGGTTGCGAAGGCATCGGCCGCGGCGCGGTGATTCCGCTCGATATCGTCCGGCAGCGCTTGCGCCGCCAGGCGAAAGCAAGATAGCGCCGGATTTTTATTTCGCCGCGAAGCACGCACGCTCCGCCTGCGCGAGCACGCGCGCGCCGTCCGCGAGAAACCGTGCGCGCCATTCGATCCGGCTCGGACAAAATACTTCGCGCAACGCGGCGCGCGCCGCTTCGATCATGGCGCCGTTATCCGCGCCGTAGTGATGCGCGCGATTTTCCCGCCGCAGCGCCGCGATCATTCGTATCGGCGCGACGGTGCCGAATTCGAGCACGCCTGCATACGCCTGCCGCGGCGCGTAGAGCTCCGTGACGCGCTCGATCAAGCCGCCGCTCACGCGGTACGCGATCGAGTCCGCGGGTCGGTTGCTCGCGATGGATTGCGGACCGAACCACCGCGCGAGCTCCCGATAAGCCTCGGAGTGTTCGGCCACATCGACCATCAATTT
>JAJPKH010000194.1 GCA_021323795.1 Acidiferrobacteraceae bacterium | reverse complement strand
TTCCCGCATCCAGCGTCACGTTCACGCTCGCGATATTCCGCTTGAGCTGTTCCAGGGTGGTCGCGCCGATGATGGTTGCGGCGACGCTCCAGCGTTGACGCACGAACGCGAGCGCCATGTGATCGGCGGCGAGCCCGCGTTTCTTCGCGAGCGCCGCGTACTCCGCGACGGCCGCGGCGATCGAGGGGCGCCCGTAGCGCGGCTGGAATTCAGGGAAGAGCGTAAAGCGCGCGCCCGCAGGTTTGGCGCCGTCCAAATACTTGCCCGACAAGTGGCCGCCGGCGAGCGGGCTGTAGGCGAGGAGCGGCACGTTTTCGCGAAAGCAAACCTCGGACAGATCGAGATCGAATTGGCGGCTTATCAGGTTGTATATGTTTTGAATCGAGACCGGCCGCGGCAGGCCGTGCCGCTCGGCCAGCCAGCAGAAGCGCGCGAGCCCCCACGACGTCTCGTTCGACAAACCGTAATGACGGATCTTGCCGGCCGTGATCATATCGGCCAGCGCCTGGATCTGTTCGAGGATGGGAACGGTGTTTCTTTCCTTCTTGGGATTGAATTCCGTCTGCCCGAACATTTGCGCATTCCGATCGGGCCAGTGGATTTGGTAGAGGTCGATGTAGTCGGTCTGTAGCCGCTCGAGGCTCGCGTCGACCGCCTCCGCGATGTTGGCGCGGTTGACCTCGGTCTTGCCGCCGCGCAGCCAGTCGCGCCGTCCCGGCCCGGCGATCTTGGTCGCGACGATCAGCCGGTCGCGCGCTTGGCGTTTCAACCAAGTGCCGAGGTAGCGCTCGGTGCGGCACGCGGTTTCCGCGCGCGGCGGCACCGGATACATCTCGGCCGTGTCGATGAAGTTGATGCCTTGGCTTACCGCATAATCGAGCTGCTCGTGCGCCTCGGCTTCGCTGTTCTGCTGCCCCCATGTCATGGTGCCGAGGCAGATTTCCGAAATTTGCAGATCGGCGTCGCCGAGTTTATTTCGTTTCATCAATTATTTTTCCATTGCGCGCGTGTTATTCGTGAGGGAGACGCAGCGTGAATACGTTCCCGAGCGTCTGCCGCATCTCGGCGATGCTGACGTAGTTCGTCAAACCGGGATCGCCCCATTGGGCGCACGTGAGGCGGAATATGTCCGGCTGCTTGTCGGAGTGCAGGTCCATGCGCGTGGAGAACGACCGCATCGGCTGACCGTCCCGCTGGTCGTCGACCAACCGCCCGAGCGACATACGCGCCATCATTATCGGCCCGGCCTGCGCGGTGGCGCCGTGCACTTGTTGCTGGACCGTCTTGGTGATGGTGATCTCGTCCGGCTTCACGGTGCGCGCGGCGGCGCTGTTGTCGTGGAGCTCGAATTTACAGAACGGGTAATAGTGCTGCACCTCGCCGTTCCTCAGCACGCGCCCGTTCTGGATATAGACGGCGAGCTGATCGGGCGGAATGCTGACATCCTGATTGAGGGTCAGGCGCGAACCGGCGGGAGGGACGTAGTACGGCGAATTCTCGTTTCCCAGGTAGGACGCGGTTTGACAACCGGTAAGCGCTGCCGCAAGCGCGGCGCAGGCGATTTGGACACGCATGGCTCATCTCCGCGGAAGGGGGACGAAAGTATAACCTTCGCGATAGAAAAGCGCGCTGCCCGGGAATTTCATCGGCAACCGAACGCGCTCCTCGGTAGTCGCGCGGAACGGGGGCTGCCGAGCAATGCGTCGTTTCTACTGCGTCTATTGGTTCGGCAAGCGCAGGGTGAACAGCGGTTCCAGGGTTTTACGGATCTCGGCGACGGTCGCGTGCCGGTCGATGCCCTGGTAGCCCCATTGCGCGCAGGTGATGCGACGCACGTCGGGTTGCTTCTCGGAGCGCAATTCCATGCGCGTGGAGAAAGAGACCATCAACGGACCGCCGGGATTGCCGCCTTGATCGACGCGCCTGCCGAGAGAAGCGCGCGCGTAAAGCAGCGGGCCCGCCTCGGCGATGGCGCCGGAGAATTCTTCGTGCACGGCCTTGGTGATCAGGAATTCATCGGGAGCGACCGTGCGCGCGACGTCGCTCAACCGATCGAGCTCCAAGCTGCAGAATGGATAGTAGTGTTGCACCTCGGCGTTCTTCAACACACGCCCGTTCTGTATGTACACACGTAAACTGTCCGGCTGAATGGGGAGCGCCTGGTGCAGCGTCAGGCGCGAGCCCGCGGGAACGACATAGTACGAAGCGTTTTCGTTTCCGCCAGGTGTGGTCTGGCAGCCGACCAGCAGCGCCGCGAGGACAGTCAACGTCAGCCAAGAACGCATTGTACCTCCCTACGAAAAGCCGCCGCGAAGCCGAGGCTATCGCACTTGCGCTGTTGATGTGACCAGACGCCGCGCGATTAGTTGCCGACCAGGATGATCGATACCGCCCGCGGTCCGTGCGCGCCGAGCGTCACGGTCTGTTCGACGTCCGCCGTGCGCGACGGCCCGGAGACGAAGTTGACCGCGCGCGGCAGCGCGCCGTGTCGCGCGCGCACGCGCGCCCACGCCACTTCCATGGTTGCGACAATATTTGCCGCGCCGAGCACGGCGATATGAATGTCAGGCAGCAGGCTGACGGTCGCCGGCGTTTGGGGGCCGGATAACAGCATCAAGGTTCCGGTTTCGGCGATGGCGCAGAACGCCCCGGTGAGCCCGACGGCATCGTCGTCGCGCGCTGCGCGCGCTTCCACCTCGAGACGCGCTCGCGACCACGGAAGTGCGATAAGCTCCGGCCAGCACACCGCCCGCGGAGCAAGCCGGTACGTGGCGAGATAGCGCGCGACGGCGGCAGGCACTTCCAAGAGATCTTCGACGCGCAGCACTTCGCTGCCGAGCCGTGTCGCTCTCTCGCCGAAGAGCGGCGCGAGATCGGAAGCGGGCGCGGGCGCCTGGTATCGGCGTTGCCCGTCGGCGTAGGCGTGGCGATTGACTGTTTGCGCGTCGGCGACGCGCGCGAGGATGCGGTCGCGGGCGCTCATTTCGGGTGCCTGTCCCGGTAAAGCTCGCGGAACGTGCGTCCTTCCGGCGTCGGCACGTCCCGCCCGCCGGTCCAGTTGCTTAGGCCGGGTAACCAGCGACGCCCGCTCAAGCGCCGCAGCAGCCGCGCAGCGGCGCGCGCGATCCAGGCGTAAACGTTCGGGCGCTGCGCCGCCCACGACCACGCGCGCAGTCCCCAGCGTTCGGCGGACGATCGCAGCCCTTGCGCGAGCTGGCGCGAGCGCAGCTCGCGCATCAAATCGGTCAGCGGAATCTTCACCGGGCAAACCGCGACGCACGCGCCGCAGAACGTCGAGGCGTTCGGCAGATCGACCGACTTTTCGATGCCGGCGTAGAGCGGCGTCAGCACGGCGCCCATGGGACCGGGGTAGACCCAGCCATACGCGTGGCCGCCGATATTCTGGTACACCGGACAATGGTTCATGCACGCGCCGCAGCGGATGCAGCGCAGCATCGGTTCCATGGAGGTGCCGAGGAGGCGGCTGCGGCCGTTATCGAGCAGCACAATGTGCATGTGTTGCGGCCCGTCGAGGTCGCCGTCGCGGCGCGTGCCCGTCAGCACCGAGACGTAATTGGTGATCGACTGGCCCGTCGCCGAGCGCGGCAGCAGGCGCGCGAGGACGGCGGCGTCGTCGAGCGTCGGGACGACCTTCTCGATGCCCGCGATGGCGACGTGCACGCGCGGCAGCGTCGTCGCGAGCCGGCCGTTGCCTTCGTTGGTGAAGAGCATCACCGAGCCGGTTTCCGCGATCAGAAAGTTCGCGCCGGAAATGCCCATGTCGGCGGTGAGAAAGTGCGGGCGCAATATCTCGCGCGCCTCGCCGACCAGCGCGGCGATGTCGTCCAGCCGCGGCCGGCGGTGTTTTTCCTCGAAGAGCGTCGCGATCTCTGCTTTGTTCTTGTGCATCACGGGCGCGACGATGTGCGAGGGCGGCTCGTGCGCGAGCTGAAGAATGTATTCGCCGAGATCGGTTTCGACCACCTCGAAGCCCTCGCGCTCGAGGTGCTCGTTCAGCGCGCATTCTTCCGTGACCATGGACTTGGACTTGACGATCTTGCGGACCGATTGCGCCCGGGCGATTTCCGTGATGATGCGGTTCGCGTCTTCCGCGGTTTCCGCCCAATGGACCTCGGCGCCGGCCGCGGTCGCCGCTCGCTCGAATTGGCTCAAGTATTGATCGAGATCGCGCAGCGCGCGGGCGCGGATGGCCGTCGCCGCGTCGCGCAGCGCCTCGACGTCCGGCAACTCGCGCATCGCCGCGGCGCGCTTGTCGACGAAGTGCGACTGCATGCGTCCGAGCGCGTGTTGCAGCTGCGTGTCCCGCAGCGCCGCGCTCGCCTTGCGTTTGAACTCTGCCGATGTTATTTGCATTATTCGGGTTCGCCCGCCAGTACTTCGGCGACGTGCAGCACTTTGGTGTTGTCGTCGCCGAGGCGACGCAAGCGCCCCTCGATGTTGAGCAGGCAACCGAGATCGCCGGCCACGACCGCGTCTGCTCCGGTCTGGCCAATCGCCGCGCACTTGCGCCCCGCCATGGCGGAGGAGATTTCGCCGTACTTGTTGGAAAAAGTCCCGCCGAACCCGCAGCAGGTGGTGGCGTCCGGCATTTCCACGAGCTTCGCGCCGGGCAGCTTGGCGAGCAAGGCGCGCGGCTGCCGCTGTATGCCGAGCTCGCGCAGGCCCGAGCAGGCGTCATGGTAAGTCAACGTTCCTTCGAATCGGCCGGGTAAGGCGGTGACGTTCGCGAACCGCACCAGAAAATCGGTCAGCTCGTAGGTACGCGCCGCTAACTGCGCAACACGCTCGCGGTGGATCGCGTCGTGCGCGAACAGCGTCGGGTAGTGCACGCGAATCATGCCGGCGCAGGAGCCCGAGGGGACGACGACGTATTCGCAGTCCGCGAATTCGTCGGCGAGCTTCAATGCCAGCGCGCGCGCCGAGTCGAATTCACCCGCGTTGTAGCCCGGCTGGCCGCAACAGGTCTGGGCGTCGGGGACAACGACGCGGCAGCCCGCGGTTTCGAGGAGCCTCAACGCCGCAAATCCGATGCGCGGGCGCATGAGATCGACCAGGCAGGTCACGAATAAACCGACTCGAGGCGCGGTTGCGGCGTTCATCGCGGCGAGGATAAACGTGCGGGCGCGCCGGCGCCAGCGGGATCAGCTCGCCGCGACCGGCACGTGCTCGCGCAGCAGCTCGGCGAACTTCTCGGGTGCAACCGGTTTGCTGAAGTAGTAGCCCTGCATCTCGTCGCAAGCCCGCTCCCGCAGGAAGCGCGCCTGCTCCTCGGTTTCCACGCCCTCGGCGACGACCGTGAGGCTGAGCGTCTTGCCCATGGCGATGATCGCCTCGGTGATCGCCTTGTCTTCGGTGTCGTTCGGGATCTCCCGAATGAACGAACGGTCGACCTTGAGCGTGTCGATCGGGAAATGTTTCAGTTGCCCGAGCGAGGAGTATCCCGTGCCGAAGTCGTCGATCGCGAGGCGCACGCCCATCCGCTTGATCGCCGAAAGCAGTTTGACCGCGCGCGCCGGGTTATGGATCACCATGCCCTCGGTGATCTCGAGCTCGAGCAGTTCGGGCACCATGCCGGTTTGCTTAAGAACGCCGGCGATGTCGGCGAGCAAATCCGGGTCCGCGAATTGGCGCGCCGAAAGGTTTACCGCCATGCACACGGACGGAAGGCCCTGACGCTGCCAGGCCATGTTCTGTTCGCAGGCCGTCTTCAGCACCCACTTCCCGATCGGTACGATCAAGCCCGTTTCTTCCGCGAGCGGGATGAAATGCGCCGGCGACACCGACCCGAGCTCCGGATTCTGCCAGCGCAGCAACGCTTCGACGCCCGTAATCGCCCCGGTCTTGAGGTCCACCTTCGCCTGGTAGTGCAGAGAAAACTCGTTGCGCTCGAGCGCGCGGCGCAGATTGGTTTCGAGCGTCAGGCGCTCGAGCGATTGGGTCTTGATCTGCTTCGAGTAGAACTGGAAGTTGTTCTTGCCTTCTTCCTTCGCGATGTACATCGCCATGTCGGCGTTTTTCATCAGCGATTGTTCATCATCGGCGTCGGTCGGATACATGGCGATGCCGATGCTCGCCGTTACGCGGCATTCCTGTCCCATCAACACGATCGGTTTGATCACGGCGGAGAGGATTTTGCGCGCGACCGCGGCTACCTGGCTCGGCTCGTTCACCTCCGGGACCAGCACCACGAATTCATCGCCGCCGAGGCGCGCGACGATGTCGCTCGCCCGCAGTATCTGCTTCAGGCGCCCGGCGATCTCCTGCAGCAGTTTGTCGCCGGCTTCATGGCCGAGCGTATCGTTGATGGTTTTAAAGCGGTCGAGATCGATAAAGAGCACGGCGAACGGGCGGTTGTACCGCCGGCCCGATTCGATGGCTATGTTCACCAGCTGGCTGAACATCATACGGTTCGGCAGCCCGGTGAGACCGTCGTGCGTCGCCAGGTACTGAATGCGTTCCTCGGCGAGTTTCTTCTCGGTGATCTCGCGCGAAACTCCGCGGTAACCGGTGAAGCGGCCGTGGGCGTCGAACATCGGTTCGCCGCTCACGCTGGCGTAACGGCGTTTGCCATCCCGCATGACCTTGTGCACGATCAGATCGCGGAACAGCTGGTGCGAGTCGAGCATCGGGCGGACGGCATTCCATCCGCCCTCCATCTCGGGTTC
>JAJPKH010000293.1 GCA_021323795.1 Acidiferrobacteraceae bacterium | reverse complement strand
TGAACTCCTCGGTATACTTCTTACGTTGCTTTGCTGCTGACATCTGGTCCTCCGATTTCGGTATTGTCCACCTTAACGAGGTGTCCACGAAATCGGGGGAGGTTCAGGGGATGTTGTTGAAGTAATGATAAATGATTCCCAAAAGAGTAGCAGCGACGCAAAAAGAGATAAGTAAATTTCGCGGAAGTTCGAGCGCATGCCGATTAACTATAAAAACCGTCTGCGTTGAAAGTCCGACGAATCCTAGGAGGAGGCAAGTTCCTCGCCATACCATGAGCCAAAGTCCGCGACGTGCGGAGTAAACTAACAATGCTCCTAACCCGATTACACATCCTCCTATAGCGAGCCATATAAGCGGAGCCTCGACAGCAAGAACCATAGTCGCGCCAACAGAAATAAGTATGAAGGCGAGCAAGACTTGCCGGCGGAGTTCCTTCCGGGTTTCTCCTAAGATACCCTTTCTCTTTGCGGCATGTTGGCCCTTAACATTGTCATTCAACACTAGTGGCCACCAAAGGAGTTAACTAATCCGGCCTTTATCTTTGGAGCTACCCAGTTGTCGTACGCGAAAGCCGCAATCGTCGCTACGCCAAGACTAACTCCAGCGATGACTAAAATGGGAGCCCTGACGGGCAGAAACGCGACTGCAGCCCCAGCCACCACCGTGCTGGCGCCAAACCCAAGTAAATTCGTTGTTCCGCCAGCAAGCGCCTCGGTCCCGCTAGCCCTGCCTGTCGTATAATCGATCACATCGTTAGCCACTGCGAGACCCGCGCCTATCACCGTACCTCCAAGTTTAACGCCAGATCCGAACGGACCACCTTTGCCGACTGCTTCGAGCAGCCGCGGATTCTTCTCGCCGATCGTTTTAACTCCTTCTAAATCCAATTTCGCCCGTACTTCCGCGGACCCTCTTACCGATACGACGCCGTCTTTTTTGGTATCGCTAATCCTTAGCCCTCCTCGGTGCTTCTCTATGGCGTCGACCGCGTCTGCTGCATCCCGCGCAACTCCTCCGATATCACTGAAAGAAGGCTCGAATCGGAAATTACGACCGTCTGCATCGGCCGCAAAACCATACGGCAATTTCCAGCTACTCGCACTGCCACCACCGAAAGGCGTCGTTGTACCGTTGTAGGGAGCGAGGAAGGGACCGCTGCTTATTTGCGCTTCACGTGAAAGTTGCGCAGCTTTCTGATTCGCCTGCTGCTCCGCCGCATACTGCTCCGCCTTCGCGTCGAACGCTTGCGCTTTTGCCGGATCGACGCTTTGACCGCTCAACTCTTGCCGGTCAGGCAGAAATATCCTCTGACCTTCTCGGATGCTATGGGCATCCGCCAGCTTGTTGTACTCCGCTACCTTGAGCACGAGATCTTTGTCGTAGCCGGCGCCATATTTGCGCGCCACCATTTGGCTTAGCGTGTCACCGCGCTCGGCGACGTCGTAGTCCGGTCCCGCCGGATCGTCCCAGCTTCCATAGTTCTCCAGATGCTCATTCGAATCAGGCCCCCCCGTTACGGTAGCGTTGTTGTCGAGCGAAAGGTCGCGCGCGAGATAGTACGGAACGCCGGCCGGCTGAGTCGCAAGGCGCGGCGCCTGCGCCCCTCTCTCCGTATCCAACGCAATAAGGCCACCGAGCTGTCCGGTGACGCCGGCGCGGCTCGTGGCGGGGTTGGAGTAACGGTACTTGATATCGTCGGCAATCGTATTGCCGATCGCATTGCCAAACGCCCGAGTCGCGATGTCGCTCCAGTCGAGCTTCCCGCCGCGATTGACGAGGATATTCGCGGCGGCCCGGGTAGCGCTCTTCAAGAACTCCCCGGTGAGATTGCTCCCCAGGCGCTCAAGACTGAAAGGCGCGCCGGCGCCCGTCGGTTGAACAAACGTTCCGTTCTGGAGGTTATTGTTGGTCGAGCCAAAGACTCGATCGATCTTATCGCTAATCGGAGCGGTGATGGCCGAAACCGCGAGCGAAGACCAGTTGAATTTCTCCTGTTGGCCGGTGAGGACGTTCACACCCTGACTAATAACGTTCTTTGTCGCCTCACGCAGCAAGCGTAGGGTGGGCGCAGCCCACCGTCATTCCCCATAATGCCCCGTATCGTCATCGCTTGCGCCTGCGCCAGTCGGGTGCGAGATCGCCGCGCCTGACGTATTGGTGGAAACTCGAATCCGGCCAATCGACTACCTGTACGAAACTACACCATAAATAGGCGATTTGTGCGAACCGCAAATACGTTGGACAAGGTGATCGGGGACAAAATTGCGCAAGCGATCAGTGCCGCCGGCGATCGGGTGCGATATCGACCAAGTAGGGTTCGTTGCCGACGCCGGTTACCGTCGCCGCCACGGTGTTCGACCGCAAGTCGATCACCCATAACGCACCGCAGTTCTCAACGGCCGTCACCTGCTCGCAGAAGGCGCCGTTGCCGCCGAGCGCGAGCCCGGCCGCCGCGGCCCCGCCGCTCACCACGGCGTAGCGCCCGTCGGAAGTGACGGCGACGCCGCGCGGACGCGCCGGCCCGCCGCCCGGCTTCGTCAACGGAATGCGCGCAACCTCGGCGGCACTACCGCCGTTCACGCCGTTCGCGAGCGCCTGCTGGACATCCACGACCGAAACGTCGTTGGTGCGAAAGTTGGCGACCACAATGCGGCGGCCGTTCGGCGTGAAGCTCAGGCCGAAGGGACGCGTCGGAACGACAGGGTCGACCGTGCCCACCCGCACGCGAGCGACTTCGGCACCGGGCTTGCCGTCGATCGCGCGCCGCGCATCGAGAAGGGAAATCGTATTGCCCTCGACGCCCGTTTCCGCGCTTTCGCGATTGGTGACGGCGACGTATCGCTGGTTCGGACTCACCGCAAGTCCCCACGGCCCGCGCTCCACCGGAATGCGCGCCACTTCGGCGCCCGGATGCCCCTCGATGGCGCGATCGATATCGATCACCGAAACATCGTCGGTCCCGCCGTTCGCGGTGAAAGCGAATCCGCCGCGGCGGCGAACGACGCCGAGAGCGTTCGACGCCGGAAAGCAACCGAAATTGGGATGCGGAATCGCCATCGGCCGCAGCGCCGGATCGGTCGCGAGCGCCGCACACGACTTGCCGGGCTCCTGCGCCACCTGCCCGCCGTTGCCGAGCGCAAGAAGCGCGGTTTCCGTCGCAACCTCTTTGCGCAGATCGATTACGGAAATCTCGCGCGCACCGTCTTCTTTGCCCTGGCCTTCGGAGTTTGCCACCAGCGCGAACTTTCCGTTCGGGCTGAGGCCGAGTCCGACCGGACCCCAGAAGCCCGTGGGGATAATAGCGCTGAGGGCGTTGGTCGTATTGTTGTTCGCGGGCTTGAGCGCATTGCCGATGTCGATGACGGCGACCGTCCTCAGGTGACCGTGTTGAAACACGTTCACCGTGGCCTGTGTAGCGTTGCCCGCGTGGTTGACGGCGAACGCGGTGCGGCCATCGGGCGCAACCACTATGTTGCTCGGTAAGCCCGAGGCTGGACTATCCGGAATGCCGTCGCCGTTGGTATCGACGTCCGGCGTCACTCGGACGCGCGCCACCACGGCGTTCGCCGTGCCGTTGTTCGCGGGGTTCAGCGCTCGCTCGACATCAATGACGATGACGCGCGGATCGCGCCGTCCAGCGACGAGCGCCAGCGATCCGGCCCAAGCGATCTCGCTGATGAAAATAATCGCGAGCAACCCGACCAACCATCGAGCTGAAGATGTTGCGTTCATTATCAGTCCCCTCCGTGAGTTGTGCCCCAGGCGGCCTCGGTGCAGCATCGCTCGATTTTCCGCAAACAAGCGGCGCGGGCGGAAGATCTACAACATTGCCGAGCGGACGCTGTCAACGCCGAGAGCCGAGCTGGCCAGCATAACGCCAAGGATCGCCGGGAAGCGACGGTAGAAGCGCAAGCGGGGCGCGCGCGCAGTGCGCTCAAGCGGCGCCTGGTTTTCGTTCGCCAGGCGCACGCCGCTTGGCGCACAGCTACTTCTTGTCGAGCTCGGAGATCAGCTCGGGAACGGCCTGAAAAAGGTCCGCCACCAATCCGTAGTCGGCGACCTGGAAGATCGGCGCGTCGGCATCTTTGTTGATCGCGACAATCACGCGGCTGTCCTTCATGCCGGCCAGATGCTGAATGGCGCCTGAAATGCCGACGGCGACGTACAGATCCGGCGCCACAATCTTGCCGGTCTGGCCGACCTGATAGTCGTTCGGCGCGAAACCCGCATCGACGGCGGCGCGCGACGCGCCGAGCGCCGCGCCCATTTTGTCGGCGAGTTGGCCGACGAGCTTGAAGTTTTCCGCGCTGCCCACGCCCCGGCCTCCGGACACGACGATCTTCGCGCCCGCCAATTCCGGGCGTTCGCTCTTGGTCAGCTCCTGGCCGAGCATCTTCGACTGCGCGGCGTCGGCCGCCGGCGCGACGGGCTCCACGGTCGCCGAGCCGCCGCTTGCCGCGGCGGCATCGAACGCCGTAGTGCGCACGGTGATGACTTTGATCCGATCGCTCGATTGCACGGTGGCCATCGCGTTACCGGCATAGATCGGCCGCACAAAGGTATCCGGGTTCTCCACGGCAACGACGTCCGAGATCTGCGCGACGTCGAGCAACGCCGCGACGCGCGGGAGGAAATTCTTTCCGAAGGTCGTGGCCGGCGTGAGAATGTGCGTATATTCCTTCGCGATCGATACCACCAAAGCGGCGAGACTCTCGGCAAGCCCGTCCTTATACTGCGGCGCATCGGCGACACGCACCTTGGCGACGCCGCCAATCTGCTTGGCCGCCGCCGCGGCCGCGCCGCATTGATGCCCCGCCACCAGGACATGCACCTCTCCTCCCAGCTTCGTCGCCGCGCTGACGGCGTTGAGCGTACCTGAACGGATCAGCCGGTTGTCGTGTTCGGCAATAACGAGTGCGGCCATGTCAAATCACCTTCGCTTCGCTGCGCAACTTGGCAACCAATTCTTTTACGTCCGCCACTTTCGCGCCGGGTTTGCGCTTCGGCGGCTCCTGCACTTTGAGCGTCTTGAGACGCGGCTTGACGTCGACACCGAGCGATTCAGGCGTCATGGTTTCCAGCGGCTTCTTCTTCGCCTTCATAATATTGGGAAGCGTCACGTAGCGCGGCGTGTTGAGGCGCAGATCGGTCGTGATGATCGCGGGCAGCTTGAGCGCGACCGTCTCCAACCCACCGTCGATTTCGCGTGTCACCTCGACACCGTCGCCGCTCAATTTAACTTTGGAGGCGAAGGTGCCTTGCGGGAGGTTGGCGAGCGCGGCGAGCATCTGCCCGGTTTGATTCGAATCGTCGTCGATCGCCTGCTTGCCGAGAATAACAAGCTGCGGATTCTCTTTTTTGAGGATCGCGTGAAGCAGCTTCGCAACCGCCAGCGGCTGCAGCTCGACCTCGGTCTGAACGAGAATCGCGCGGTCGGCGCCCATGGCCATGGCGGAGCGCAACGTTTCCTGGCACACCGCGGGTCCCATCGAAACCGCCACGATTTCCGTCGCGCTGCCGGCTTCTTTGAGCTTGATCGCCTCTTCGACGGCGATCTCGTCGAAAGGGTTCATCGACATCTTGAGATTCGCCGTCTCCACGCCGGAGTTGTCCGACTTCACGCGCACTTTGACGTTGAAATCCACTACTCGCTTCACTGCCACCAATATCTTCACGCTCGACTCCGCTTGCTCATATTCTTCTAACAGAAACGCGACTCGTCCTCATTCCACGACGTCACATATTGACGTACACCGGCCCCTCCCCGCCCTGGGGAGCGACCCATACGATGTTCTGCGTGGGATCCTTGATGTCGCACGTCTTGCAGTGCACGCAATTCTGCGCGTTGATCTGCAAGCGCGGGTTCTTGCCCGCGGCATCGCGCACGATCTCGTAGACGGCCGCCGGACAATAACGAGTCTCCGGCGCAGCGTAAAGGTCGAGATTGACGCGAATCGGCACCGTCGGATCCTTCAGCGTCAGGTGCGACGGCTGGTTTTCCTCGTGGTTGGTATTGGAAAGAAAGACGGATGACAACCGATCGAAGGTGAGCACGCCGTCCGGCTTGGGATAGGAAATAGGCTCGCACTCGGACGCTTTCTTTAATTTGGTATGGTCGGGCTTGAGATGCAGCGTCCACGGCGCCTTCCCGCGCAGAAGCATTTGATCGATACCGAACATGAACGAACCGAACCATAGGTTGCCGCTCATCCACGGCTTGAAGTTGCGCGCGCGGTAGAGCTCCTCGCGCAGCCAGCTCGTCTGGAAACCCTTCGGATAAGCCTCCAGCTGATCGCGGCGGCGGCCTTGCGCGAGCGCCTGCGCGACCGCTTCCGCCGCCAACATCCCCGACTTGATCGCGGCGTGCGAACCTTTAATACGCGCCGCGTTGAGAAACCCGGCGTCGTCCCCGACGAGGCCGCCGCCCGGAAACACGAGTTTGGGCAGCGCCTGCAACCCCCCGGCGGTGATGGCGCGCGCGCCATAGCCGACGCGCCGGCCGCCTTCGAGGAATTGGCGGATCTCCGGATGCTTCTTGTACCGCTGGAACTCCTCGAACGGCGACAAGTAGGGGTTGCTGTAACCGAGGCCGACCACCAGGCCGATGGCGACGAGATTATTTTCGAAGTGATACAGAAACGAGCCGCCGTAGGTGTCGCTCGGCAGCGGCCAACCGGCGGTGTGCATCACCAGACCCGGCCGATGTTTTTCCGGAGCAATTTCCCACAACTCCTTGATGCCGATTCCATAAACTTGCGGCTCGGTGCCGTCGTGCAACTTGAAGCGGGTCTCGAGTTGGCGGCCCAAATGTCCCCGGCAACCTTCGGCGAACAACGTGTACTTCGCGAGCAGCTCCACGCCCGGCTGGTAAGCCTCGGTCGGCTTGCCGTCCTTACCGACGCCCATGTCGCTCGTCGCGACGCCTTTGACGGCGCCGTTTTCGTCGTAGAGCACTTCCTGTCCGGCAAAACCGGCGTAGACCTCGACTCCCAACGCCTCCGCCTGCTGGCCGAGCCAGCGGCAAACGTTGCTCAGACTGACGACGTAGTTGCCGTGGTTCTGGAATACCGGGGGCAAAAGGAAATTGGGAACCCGGAAACTGCCCTTTTCAGAAAGAAACAAGAAGCGGTCTTCGGTGACCGGAATCTTCAGCGGCGCCCCGTCTTCTTTCCAGCTCGGCAGCAGCTCGGTAAGCGCGCGAGGGTCCATCACCGCGCCGGAGATAATATGTGCGCCGATCTCCGAGCCCTTCTCGATCAAGCAGACGGAGATATCCCGCTCCGCTTCGCTCGCGATTTGCTTGAGACGTATGGCCGCGCTCAGGCCGGCCGGACCACCGCCGACGATGACCACGTCGAACTCCATCGCCTCCCGCGTCATGAATTTTTGTTCTCGAAAGCGCGCACGGTGCACCTCGGTGCCGAAAGGGCGCCTAGTTTACCGTGAACTGGCCGGCGGCCCAATTATGCACGACCCATTCTGACACGCAGAATGATGAAACCGCGCGTGCGCGTTCTCGCCCGGCGGGTTACGGCGAGACCGGGAACGCCTGGCCGCCTCCGAAGCTCGCGCGCTTCGGCCGCGAACCTCCCGTCGAAACTCGGACGGCGCAGTATTTGAACTCGGGGATCTTGCCGAAGGGATCGAGAGCCGGGTTGGTCAGAAGGTTGGCGGCCGCCTCGTAAAAGCAGAACGGGATGAACACCGCCCCGCGCGGCGTGCCGTCGTCGACGCGGGCGTACAACGAGATCGCGCCGCGTCGGGACGCGACCGTCACGATTTCGCCCGGCTTGGCCCCGAGCGCCTCGAGATCGAGCGGATGAAACGATGCGACCGGCTCGGGCTCGATGTAATCGAGCACGCCGGCCCGGCGCGTCATCGCCCCGGTATGCCAGTGCTCCAGCTGCCGGCCGGTGATGAGCACCATCGGGTAGTTCGCATCCGGCTGTTCGGCGGCCGGGATGATGTCGGCCGGCACGAATTTGCCGCGCCCGCTTGCGGTGGGGAATGTCGCCGTGAAAATCACCGGCTCGCCCGGATCGTCTTCGCGCGTGCACGGATACGTCACCGCCGATTCGCGCTCCAGACGCTCCCACGTGATGCCGGCGATCGAATCCATGCACGCGCGCATTTCGGCGAACACGTCGCGCGGATGTCGATACCTCCAAGGCAAACCCAAGCGGCGCGCGATTTCCTGAATGATCCAGAGATCTTCTTTCGCTTCACCGGGCGGTTCGATCGCCTTGCGGCCGAGCTGCACCATGCGATCGGTATTCGTCACCGTGCCGTTCTTTTCCGGCCATGCGGTGGCCGGCAGCACGACGTCCGCAAGATACGCCGTCTCGGTCAGGAAAATATCCTGCACCGCCAGATGCTCGAGGCTCGCCAGCGCTTCGCGCGCGTGCTCGACGTCGGGATCGGACATCGCCGGGTTTTCGCCCATGATGTACATGCCGCGGATGTCGCCGCGCTTGGCCGCGTGCATGATCTCGACGACCGTGAGCCCCGGCGCCGGATCGAGCTCCATGCCCCACAATTTCTCGAAACGCGCCTTCGCCTGCGGGTTGTCCACCCGCTGGTAATCGGGATACACCATCGGGATCAATCCGGAGTCGGACGCGCCTTGAACGTTGTTCTGCCCACGCAGCGGGTGCAACCCCGAACCCGGACGCCCGATCTGTCCGGTAGCGAGCGCGAGCGCGATCAGGCAGCGCGCGTTGTCGGTGCCGTGCACGTGCTGCGAGATGCCCATGCCCCAGAGAATCATCGAACCCTTCGACGTCGCGTAAAGGCGCGCCACCGCGCGGATCGTGTCGGCGTCGATACTGCACACCGGCGCCATCGCTTCCGGCGCATACTTCTTGACGTTGTCGCGCAGCGCCTCGAACCCGGCGGTGCGATCACGGACGAACGACTCGTCGACCAGGCCTTCCTCGACGATCGTGTAGAGCATCGCGTTCAAGAGCGCCACGTCGGTGTCGGGCTTGAACTGCAGCGTGTAGGTCGCATAGCGCGCGAGCTCCGTGCGGCGCGGGTCGGCGACGATCAGTTTTACCCCGCGCTTGGCGGCGTTCTTGATCCAGGTCGCGGCGACCGGATGATTTACCGTGGGATTGGCGCCGATGACCAGCACGACCTCCGCCTTCATCACGTCGCTCACTTGATTGGATACCGCGCCCGAGTTGAGCCCTTCCATCAGCGCGGCAACGCTCGAGGCGTGGCACAGGCGCGTGCAGTGATCGACGTTGTTCGAACCGAAACCGGTGCGCACGAGCTTCTGGAAGAGATACGCTTCTTCGTTCGTACCTTTCGCCGAACCGAAGCCGGCGAGCGCTTTCTTGCCGTTACGATCACGCAGCGCACGCAGCCCGCCCGCCGCCAAGTCGAGCGCTTCGTCCCAGCTCGCTTCGCGAAACACCTCGGCCCAGTTTTCCGGATCGACCACGAAATCCTTGTGCTTGGGCACGCCCGGTTTGCGGATGAGCGGCTTCGTCAGACGATGCCGATGATGCACGTAGTCGAAACCATAGCGCCCCTTCACGCACAGGCGTTGATGGTTCGCCGGCCCGTCCTTGCCCTGCACGTACAAAATGCGGTTGTCCTTGACGTGATACGTCAGCTGGCAGCCGACACCGCAGTACGGGCAAACCGACTCCACTTTTTTGTCGATGGCCTGCAGGGCCACATCGCGCGCGGGCATGAGCGCGCCCGTCGGGCACGCCTGCACGCATTCGCCGCAACCGACGCAGGTCGATTCCCCCATCGGGTCGTCCAAATCGAAGACGATTTTTGCGCGGTCGGCACGGTGCGCGTAGCCGATGACGTCGTTCACCTGCACCTCGCGGCACGCACGCACGCAGCGCGTGCACTGAATGCAGGCGTCGAGATTGACCGCGATCGCCGCGTGCGACAAGTCGGCGCGCGGTTGCGCGCGCGGCGCAAAGCGCGGCTTGCCAACGTTCAATCGCCGTGCCCACGTGTCCACCTGGTTGTCGAGCGTATGGCGCGCCTGCGCCATGTCTGCGAGCAACAGCTCGATGACCATCTTCTGACTCGTCAGCGCGCGCTCGCTGTCCGTCACGACTTCCATGCCGTCCTTCGGATAACGGCAGCACGACGGCGCGAGCACGCGCTCGCCCTTGATTTCGACGACGCACGCGCGGCAGTTGCCGTCGGGGCGAAGCGAGGGCGAATAACAGAGATGGGGAATCCCGACGCCGTGACGGCGCGCGACTTCGATGAGCAGCTCGTCGCTGCGTCCCGTCACGGCCTTGCCGTTCAGCGTGAACTGAACGAACGCCGCGTCGACGCTCGGCTTCGGGATGGCGGCCACCGAACTATCCTAGTTCCTGCGGGAAATATTTCATTACGGTCAACACCGGATTCGGCGCCGCCTGGCCGAGGCCGCAAATGGACGCATCCGTCATCGCCTGCGACAGCTCTTTGAGGAGCGGCCGATCCCATTTTTCCGCGCGCAGCAACTGCAACGCCTTGACGGTGCCGACGCGACACGGCGTGCATTGACCGCATGATTCTTCGGAAAAGAACTTCATCACGTTGCACGCCGCATCGCGCGCGCGGTCCTTGTCGGAGAGTATCACTACCGCCGCCGAGCCGATGAAGCAGCCGTACGGGTTGAGCGTATCGAAATCGAGCGGGATGTCACCCATCGATGCCGGCAGAATGCCGCCCGAGGCGCCGCCCGGCAGGTAGCCATAAAAGGCATGCCCGTCGAGCATGCCGCCCCCGAATTCCTCGATCAGTTCCTTTACCGTGATGCCCGCCGGGGCGAGATGAACGCCCGGCTTTTTGACGCGGCCGCTGAGCGAATACGAGCGCAAGCCTTTTCGTCCATGCCGACCGTGACCCGCGAACCAATCCGGACCTTTTTCCAGAATGTCGCGCACCCAGTGGAGCGTCTCCATGTTGTGCTCGAGCGTCGGACGCCCGAACAAACCCACTTGCGCGACATACGGCGGCCGCAGCCGCGGTTCGCCGCGCTTGCCTTCGATCGATTCGATCATCGCCGACTCTTCGCCGCAGATGTAGGCACCCGCGCCGCGGCGCAGATGGATCGGTGGAAGCCGGCACGGTGGATCGGCCTGCAGCGCGGCGATTTCTTTTTGGAGAAGCGCGCGACAGCCGTGATATTCGTCGCGCACATAAATATAAATCGCGTCGATACCGACCGCCCACGCGGCGATCAACGCGCCTTCGAGAAAGCGGTGCGGATCGCGCTCGAGGTACCAGCGATCCTTGAAGGTACCCGGCTCGCCTTCGTCGATGTTGACCGCCATCAGCCGTGGCTCCGGCTCCGCGCGCACGGCTCGCCATTTGCGCCCGGCCGGAAACCCCGCACCACCAAGGCCGCG
>JAJPKH010000002.1 GCA_021323795.1 Acidiferrobacteraceae bacterium | reverse complement strand
CTGATCCTCTCCGTCGGTACAAACGATCATGACTTTAGAGCTTGTCTGCGCTTGCGACGCATTTTCTGCGCCGCGCACTATTTACGTTGCAGCACATCCGAACTCAAAGTTGGACCGACGGCACTAAAGAGCCATTGCAACGTCGTTGTGGTTTCAGGTAAAAATCCCTCGTAGGGAGTGGGGTGCCTTGGGAAGGGCGGGATGCACGGAAACGCAAAAAAATTATTAAGAGGACACGGGAGGCCGTATTTCCCCGCACGCAGCCAATGCGCAGGGCCCGGATGAGTCGGGGTTAGCCTGTCTCGTATTATTGGCGCGTTTTTTTGGCATTCCCGCCGATCCCGATCAGCTGAAGCATCAGTTCGCCGAAGCGGGTAAACCTTTTGATCACGCCAAATTATTGCTGGCGGCCAAGCATCTCGGCCTCAAGGCCGCTGCCGTAGAAAGCCATTGGTCTCGCCTCAACACCATCGCCCTCCCGGCAATCGCCGTTCTTAAGGATGGTCGGTTCGCCATTCTGGCGCGGGCGGACAACGAACGTGTGCTGGTGCAAGATCCTCGCGAGGCTCGGCCGCTGCTATGGCCGCGAGAAGTTTTCGAAGACATCTGGGCCGGCAAGCTCATTTTGTTCACCAAGCGAGCGAATCTCCGCCCCGAGGACCGCAAGTTCGATTTCACCTGGTTCATCCCGGCCATCGTCAAATACCGGAAGTTGCTGGGCGAGGTTTTGCTCGCGTCTTTCTTTATCCAGCTGTTTGCGCTGCTCACGCCGCTGTTCTTCCAGGTCGTCATCGACAAGGTGTTGGTGCACAAGGGCCTCACGACGCTGCACGTGCTCGCCATCGGCATGCTCGCGCTCACGCTCTTCGACGTGACGCTGAGCGGGCTGCGCACCTACATTTTCTCCCACACGTCGTCGCGCATCGACGTCGGCTTGGGCGCGCAGATGTTCCGGCACTTGTTGCGGCTTCCGATCGCCTATTTCGAGGCGCGCCGCGTCGGCGATACCGTCGCGCGCGTGCGCGAGCTCGAGACGATCCGGCAGTTCCTGACGAGCTCCACGGTGACGGTGGTCATCGATCTTTTCTTCACGATCGTGTTCCTCGCGGTGATGCTGTTTTACAGCCCGATGCTGACGTTGATCGTGCTCGGGACGATCCCTTTCTATGCCTTCATTTCTATTGTCATCACGCCCATATTCCGCGCGCGGCTGAACGAGAAGTTTAACCGCGGCGCCGAAAATCAGGCGTTCTTGGTCGAATCCATCAACGGCATTCAGACGCTGAAGGCCATGGCGGTCGAGCCGGTGATGCAGCGCCGCTGGGAAGAGCAACTGGCGAGTTACGTGCGCGCGAGCTTTCGCACGGCCAATCTCGGCAACGTCACCGGGCAGGTCGCTTCCTTTATCAACAAGCTCACCACCATTCTTATCCTCTGGGTCGGCGCATATCTCGTCATGGACAACAAGCTGTCCATTGGACAGCTCATCGCCTTCAACATGTTGGCGGGGCGCGTGAGCGGCCCGTTGCTGCGGGTCGTGCAGCTTTGGCAGGATTTCCAGCAGGCGGGGATTTCGGTCGCACGGCTCGGCGACGTGCTCAATGCGCCGCCCGAGCCTTCGTATAACCCGAACCGGACGACGCTACCCGCGCTCGCCGGGCGCATAACCTTCGACAAGGTCGTTTTCCGCTACCGGGCGGACACGCCCGAGGTACTGCGCAAGCTTTCGTTCGACGTTCCCGCCGGCAAAGTCATCGGTCTGGTCGGCCGCTCGGGTTCCGGCAAGAGCACGATTGCGAAGCTCATCCAGCGCCTCTACGTGCCCGAAGCCGGCCGCGTGCTGATCGACGGCATCGATCTGGCGCAGATCGATCCCGTCTGGCTGCGGCGCCAGATCGGCGTCGTGCTGCAGGAAAACTTTCTGTTCAATCGAACGGTGCGGGACAACATCGCGCTCGCCGATCCCGGCATGCCCATGGAGCGGGTGATCGAGGCGGCCAAGCTCGCCGGCGCGCACGAATTCATTTTGGAATTACCGCACGGTTACGACACGATGGTGGGCGAGCACGGCGCGACGCTCTCTGGCGGCCAGCGCCAGCGCATCGCCATCGCGCGCGCGCTCGTGACGAATCCCCGCATTTTGATTTTGGACGAAGCCACGAGCGCCCTCGATTACGAATCCGAGGCGATCATCCAGCGCAATCTGCAAGGCATCTGCAAGGGGCGCACCGTGATCATCGTGGCGCATCGCCTGAGCACCGTGCGGCAGGCCAATCGGATATTCGTCATCGAGAAGGGCGAAATCGTGGAGGAGGGCACGCATCTCGAGCTGCTGCAGCAGAACGGCTACTACGCGAATCTGCACCGGCATCAGGAAGGAAGTTTCGCCGCGGAGCTGGTCGTATGAGCGCTATCCCGGTCGTGTCTCGGTTTGCCGCATTTTTTGCCGGCGTGAAGCGGCACTTTGATGTGTGGCGTATCAGCTGGAAGGAGGCCAAGCGCGAAGCGCCGCTACGCCGCGCGCAAGGCAAAGAGCTCGAATTCCTACCCGCGGTCGTCGAGCTGCAAGAAACGCCGCCTTCGCCGGCCGGGCGCATCGTCGCGTATGCGATCGTCGCGCTCTTCACGGTCGCCGTGGTCTGGGCGACGTTCGGCAAGATCGACATCATCGCCGTGGCGCAAGGCAAGATCGTTCCCGGCGATCGCTCGAAAGTCGTACAGCCGCTCGAGAACGGCGTGGTCAAGGCGATTTACGTGCGCGACGGCAGTCGCGTCAAAGCCGGCCAGCCGCTGATCGAGATAGATACGACCGCAGGTGCAGACCGGGAACGCTACGCCAATGAGTACCTCGCGGCGCTTACCGAAATAGCCCGCATCCGCGCACTCATCGGCAACCACGACGATTTTGCCCCGCCGAAGGGCGCGGACCCGGCCTTCGTGCAGATCCAGCGCAACCGGCTGCGCGATCAACTCGCCGAATACCGCGCACTCAACAATCAGGCGGACGCCTACCGGCAGATGCTGGAGAAGCAGTACGTCTCGCAGATGCAGTATCTCGAAATCGAGCAAAAACGCGCCGGAAAGGCACAGGAATACGCCGCCGCGCTCGCAGAAGCCGAGACCCGGGCGCATTCCCTTTCGAAAGAACTGGCCAAGGCACAGACCCGGTCGAGCCAGCAATACCTCGCTGCCCCGATCGACGGCGTCGTGCAACAGCTCGCCGTGCACACCGTCGGCGGTGTGGTGACGCCGGCCCAGCAGCTAATGGTCATCGCGCCGAACGAAGATCATCTCGAAATCGAAGCCTGGGTCGAGAACAAAGACATCGGCTTCGTGAACGAGAATCAAGAGGCGGAAATCAAAGTCGAGTCGTTTCCGTTTACCCGCTACGGCACATTGCCGGGCCACGTGCTTAGCCTGTCGAAGGACGCCGTACCGCTGGAAAAGCTCGGCTTCTTCTACGGTGCACGCGTGAGCCTCGAGCAACCAACGATTCGCGTCGACAACGGCCGCGACGTGCCGTTAACGCCGGGAATGAACGTGTCCGTCGAAATCAAAACCGGCCAGCGCCGCGTGATCGAGTATTTCTTGAGTCCGCTGGTGCAAGCGCTCAACGACAGCGTGCGGGAGAGATAAGCAATTTCGTAATCGTAATCAACGGAACGTAGACAGGAGATCACAATGAACACAGAGACCACTGCAAGCACCAACCAAGAGGAAGCTGCTAAGAGCAACGACCGACAGGCCGGCAAGAGCGGCGCCAAACAGCGCGTTATATCGCATCCGGGCGACGTCGCCGGCCTCGTCATGATGCAAATCGATGCGGTGAACGCGAAGAAAGACGAGCTCACGATCGCCGTGAAAGGACTCGCCGACACGGCGAAGCAGTTGGTACGCGCCTATGCGCAGCAAGCGGCGGTTATTCAGAACCTGCAGCGGAAGATAAAAGAGCTGGAAGAAAACAAAGGAGAATAGTCGTTCACGAGTATGGCTCACCTACTAACGGGGAAGGTTACGCATTCGGTGGTGCTTACAAGAAAGACCGAGCTGCCAAATCGCCACTACCATCATCACCGAGATGCCGCGATGGATACTGGGTAGAGCCGAAACGGCCCAATGCTCCATGGATGAAGAGAGCAGACGGACAATTAAGAGATTAAACGCGTTGGGATGAAATATCTTCGTAAAGTGTGAAGGTGGTCAGTTCTGGGCTATTACAAGCGTAAGAAGCGGGAGCCAGTGCGAAAGTGCCTTGCGCGTGCCTTACGTGGTCGCTACCGTTTCTGGAGAAGGACTATCGTTTTCTCGGACGAGGCAGATTGTCGAACCACTAAATACGCGCGCCCGTAAACTGAGCGAAGTCTTAAATTTAAATGCATGAGCAGGAGAAAGAAATGAGTTGGTGCAATAACCTTTCGTGGCCCCAGTCAAAGATCTCAGCGCGCCTTTCACTTGTGCTCTTCGCGCTAATAGCATTTTCGAAACCCGCTCATTCCGTCGCTTTAACCGACTATCCCGCCTTCATTCCTTTAGAGGTGCGGAGTCACAAAATCCTCTTCACGTACGAAAACAAGTGCGGTCTAGCGGATTTACGCGGGAATATCGTCGTAGTGCCACAGTACAAAGTACATACGCGATTTTCAGATGGACTTATTTGCGTCAAGGACGGAACTCCCGGGTTCTTTACCACTACCGCCGATTTTTATCCACTTCCAGGCTTGCGGCCGCTATGGCGACAAGGCGCTACTCTCGCTTACAACCCATCGCGCCGCTTGTTTTGGGTCCGTACTAGCGACGGGAATAAAGTGGGGCTAGCGACTACGTCAGGGGACTTCCTTCTGCCGCTTCGCTACGACGATATCTTTCCCGGACAATTTGACAATGCGGACGACCCGGTTGGTGTCCGTTTGGAAGGAACGCCTGGGCTAGTTGATATGAAGGGGGATTGGATTGTCAAAGGACATCGCGCGCAATCTATCGGCAATGGATACAGCGCAATCGAATTTACAAAGGGGTATCAGATTGTTGATCGAAGCGGCAAACCTATTTCGGGGCATCGGTTCAATACAATTTGGACGGCGAAAGAAGGAATGTACTACTTCGAGGAGCTTAACGACAAAGGACACATTAGCGATTTCGGATATCTCAAAATAGAAAATGATCGAGTTAAAAAAGTATTTCGAGCTAAAAGGCAAAGTCTTGGCAGTTTTGCATACTCAGAAGGCCGCGTGTTCGCTTGTGTCGAGTCACCAGTTTCACAGCCTTCCGAGTTGGCCGAGAGCCTCGCTGGCGCTTGTCGATATTTCGATAAGCAAGGAAAGATGCTGCATCAGGTCGGCTACCGCGCAGGTTCGCAATTCGTTAATGGAAGAGCCATTGCATGTCGTTTAATCGCAAGTAACAAACAATACTGCGCATGGATTGATCATGAAGGCAAGGTGCTGGTCGAGCGAGAAATACCTGGAGTCCTAAACGAGGATTTGGTGGATGACCAGCTCGCCATTTTCTCCGGAAGTCCTGACGGCTGGCTCTTCTATTATGCTGACGGGACGTTGAAAGAATATTCGAGGAGAGCCGTCCGTTGAAACAATGTTGACGACGAACATGCGCAAAAATTTTTAGCACCGAAAGCCGAAGTTAGAATTAAGCGAGCAAACAGGGAGATAGCAGTGAACAAATTAAAAATTGTCCTTGGCGTGATGTGTATTGCGATCACGGCCTGTGCCAGTACCGCAATCGCGCCCTCCTACAAGTGGACGCAATTCGTTGAAGTCGCCGGTCAGCCCGAGCCCGTACCGGCCGAATGGGTCGCCACCCCCGAAGGAAAATTCGCCCATTCCATCAAAATCCCGAACCCCGTTCCCAAGGACTCCGGCTACAAGCCCTGGATGAGCAGCGAAGCCTACTTCAAGCATCTCTGCGAAACAGAAGCAGGCGAATTCATCTTCAAGACCGTCGAGAACGTCGACGGCTTCTACTTCATGCGCCCGCCGAAGCGGCCGACGGATTACGATTTGATGGATCGGTATAGGTTGGAGGCGCCGGAGATTGAGAGTTTGTTCCAGTCAGTCCGCCCGACTTTTGAAGATCAAGCACATCTGTTTATCAGTCCTCCTCGGCGAACCTATCGTTTTGTTGAACTACCGGACCCAAGCAAGGCGTTCGGTGAGAGTTTTCTGCGTGCGTACGGATATAGGGCCAATGTAAGTCCGATGAAGGCAGATGCCGTGTCTGCGACGAAGAGCCGATACGGTCTGATCTGGCGCGGCATAAAGAGGCCACACGACCGTGAATCATATGTGGCCGGCGGGGAATGGATCGTGCTTGATTTGAAAACTAGTGAAGTGCTCGCTGTTAGACGCAACTACGGACGTACCGGTTTCAGTCGAAACACACCCGAGGGAATCTGGTGGCTCAATGCCGTCGGATGTCCTGCTCCCAACCAACCGAGAACGCTAGTCGGCGCGCTGCATCAGATCTACGAATATTCGGCGAAGGTGATTAAACCAGTATCTGGAGAATAACAATGAGCGTAGTTCAAAATTGGTACGATTTTGTGCTGCAACAAATGGCCGCTGAGAGCTACTTTGAAGATGTAGATCTTTCCGATCCCATTGACATTAGACGTGCACTAACTTTTGGCAACAACCGTCAAGGATTTCCATTTAACGGCAACACCCGCTTCACCGACTCCCAAGCCGACGACTTCCTCGATCGCTTCCAGATCATCCATCAGCTTTCCGACAACCCGAACGGCACGAGCTTCTTCGACAACACCGGTCTTTCGGCGACGTTGATATTCAACAAAGAGACGAACGAATACACGCTATCAATTCGATCGACCGAATATCAAAACAAGAGGCTGGGCGGCGACTTCGAACGCGATGTATTGGGCGGGGCGGATAGAGAAATCTCAAATGTCGGCTTTGCGTTTGCACAGCTCGATAGCCTCGAACACTATTACGCGTGGCTCAAAGAAAGTGGGAAGCTTCCACAGGGCGCTGTACTAAACGTGACCGGCTATTCCTTGGGTGGGCATCTCGCTACCGTCTTTACGGAAGTCCATTCCGCTGAGATCAAACACACTTATCTCTTCAACGCCGCCGGCCGCGGTGAAATCCGCGACCCGGGCAGCCTGAACGATGGCTATACACCGAGCGCACGTCTTGCTGTACAGATCTATCACGATGTACTACTCGACCCCAACGCTTGGACACGATATTTCAAAGAGGGAACGTTTGATTTCAACGAGCCGCTCTATCAAAACGCCCGTAATACTCCTCCCGTCAGCACCTGGACAGTAACGCAACAGCTGGGAGACGGTTATATCTACGCCAATAATCGCCACCTCTGGGCCGAAAAAGTGGCCAGTCAACTAACCAGCCAGTTGGCCATCGGCTCCCTCGACCCCGCCGCCAACGCCAAAATCACGGATCTTTACGGCCACGCCGCCCATAACGATGGCGAATGGGTCGCCACACTCGGGGTGCGCGCCACCGAAGATCGGCGCCAAAAGATTTTCATCGAAGACCAACAAGACTTTACCGGTCTAGGAGGTTTTTTTGGTCTTCCGGGCGACTTTGGCAATACGCATTCCATAACGCTTGTCGCCGATTCGCTCGCTGTCATGCGGCTGCTCGATCAGCTCGGTCTTTCCACAGAAACTGCAACCGACCGGGAAAACGCCTACCAGCTCTTGGCCGCGGCCTCGAATCAGCTCGGTACCGGAACATTGTTCCTTGGCGACGGTAAAGCGGAAGGTGATTCGCTGGAGAAGATCGTCGAATCGCTATACAAGCTTTTCAAGAATGAAACGCTTTCGCTAAGGGTGGACAGAGGCGATCGCGGGTTCGCGAATATCGAGAACCGTAATAAATTTTATGAGGCAATCGACACCATCTCGGCGCTCGCTTTAACTCCTTTACGGTATCAATTCTCAAGCCTCGCCGGCACACCGGCGGACGTGCTGGCAGCCGTGGCAAAGACGCCGAACGCACTTGCCACGCGTTACGCCTTGAAGGAAGGAAACCCTTTTATCATTTCCGGCGACGATTCGCTGTATGCATCGCATAACCTAAACGGCGAGCTCGAGCTCTACAATCCTGGAAGTCGAACGGGCACCCTTACTGACGAATATATCAACGAGCGCGCACGCTTTCTGGAACGCAAGCTCTACTATAACCTTGGGGACGCGCGCTATAACCTTATGGCAGGAGCACCGCAGCGTGACGACCAGGCGACGCGGTTCGATAACGAAGATATCGTTTGGAAGGACAGTACGAGTGGTATCACGATCAACCGTGGTACGACTGGCTCTTCGCGCTATGTGCTTTTCGGTTCCGATCAACCCGACAGTCTCACCGGAGGTGCGCGCGACGACTATCTTTTTGGCGGTGCCGGCAACGATTTCCTCCACGGGGGCCAAGGCGACGACTACTTAGAAGGGGGAAGCGGCTTCGACATCTACGGGTTTCATCCCGGCGACGGCAACGACACGCTCCTCGATCAAGACGGCAAAGGCCTACTCCGTTATGGCCCGAGCGGCGAAGAACAAACGCTCGTCCTCGGACTTCGTAACTCTAGCGACCCCGAGGGTCAATACAAGAGCGCCGACGGCTTAACGAGCTATGTCATAAACAGTACCAACCTGATCATCACCACCCCCGACGGCGGCACGATCACCGTCCGGAACTTCGACAGGAATAAAACCGATCTCGGCATTCATCTTTTTGATGTTCCGGCAGACGCAATCGGATCTGTACTGGAAGGAACAGCGGGTAACAACACAACGAGCAGCAGTGGCGATGCTACTCCCTACGAACCCGGCGGCAACCAGCACAATGACAGCGTCGGCGACCTCATCGCGTCGGCGGACACCGCCGCGATCGACGGCCTCGGTGGACACGACACCTTAATCGGCAACAACCTTCCCGGCGACCGCCTGAACGGGGGCGATGGCCACGACATCATCGTTGACGGCGACCAACCGAGCGGCCCCGGCGGCAAGCTCTACGGCGAAGCGGGCAACGACATCCTCTTCGCTAACGGCGGCGATGACTACATCGACGGCGGGGCGGACAACGACTTCGCCACGGGCAACGCCGGAAGCGACCTGCTCCTCGGCGATAGGGGCGCCGATTGGCTCGATGGCAACGACGGCAACGATGCCCAAGAGGGCGGTAATGACAACGATCACCTCCTCGGTGGGGCGGGAGATGATCTCCTGCAGGGCGAGGGTGGCGATGACACCTTATATGGGGACACCGACTTCGGTGCGATCTTCCTTACGCGCTATACCGGGGTTATCGGAGTGCTAAGCAGCAGCGACCCGAACTTCAGCGGTATCTTCCCTCTGTTGCGCGACGTTACACCTTCAGCGGCCGGCGATGACGTATTAGACGGCGGAGCCGGGAACGATCAGCTATACGCCGGCGCCGGCGATGACGTTCTTCTTGGCGGTGCCGATAACGACACGCTTGAGGGCGAGGGCGGCGACGATTGGCTCCTCGGAGGAGCAGGTGAGGACATCCTCTGGGGCGACGCCGATCCGGATACGGCGGTGACCGATGCGGCGATCAGCATCACCGCCGGCTACTACCGGTACTACACGCGGGAACGCAATGTAGGCGCCGATGGCAACGATACGCTCGCTGGCGGTGGGGGCAACGATCGGCTTTTCGGTGGCGGGGGTGACGACACCTACGTTTTTGGTCGGGGCGACGGACAGGACATCATTCTCGATGCCACTGGCACCGACACGCTGCGTCTCGACGTTGGATCGAGCGATGTTACGTTAAGCCCCTCGGGCGCCGACCTCATCGTGTCGATCAACGGGACAAGCGATAGCGTGACGCTCAGAAACTGGTTCGGGGCGTCGACGAACCGCATTGAGTCCTTGCAGTTCGCCGATGGAACGATGTGGGATCAGAGCGTGGTCGAGCGCCTAACCCGAACGAAGCCGATCAATGGCCCGGGCCCCGTGGCGGACGACAGTACCGATCCCACCACGTATGCCGCTTATCTCGGTGCCGATCTGACAAATGGCTTCGCTATCACGGTCGACGACGCCGGCGGTACCGACGCCCTTCAGTTCAATCGCCTGTTTCTCGGTAGCACACCGGCTGGACCGTTATACGTTACGCCCAAGCTGCAATCGGTGGTTGCCGACGGTAGCGATCTTCTTATAAATCTGCTTCTGCAGCCGCCCAGCGGATCCACGATCTCTGGCAGTGTACGCATCGAGAATTACTCTGGCGCCGGCGAAATCGAATCGATTTCGATCGCCGATCAGCAGCTTCTTTCTTTGCATAGCGCGGCGGTGACGCCTGGCGTCTATCTTCAGACCAATCAAGTCTCGCCCCTATACGTGCGTTTCGATCCGAACCAATCCTATGCGGGTATACGCGCCGAGATTGTTAGCGGGACTGACGGCGACGACACCGCGAGCCGCTATGGTCTGACGAGTACCGCGTTCGACTATCACTCGCTTGGCAGCCTCGGGCCCTTTGCGCAAACAATTCTTTACGGGAACAGCGGCAATGACGTCCTTGTCGGTGCCGACGCAAGCGACACTCTCGTCGGCGGAACTGGAAATGACATTCTGCAGGGAGGTCGAGGGAGCGACAACTATTACGTCGATCTCGCCGAACAGGACGTTGTTTTCGACGACAACCTCGGCAACTCGCAGGTTTCGCTTGATGCGCTCTATCTACCCACCGGTGTGGCGCTTTCCGATCTTACATTCAGTCGCACGGGTGACGACCTGCTGCTTGGCAACCTCCGTATCGAGCGCTATTTCGACCGCGATTTCGCCGAGCTAGGATTTGACGATTACCCCTTCCAAATCGAGCGACTCGTCGGCGATGGCTGGCAGATCGCGGACCTCCCGAACTACCTACAGAGCCTCGGCCTATACCCCCCAATCACCGGAGCGGAAGCCGGCGATACCCTTAGAGGAGATAATTTAAACAATACGATCGACGGCGGTGGTGGCGACGACACCATCTTAGGCGGAAAAGGTTCCGACAGACTGTCAGGGGGAACGGGCAACGATACATTATACGGGGAGGCGATTTACCGTGGGACCGCGTCCAGCAATAACGACGTGCTCGACGGTGGGGAAGGTGATGATTACTTAGAGGGTGACGAACGCGACGACACTTTGCTCGGTGGCGCGGGCGACGACGTGTTGTACGGCGACGTCGTCCTCAACGGTAATCCGGGTCCGTTTGGTACTCCGGGTAGGGATGTGCTCGTCGGCGGACGTGGTAACGACTTTCTCTATGGTCAACAAGATGGCGACATTTATCGTTTCGAAAGAGGCGACGGCGCTGACGTGCTCTTCGATTCCGGCATTAATCGTTGGGACAACCGCTCAGGTAATTCGTCGTTCGCAGTGACGGGTGACACCATTTCCGAATTAACCTCAGATATTGATGCGCTGGCCGACTTTAGCGACGGCCGGTATGTGAGCCAGGAATGGTACGGATTTGCGCTCGAGTATGACCTGGACGAACTTCTGCCCAGGTCCATTTTGGATGGCTTGTTTGCGCAGCTACCCGCCGATCTGAAGGAGAACGGCCAAATAGATGGGGTCAGTCGAGGCGAGGCGCTTGCCACGCTTAGCGAGCTGCGTGACTGGCTGATCCGGGATCAGGAAGACGTAGTGGAGTTTGGTGCAGGCATTTCGATAGAAGATCTTGTGGTCGCAAGCACCTTTGATGGGCTGCAAATTATTTACGCCGAGGGCGACAGCGTCACGATTGAAGATGCGGAAGGCAATGGGAACCTCGGCATTGAACGCTTTCGCTTTAGCGACGGAACCACGCTTGCGCTCGATGATGTTCTCGCGCTCGTTCAAACGCCCGTTTCTATTATCGGCACGGAGGGCGACGACGAATTGAGGGGCAACGAAGCCGATAATGTCCTGGAGGGGCGCCAAGGAGACGACATACTGTACGGTAGAAGCGGCGACGATATTTTGGTCGGTGGCACCGGAACTGCTATCGGTGATTATCTTCTAGGAGAAGAAGGCAGCGACGTGTACCTCTTCAACCGCGCCGACATTATTTCGAATACTGACATACTCGCACAATACAATGTCGACAATATCTCCGACTTCAACCCGGATCCGATGGGAACTGACACGGACATTGACACCATATCATTCGGTGCCGATATTCGACCCGAAGATATCGATGCGGTTCTGGGATTTGCGGATTATCCCGACGGTTCTCTCTTCGCCACACTTGTTCTTACTCTCCACGGAACGCACCAGTCAATCCTCATTGATTGGCTTTATTCCGACGCGGTAACCGGCAATTCCAATGATTTCCGCATCGAGCGTCTCCAGTTTCTCGGTAACGGCGACGACCGCGTGTTCGACCTTAAGGGACTGGTGGTGGCAAGGTCCAGCGCGCTGGAGGCGGCGAACGAGAATAATCCGGTCTCGTTATTTACGCCGGATGCGCTAAGCGTTTTCGATATTACGGCAACGGCGGGCTTCGCCGGCGGCGACTATGCGCGCAACTACGCAGTAACCGGCGATGTCTTCACGCCTCCCGTTAGCCCAAACCACGCGCCGATCTTGGCCATGCCGCTTTCAGATCAAACCGCGAACGAAGACAGTGCTTTCGTTTTCCATGTGCCGGCCGGCACGTTCACGGATGAGGACAGCGGAGATAGTTTGACCTACGCTGCGACCCGCGCCGATGGTTCGGCATTACCAAGTTGGCTCATGTTCGAAGCCGCGACACGGACGTTCTCGGGAACGCCGGCGAATGACAACGTCGGTACAGTCGACATTCGTGTTATCGCTGCCGATACCACGAACGCCTCGATCGCAGACGTCTTTGCTTTAACTATAGCGAACACGAACGACGCGCCGGCGCTCGCCAATTCGATCGCCGATCAAGCCGCCACCCAAGACGCTACCTTCAGTTTCACGGTTCCGGCGAATACGTTCGCCGACATCGACGCCGGCGATACGCTCGCCTATAGCGCCTCCCTCAACGACGGTTCGGTGCTTCCCCCTTGGTTGAGCTTCGATGCCGCGACAAAGACCTTCTCCGGCACGCCCGCCAATGCCGACGTCGGTTCCTTGGGTGTGCGGGTCACGGCCACGGACAGCGCTAACGCTTCCGTCTTCGATGATTTCAATCTCACGATATTGAACGTTAACGATGCCCCAACGGTTGCTGTGCCGTTGGTCGACCAAAGCGTCGATCAGTACGGGGCGTTCACTTACCAGTTGCCGGCAAATACCTTCAGCGACCCCGACGCCGGTGATAGCCTGAGCTACGGCGCCACCCGCGCGGACGGTTCCTCGCTCCCGACCTGGCTCGCCTTCGATCCCGCGACCCAAACGTTCAGCGGCCGCCCGACCCACGCCGATATCGGCAATCTCGGTGTCCGCGTGACCGCCACCGATCAGGGTGGCCTTGCGGCCTCGAGCGTGTTTACCTTGACCGTCATCAATACCACCCCGAACAACGTCACCGGCGGCGCCAACAATGACGTTCTCACCGGCACCGATGGTGGCGACTACCTCCAGGGCCTAAGCGGCAACGACACCGTTGATGGAGGCGCCGGTAACGATCTGATCGTCGGCGGTACGGGTATCGACACCCTAAGAGGCGGTGACGGTGACGACATCATCGTGATTGAAGGCACGGACACCGCTTATGACACCGTCAGTGGTGGCTTGGGCACCGATACCGCGTTGGGAAGTACGGGTGGTGACACCTTCCGCTTCGCCAACTTCAGCGGCGTGAACACGGTGGAGGTAATCGACGGTGTGGCGGGCAGCGACATCATCGCCGGCACCGGCAATAACGATTTGCTCGACTTCAGTGGTACTGCGCTCCTCAATATCGGCAAGATCGACGCCGGCGCCGGCAACGACACTGTGATCGGCAGCAGCGGCAACGACGTGATCAGCGGCGGTGCCGGCATCGACACACTGAGGGGCGGCGACGGCAACGACATCTTCTCCATCGAAGGCGCCGACACCGCCTACGACACGGTGAATGGAGGCCTCGGGACAGACGTCGTCCTCGGCGGCGCCGGTGATGACACCTTCCGCTTCGCCAACTTCAGCGGGGACAACACGGTCGAGACGATCGATGGCGGCGCCGGCGCGAATATCGTTGCCGGTACCGCGAACAACGATGTCCTCGACTTCAGCGCCACGATCCTCGCCAATATCACCAGGATCGATGCCGGGTCGGGTAATGACACCGTCACCGGCAGCGCCGGCGATGACGTGATTGTTGGCGGAGCGGGTATCGATACCCTAAAGGGCGGCGATGGCGACGATACATTCCTGATCGAAGGCACCGACACCGCCTATGACACCGTCAATGGCGGCCTCGGGATCGATACGGTCCTCGGTAGCGCCTTCGATGACACCTTCCGTTTTGCCAACTTCAGCGGCGCTAACACCGTGGAGATAATAGACGGCGGAGCCGGAACCAACCTCGTGGCTGGCACCGGTAATAACGACGTCCTCGACTTCAGCGCGACGACCCTTCTCAATATCACCAAGATCGATGCGGGCGCCGGCAACGATACCGTGATCGGAAGCGCCGGCGACGACCTTATCGTCGGCGGAGCGGGGATAGACACGCTCAAGGGCGGGGACGGTAACGACATCTTCTCGATCGAAGGTAGCGACACCGCCTATGACACGGTGAGCGGCGGTCCGGGGATCGATACGGTCCTGGGGAGCAGCGGCGACGATATCTTCCGCTTCAACAATTTCAGCGGCGATAACACGACTGAAGTAATTGACGGTGGCGCTGGCACCAATTTGGTTGCCGGCACCGCGAACAACGATGTACTCGATTTCGGCGCGACGACACTTGTCCACATAGGCAAAATCGATGCGGGGGCGGGCAACGATACCGTTACCGGCAGTACTGGTAACGACTTCATCGTCGGCGGCGCCGGTATCGATACGCTACGCGGTGGCGATGGTGACGACCTCTTCTCCATCGAGGGTACCGATGCCGCCTACGACACTATTAGCGGCGGTTTAGGTAGCGATACCATTCTCGGCGGTACCGGAGACGACACATTCCGCTTCAACAACTTCAGCGGTGCCAACACGGTTGAAATTATCGACGGTGGCGCGGGGACTAACATCGTAGCCGGCACCGCGAACAACGACGTTCTCGACTTCAGCAGCACGAGCCTCCTCGGCATCAGTAAAATAGACGCCGGCGCCGGCAATGACACGGTTACCGGCAGTGCCGGCAACGATGTGATCAGCGGCGGCACGGGCATCGACACGCTCAGGGGTGGTGATGGCGATGACGCGTTTATCATTGAAGGTGCGGATGCCGCCTACGACACCGTTAGCGGAGGGAGCGGGGCCGATACCGTTTTAGGCGGCACCGGCGACGATACCTTCCGCTTTAACAACTTCAGCGGTGCCAACACCGTCGAAATTATCGACGGCGCGGCAGGTGCAAACGTCGTCGCCGGTACCGCCAACAACGACATCCTCGATTTCAGTGCCACGACACTGCGGAGTATTGCGAACATCGATGCCGGAGCCGGCAATGACGCCGTCACGGGAAGTAGCGGCAACGACGTGATCTTCGGCGGTGCGGGAATCGATACGCTGCGGGGCGGGAATGGGGACGACATGCTCGACGGCGGCGTCGGCAACGATACGCTCACCGGCGGGCCTGGGAACGATACTTATATCTTCAACAGTGGTTACGGCAATGATTCGATCACCGACAACGACGCAACCGGAGGGAACCAGGATACGGTGGCGTTTGGCGTTAATCCTCTCGATGTCGTCTTCACGCGCTCGGGCAACAACCTTCAAATGAAGCTCCACGGAGGAACCGACAGCCTCACGGTTAACGCCTGGTATGGCGGTACGTCAAACCAAACGGAGATTCTGCGCGCCCAAGACAGTTCGACACTGCTCAATACCCAAGTCGACCAGCTGATCCAAGCAATGGCACAGTTCTCCGCGGACCACGGCGGCATCACCTGGGATCAGGCGATCGATCAGAACCCCAATGAAGTGCAAGCGGTGTTGGCGGCGTATTGGCAGGCGGCGTAAAGGAGCGCGAGCGGGGTAGTAGATAAGCGAAGGAAGACAAACAAGTACCAACGCTTGTCATGGTGCGAAGCAATCTCGTTCAAGTGGCTTAGAGATTGCTTCGCCGCCTACGGCTCCTCGCAATAACTCTTGTTTAGAGCTTCCCTAATTGAGGCGGCTGTTGACGGCGAGGACGTCGTCCTCGGTAAGCAGCCCGGCGGCGTTTTTTAGCTTGAGAAAATTCAACAGGTACAGGTGGCGGGCTT
>JAJPKH010000242.1 GCA_021323795.1 Acidiferrobacteraceae bacterium | reverse complement strand
TGACAAGCTGTACCGAACCTTCGACCAGGATCTTCGTGCCGTCGCTGCGGATCATTTCCCAATCATGACCCTTGGCCGGCAGCCCGGTGCGGTAGACGTCGTTGAATGTCACAAATATCTTCGTCGCCGCCTCCGCTGTCATGTATTCCCGGTTGTTCGTGCCGAGAAGGCGACGCTCCGGGTACCCGAGCAGACGACAGAACGCGGAGTTAAAAAACACGAAATTGCCCCGCAAGTCGCATTCATAATAAGAATCCTCGATGCTTTCGAGGATGGTGCGGTATTTCTCTTCGCTTGCGCGCAGCGCTTCCTCCGCCTTGGTGCGCTGGCAGAATTGGCCGATTTCGCTGCCGACGTCCATCATGCCGCGCAGCAGCTCCATATCCGGCAATTGGACCTCGGGGCCGTAGAACTCCATGCCGCCGATGATGCGCGTGCCCGCCTTGATCGGAAAGGCGAAGGCGCCGTGCAGCCCGGCCTTGGCGGCGCTCTCCTTGCGGAGGAAGTCCGCCTTTTTCGCGACGTCGTCGATCCACACCGGCGCGCCCTTGGCGAATGCCATGCGAACGAGACCGCTGCCGTCCGCTTTCAGCGGCGGCAGTTTTCGCGTGACGGCAAGGAATTCCTCGACGCCCGGAGAGTCCATGCCCCAGGTTTCTTTGCAGGTCAGCAGAGTGCTGTCTTCATTGGCCTCCCAGCGGGCGCCGCAGACCCACCCGAGCGTCTCGCATATCGTGCGCAAGAGCGGGGCGGTCGCTTGGGTGATCGTGTTTGATTCCGCGAGGACGCGAGTGACGCCGTGTTTAATGGTGGCGCGCAGTTCCGTTCGTATGCGCGAGGTGACGTCCTTGGCGATGCCGCAGTACCCGATGAAGCGGCCGTTCTCGTCGAACGTCGGCCGCCCGCTGCTGCTCATGTATCGGACGTCGCCCTTGCCATTGGCGCGCTTGTAGATGAAATCGCTGTATGGCAGATGCGCGTCGAGCATCGCGATGTGCTTTTCCCAAGAGCCGCCATCGCCGAGCGGAACTCCGCCGCGCTCCCAGCGCGCGTAGCCGAGCCAGTAGCTGGGATCGACCCCGGTATCATCGCCGAGCGGGATCGTAACGAATTTGAAACGATACTGTTCGTCCTGCTCCCAGTAAGACTCCGAAGAGAGCTCGACCAGATTCCTGAAGCGCCGTTCGTCTTCGCGCAACGGTGGCTTCGCCTCCTTCGACTCTCCGAGCTTTTTCATCCTGCCTTTTGCGTGCATGCGGGTTCTGGTGTTTTTCACGTATCTTACTAATTGATATAGCTTGGATAGCAAGACTCGGGCCACGCCGAAAATTGGACGGGCGTCAAAATGCCGACACCGCGCGCCACCTCACGTCGCCGTGTTAAATCGTTCGCGGCCGCCGAATTCTCGACGAAAAGCCGCAACGGCGCTGAACGAGGCGCGAAGCGGGCCGGCAACTCTTCTGCGGATCGACTGTCGGGAGCTGTCGCAGCGCCGGTAGAATAACGCCCGGCCCTTTCGATCCGTTCGGTTAATGCAAATCCTGTTGTTGGCGATCGGCGATCGCATGCCGGCATGGGTGCAAGCGGGATTCGGCGAATATGCCAAGCGCATGCCGCCGCAAATGCGCCTGATCCTGCGTGAACTTCGCGCGGCGCCGCGAACCAAAGGCGCGGACCTCGCGCGCCTCGTGCAAGCCGAGGGCGAGCGTCTGTGGGCCGCCGTGCCCAAGGGAGCGCATGTCATCGCGCTCGATCGCGAAGGCAAGGAATTCGATACGCCGGCACTCGCGGCGGAGCTGAAGGTGCACATGGCGAGCGGCGTGGACCTCGCGTTCCTGATCGGCGGCCCGGAAGGGTTGTCGAGCGAGTGCATGACGCGCGCGCATGCGCGCTGGTCGCTGTCGCGATTGACCCTGGCGCACCCGCTGGTGCGCGTCGTATTCGCCGAGCAGATCTATCGCGCCTGGACCATCATTAATAATCTTCCTTACCACCGATAAACTGCGCCGCCTCCCGTTTCTCCCGGGGGAACAGGCCGTCGCCGACAAGTTGCACCGCGGATGGCCTGACGGTACCGTCCTCGCTGGATTACCAACGCTCATGGCGATTCCCATTTATCTCGCTTCCGCTTCGCCGCGCCGCCAAGAACTGCTGCGCCAGCTCGGCGTCGAGTTCGACGTTATTGTCCCGAGCATCCTCGAGGAGCCGCGGGCGGGGGAGGCGCCGCGCGCCTACGTTGTTCGGCTGGCGGCCGCGAAAGCCCGGGCCGGCGCGGATATCATGCGGGCGCGCGGCTTGCCGGAGCGCCCGGTATTGGGCGCCGATACGGAAGTGGTTTTGGACGAGGAAATTCTCGGTAAACCGGCGAACCGTACCCACGGCATCGCCATGTTGCGCCGCCTGTCCGGGCGGACGCACCAGGTGTTGACCGCGATCAGCATCCTCGCTCAGGATGGAATACGCGAGGCGCTCAGCGCGAGCCAGGTGACGTTCGCGCCGTTATCAGAGGAAGAGATCGAACGCTATTGGGCCAGCGGCGAGCCGGCGGACAAAGCCGGCGGTTATGCCGTGCAAGGCCGGGCGGCGGCGTTCATTTCGCGCATCGACGGCAGCTACTCCGGCATCGTGGGTTTGCCGCTGTTCGAGCTCGCCGAATTGCTGAAGCGCCTCGGAGAGTGAGTCGGAACGCATGAGCGAAGAGATACTTATCAATGTCACGCCCCAAGAAACCCGCGTCGCGGTCATCGAAAACGGCGTGCTGCAAGAGATATATATAGAGCGCGCGCGCCATCGCGGCATCGTCGGCAATATCTACAAGGGCAAGGTGGCGCGCATCCTGCCCGGCATGCAGGCGGCGTTCGTTGAAATCGGGCTGGAACGCGCGGCTTTCCTGCACGCCGCCGATATCCGCCCGATTCCGGAGAACGGAGCGCGGACATCCGCTTACGAGACGAACGGCGCCGCGGCGATCGCCCGCGCGCCGCACGGCGCCACGTGGGCGACGCCGCGCATTCACGAGTTGCTGCACGACGGGCAGGAGGTCGTGGTGCAGGTGGTGAAGGATGCGCTCGGGAGCAAGGGCGCGCGCCTGACGACGCAGATCACGCTGCCGGCGCGTTACGTCGTGTTCATGCCGTACACGCGCCACATCGGCGTGTCGCAGAAGATCGGCGACGACCAGGAGCGCGAGCGTCTCCGGGCGCTGGTACGCTCGGCCGCCGCGGAAACCGAACAGGGCGGATACATCCTGCGCACGCTGGCCGAGACCGCGAGCGAGGAGGAGGTGCGCCACGACATCCGTTATCTGCGCCGCATTTGGGCGGCGTGCGAGGAGCGCATCAAGACCGCCAAACCCGGGGAACTCGTGCACGAGGACCTGTCGCTGCCGTTGCGCGCCATGCGCGATCTCGTGCGCGACAACGTCGAAAAGATACGCATCGATTCGCGCGAGACGTTCGCCAAGGCGCAGGAGTTCGCGCTCGAATTCATTCCGGAAATCGCCGATCGCATCGAGTACTATCCGGGCGAGCGGCCGATCTTCGATCTCTACGGAGTGGAAGACGAGATACAAAAAGCGCTCGCGTCCAAAGTCCTGCTCAAGAGCGGCGGCTACCTGGTGATCGATCAGACCGAGGCCATGACGACGATCGACGTCAATACCGGCGCCTATGTCGGCCGCAAGAACCTGGAAGACACGCTGTTCAAGACCAACCTCGAAGCGGCCCAGGCGATCGCGCGCCAGATCCGTTTGCGCAATCTCGGCGGAATGATCATCGTCGACTTCATCGACATGGAGGACGTCGATCACCGCCGCGCGGTGCTGCGGGCGCTGGAGAAGGCGCTCGCGCGCGACCGCACCAAGGTTTACATGACGGAAATGTCCTCGCTCGGTCTGGTCGAGCTCACGCGCAAGCGCACGCGCGAGAGTCTCGAGCGCGTGCTGTGCCAGCCGTGTCCGGCGTGCCAGGGACGCGGCACGCTCAAGACGCCGCACACGGTTTGCTACGAGATTTTCCGGGAGATTCTGCGGGAGGCGCGCCAATTCGGCGCCGACGAATACCTGGTGGTAGCGTCGCACCCGGTCGTCGATCTGCTGCTCGACGAGGAGTCGGGGAGTCTGCTGAAGCTTCAGGAATTCATCGGTCGTCCGATACAGCTCAAGGTGGAACCGCTTTATCATCAGGAACAGTACGACGTGGTTCTGCTCTAAAGAGGTGGGCGCGGGGAGCGCGTAGGCGCCGCGTGTGCGGCTTTCGCTCTCCGGCGCGACTTGGTTCTAACTATATGAAAATCCGCCGTCGTCCCCGCACTTCCCCATCGAATCGGCGGTTATTACAGCGCGCGCGGCGATATGCGGCGTGGGGCTCGGGCGCCCTGTTGGCGTCCCTCGTCTTGCTGTACATCGCGGCGCGCATCTATTGGCCCACCGTCGCCACAAGCCAACTCGACCTCGAAGCGCTGCTCACGCGCACGACGCACCACACGGTCCGGCTCGGCCGGGTCGAACCGTACTGGGACGGCTTGAATCCCGGCGTGCGAGTTTGGGGCGCGACCGTGTACGGCGAAGACGGGCGGACGCCGAGCGTGCGCATCGCCGAAGTGCAGGGGACGGTCGCGCTATTGCCGCTGTTATGGGGCCGGGTCGAGGTCGGCCGTCTGGTACTTTCGCGCCCGGTGCTGACGTTGGTGCGCGACGAAGATGGACGGATCGCCGTGGCCGGTCTGGCCTCGCGGCCGCAGCAATCGCCGGGCGGCGCCGCCGCGTGGCTGCTGCAGCAGCCACGCGTCATCGTGCAGGACGGCGAAATGCGCTGGGTCGACGCACGCGAGGCGGGCACTGCGCTGCTGCTGTCCCGGCTCGAGATCGATTTGCGTAATTCGGGCGAACGCCATCGCGTCGCTGTGAGCGCGAATCTGCCCCGGGCTCTTTGCCGCGAATGTTCCCTGGCGCTCGATATCAGCGGCAACCCGCTCGCGGGTCCCTGGGACGGCGAAGTATCGCTGCGCGCGCAGGGACTGAATATCACGGCCCTGCCTCTCGCGTTGCGCGAACGTTTGCCGGAAACGTTGCAGGGACAATTCGACCTGCAGCTTTGGAGCGACTGGAGCGGCGGCCGGCCGCAATGGGTGCGCGGCGACGCCGCGGTCAAAGCGCTTCGCGCTCCGCTCGGAGGAGAGCGCCCGCCGCTCGCGTTGCGCGAGCTCGCCGCCAATGTCATCTGGC
Source organism: Acidiferrobacteraceae bacterium (assembly GCA_021323795.1). Classification (GTDB taxonomy): domain Bacteria; phylum Pseudomonadota; class Gammaproteobacteria; order Acidiferrobacterales; family Sulfurifustaceae; genus JACQFZ01. The sequence continues at coordinate 2,773 of JAJPKH010000242.1, read as the reverse complement.
GCGCCGACGGCAGCGGCTGGCGCCTGGACCTGACGGATTTGAAGCTCGCGCTGTCGCGGCGCCGGTGGTCCGCTGGGCGGCTGCGGATAACGAAGGGCGACGCCGAGAGCTCGCTCGAGGTGCAACACGTCGAGCTCGACGATGTTACGGCGTTCGCCGCGAATTATCAGTCGCTCCATCCCATGCTGAAGCGCTGGGTCGACATGCGTCCCGCCGGCGCGTTGGAACGTGTGGATGTGCGCCTGCGCGGTCCGTTCGACAAGCCCGAGGCGTTCACGGCCAAGGCGCGCCTGCTGGATGTCGGCGTCGCGGCGTACGAACGCGTGCCGGGCGTGCGCGGGCTGAGCGGGAACGTTTCGTTCGACGCGAACCGCGGCGACTTGGAGATCGACGCGGCCGACGCGGCCTTGGATCTGCCGACGGTTTTCCGTGCGCCGCTCCACGCCCGCCGCGCGACCGGCATGGTGCACTGGGAAAAAACCGCAACCGCCTGGCGCATCACCGGCGATGATCTGCGCGTAACGGGCGACGACGGCACCGGTTCGGGTGCGATGACGTTCGAGCTGCCGCACGATCGCTCGGTTTCTCCGGTGCTCAGGCTCTATGTCGATTTCCGCGACGGCAATGGCGCTCACGCCGCGCGCTACTATCCGGCGTATCACCTGCCGCCGCGCACGCTCGAATGGATGGAATGGGCTTTCCTCGGCGGGCGCGTGCTGTCCGGCCACTTGATATACGAAGGGCCGATCCGCGCATGGCCGTTCGAGGCCGGCCAAGGGCGTTTCGAAATCCGCGGGCGCGTGCGCGACGGCGTGTACCGTTACCTGCGCGGTTGGACGCCGTTGACGCAGGCGGAGGCGAATGTCGCGATCGACGGCCCCAATGTGCGCGTCACGGGGCAAGGGCGGATCGGCACGCTGCTCGCGCGTAATGTATCGGTGGAAGTGAAACGCGCGGAAGACGGCCAAGGTCGATTGGCGCGCGTTCAAGCGCAGGTCGAAGGACCGGTCGCCGAAACTTTGCGCGTGCTGCAGACGGTCGATTCATCACGCGCGACCGCCTGGCAGACGTATGCGCGCGACATCGCCCGGGCGGAAGGTACGGGGAAGCTCGATCTCGACGTGCAGATTCCGATCAGACAGGAGCGGGGTCCGTCTTTTCTCGCGTCTTATCGCTTCACGAACGCGGCGCTGAAGCTCGCGGATGGCGGCGGCCTCGAGGGCGCGAACGGTTTTGTGAGCTTCAGCGAAGCCGGGCTGCGCGAGAGCAGCGTGCAGGGAACGTTGTTCGGCGGTCCACTGGTGCTCGCGGCGGCGCACAACGGGGGAGAACTGCACGTGCACGCCGCCGGCAAAGTGCTGCCGGCGGAGCTGCTGCGCGGCCGGCGCCCGCTCGCCGAGCGCGTAAGCGGCGATATCGACTGGTCCTTGGCCTGGCAGAACCGGCCGAGCGGCCCGCAAGTGCGCGCGCAAGCAGACTTGCGCGCGGTTCGATCGCGCTTGCCCGCGCCCTTGGCCAAAGCGGACGCGACGTCGCTCGACGCGCTGACGATAAGCACGGAGCAGAGCGCCCCGGGGACGTTGGTGTTGGCGCTTAACGGCGGTTCCGCCTTGAACGGGAAACTCGCTTTCGCCCGGGAGGACGGCGACTGGCGTTTTCAAAAAGGCCGCATCGACGTGGGCAAGCCGACCACCCGGCTGCCGCAGGCAAACGGTCTCGAAGTGGGACTGAATATCGACGCGCTCGACGTCGATCGTTGGTTGCCGCTGATCGGTACGGGAACGTCGCCGGCCGCCGCGACGGCGACGCCGCCGTTCCTGACCGCGTTGACGGCCGATATCAAGCGGCTGGATCTCGCCAACCGGCGCTGGGGCAGATTGTTCGTGCATCTGGTACAGCGCGGCTCGGAATGGCGGACGGTGCTCGACGGCGACGCGCTGGCGGGTGAAGGTGCGCTGGTCTTCGCGCCCAAAACGCCGCCCCGAATTCGGCTCGACCTCGCGTACCTGCGCCTGCCCGAACGCGCGGAGGCGCAAGCGCCGGCGCAGGACAAGGACAAAGATAAGGAGGCGACCGATCCGCGGCGGCTCCCGACACTCGACCTGCACGCGCTTTCGTTCGAGTACAAGCAACGCAAGTTCGGCGAGCTCAATTTTGCCGCCGCGCCTTACGAGCAGGGATGGCGTGTCGAACGCATGAATCTCACGCGCCCGGAAATGAAGCTCGTCACGCGCGGCGTGTGGCGCATCGTCGGCGAGCGCCAGGCGACCGATCTGAATATCGAGTTCGACAGCGACAACATGGGCGCGACGCTCGATGGATTCGGCTCGACGGGCCAGATGGCGGACGGCAAGGTCAAGCTGCGCGCCAATCTCTCGTGGCCGGGTTCTCCGATGCGTCCCGCGCTCGCCGGATTGGACGGCAAGATCGAACTGACGGCGGAGAAGGGACGATTTCTGAAATTCGATCCGGGAGCCGCGCGCCTCTTCGGGCTGCTCGATCTGCGCTCGATCGGCCGTTACCTGACGCTCGATTTCAGTCCGGCGTTCGGGAAGGGTTTCGTGTTCGACGCCATCCATGGAACGATCACGCTCGAACGCGGCAACGCGTACACCCGGGATTTTGTGGTCAGAGGTCCGTCGCTCGGCATGGGGGCGAATGGACGCATCGGCTTGGCGGCCGAAGATTACGACCTCGTGCTCGAAGCGAGTCCGAAATTCGACAGCACATTGACGCTCACGAGCTGGGGCCTGTTCGGCCCCGGCGCCGCCGC
>JAJPKH010000167.1 GCA_021323795.1 Acidiferrobacteraceae bacterium | reverse complement strand
CGGACACGCTGCGGCTCGATCCCACTCGCGACGCGCTCGAAGCGCAGATCGAAATCTATCGCATGATGCGTCCGGGCGAGCCGCCGACGAAAGACGCGGCGCAGACGTTGTTCAACAATTTGTTCTTCAGCCCGGATCGCTACGATCTGTCCGCGGTCGGTCGCATGAAGTTCAACCGCCGCGTCGGTCGCAACACCGACGAAGGCCCGGGCATCCTGACCAAGGAAGACATCGTCGATTCGATGAAGATCCTGATCAGCCTCAAGAACGGCCAGGGCGAAATCGACGACATCGATCACCTCGGTAACCGCCGGGTGCGTTCGGTGGGCGAGCTCGCGGAGAACCAGTTCCGCGTCGGCCTCGTGCGCGTGGAACGCGCGGTGAAGGAGCGCCTGGCGCTGGCCGAAAGCGAAGGCCTGATGCCGCAGGAGCTGATCAACGCCAAGCCGGTGTCGGCCGTCATCAAGGAATTCTTCGGCTCGAGCCAGCTGTCGCAGTTCATGGACCAGACCAATCCGCTCTCCGAGGTCACCCACAAGCGCCGCGTGTCGGCGCTCGGGCCGGGCGGCCTCACGCGCGAGCGCGCGGGCTTCGAAGTGCGCGACGTGCATCCGACGCACTACGGGCGCGTCTGCCCGATCGAGACGCCGGAAGGCCCGAACATCGGCCTGATCAATTCGCTCGCCGTGTACGCCCGTACCAACGAGTATGGTTTTCTCGAGACGGCGTACCGCAAGGTGAACAACGGCAAGGTCACCGATGACGTGCACTACCTCTCGGCGATCGAGGAAGGCAAATACGTCATCGCGCAGGCGAACGCGGGCTTGGACAGCCACGGGCGCCTCACCGATGAACTGGTCTCGTGCCGCTACAAGAACGAATTCACGCTTTCGACCGCCGACAAGGTTGAATACATCGACGTCGCGCCGTCGCAGATCGTGTCGGTGGCGGCCGCGTTGATTCCGTTCCTCGAGCACGACGACGCCAACCGCGCGCTGATGGGCTCGAACATGCAGCGCCAGGCGGTGCCGACGCTGCGCACCGAGAAGCCGTTGGTCGGCACCGGCATCGAGCGGATTTGCGCGATCGATTCGGGCTCCTGCGTGACGGCGAAGCGCGGTGGTATGGTGGATTCGGTCGATGCCGCCCGCATCGTGGTGCGGGTGAACGACGACGAGACCAAGCCGGGCGAAGTCGGCGTGGATATTTACAATCTTATTAAGTATCAGCGCTCGAACCAGAACACCAACATCAACCAGCGTCCGCTGGTCAAGGTCGGTGACGCCATCGCCAAGGGCGACGTGCTCGCCGACGGCCCGTCGACCGATTTGGGCGAGCTGGCGCTCGGGCGCAATATCCTCGTCGCGTTCATGCCGTGGAACGGGTACAACTTCGAAGACTCGATCCTGATCTCCGAGAAGGTCGTCGAGCAGGACTACTTCACGACGATCCACATCGAGGAGCTGCAGACGGTCGCGCGCGACACCAAGCTCGGGCCGGAGGAAATCACCCGCGATATTCCGAACGTCGGCGAGGCGGCGCTCAACAAGCTCGATGAGTCCGGCATCGTCTACATCGGCGCCGAGGTCGACGCGGGCGACATCCTGGTCGGCAAGGTCACGCCGAAGGGCGAGACCCAGCTGACGCCGGAAGAGAAATTGCTGCGCGCGATCTTCGGCGAGAAGGCGTCCGACGTGAAGGACACGAGCTTGCGCGTGCCGTCCGGCATTTCCGGCACCGTCATCGACGTGCAGGTGTTCACGCGCGAGGGCGTCGAAAAAGACGCGCGCGCGAAGAGCAACGAAGAGGCCGAGCTCGCGCGTATTCGCAAGGACCTCGACGATCAATATCGCATCGTCGAAGACGACGCGTACGCGCGCCTCGAGCGGCAGATCGTCGGTAAGCAGGCCGAAGGGGGACCGAACGGGTTGAAGAGCGGCGACAAGATCGCGAAGGAGTACTTGGACGAGCTGCCGCGCAACAAGTGGTTCGATATCCGTTTGCGCAACGAAGAGGCGTCGGAATCGCTCGAGACGATTCGCGGTTATCTCGCGAAGCAAAAGGAGCAGTTCGACCTGCGTTTCACCGAGAAAAAAGCCAAGCTCACTTCCGGCGACGATCTTGCCCCGGGCGTGCTCAAAATGGTGAAGGTCTACGTCGCGGTCAAGCGCCGGTTGCAGCCCGGCGACAAGATGGCGGGGCGACACGGTAATAAGGGCGTCATCTCGCGCATCGTGCCGGTCGAGGATATGCCGCACATGGCGGACGGCCGCGCCGTCGACATCGTGCTCAACCCGCTCGGCGTGCCTTCGCGCATGAACGTCGGGCAGGTATTGGAGTGCCATCTCGGCTGGGCGGCGCACGAAATCGGCGTCAAGATCGGCCAGTTGCTCGACAGTTACCGCGCCGAGCAGGGCCGGATCGAGGATTTAAGAAAGCTGGTCGACAAAGTGTACAACCACGTCGGTTCGAGCGAGCACAAGGAAGACATCAAGTCGCTGAACGACGAGGAGCTCGTCGAGCTGGCGCAGAACCTGCGCAAGGGTGTGCCGGTGGCGACGCCGGTGTTCGAAGGCGCGTCGGAAGACGAGATACGCGACATGCTGTTCCTCGCCGACCTCCCGCGCTCCGGTCAGACCACGCTCTACGACGGTCGCACCGGCGAGCCGTTCGACCGGCCGGTGACGGTGGGCTACATGTACATGCTAAAGCTCAACCACCTGGTGGACGACAAGATGCACGCGCGCTCCACCGGCCCGTACAGCCTGGTCACGCAGCAGCCGCTCGGCGGCAAGGCGCAGTTCGGCGGCCAGCGCTTCGGGGAAATGGAAGTGTGGGCGCTCGAGGCCTACGGCGCGTCGTACACGCTGCAGGAAATGCTCACGGTGAAGTCGGACGACGTGCAGGGCCGCACCAAGATGTTCGAGAACATCGTCAAGGGCGACCACCGCATGGAGGCCGGCATGCCGGAATCGTTCAACGTGCTGATCAAGGAGATCCGCGCGCTCGGCATCGATATCGAGCTGGAGCAGGAGTAACCCGACTTTAGTAACGCGTAGCGAACGTGCCCTCCCTCTCCCCTGCGGGAGAGGGATGGGGAGAGGGGGATCAAAACGGTACCCCTCTCCCCCGGCCCTTCCCCCGCAGGGAGAAGGGAGCAGCCGGGCGAGGTGGTTTTGGTGTAACGACTGACGACGAAAGTCAGGAGACGACATTGAAAGACTTATTGAATCTCTTCAAGCAGCCGGGTAAGACCGAGGACTTCGATTCGATTCGGATCGGTTTGGCGTCCCCGGAGAAGATCCGTTCGTGGTCCTACGGCGAGGTCAAGAAGCCGGAAACCATCAACTACCGCACCTTCAAGCCGGAGCGCGACGGGCTTTTTTGCGCCAAGATTTTCGGGCCGGTGAAGGATTACGAGTGCTTGTGCGGCAAGTACAAGCGCCTGAAGCACCGCGGCGTGATCTGCGAGAAGTGCGGCGTCGAAGTGACGCTCTCCAAGGTGCGCCGCGAGCGCATGGGCCACATCGAGCTGGCGAGCCCGGTGGCGCACATCTGGTTCCTCAAGTCGCTGCCTTCGCGCATGGGCTTGATTCTCGACATGACGCTGCGCGACATCGAGCGCGTGCTCTATTTCGAGGCTTATGTCGTCATCGATCCCGGCATGACGCCGCTCGAGAAGGCGCAGCTGCTGTCGGAAGAAGCGTATCTCAACGCCATCGAGCAGTACGGCGACGAGTTCGACGCGCGCATGGGCGCGGAGGCGATCCGCGACCTGATGAAGTCGATCAACCTCGACGAAGAGGCGAAGAAGCTGCGCGGCGAACTGGCCGACACGGCTTCCGAGACCAAGATCAAGAAGCTCACCAAGCGTCTCAAAGTGATCGAGGCGTTTCTATATTCCGGCAACCGCCCCGAGTGGATGGTCCTGGAAATCCTTCCGGTGCTGCCGCCGGAATTGCGCCCGCTGGTGCCGCTCGACGGCGGCCGCTTCGCGACGTCGGATTTGAACGATCTTTACCGGCGCGTCATCAACCGCAACAACCGCTTGAAGCGCCTGCTCGACCTCAATGCGCCCGACATCATCGTGCGCAACGAGAAGCGCATGCTGCAGGAAGCGGTCGACGCGCTGCTCGATAACGGCCGGCGCGGCAAAGCGATCACGGGCGCCAACAAGCGCCAATTGAAATCGCTCGCCGACATGATCAAGGGCAAGCAGGGCCGGTTCCGCCAGAACCTGCTCGGCAAGCGCGTGGACTATTCCGGCCGCTCCGTCATCGTCGTCGGCCCGACGCTGAAGCTGCATCAATGTGGCCTGCCGAAGAAGATGGCGCTCGAGCTGTTCAAGCCGTTCATCTTCAGCAAGCTCGAATCGAAGGGCCTCGCGACTACTATTAAGGCCGCCAAGAAAATGGTCGAAGCGGCGGGTCCCGAGGTGTGGGACATCCTCGAAGAAGTCATCCGGGAGCATCCGGTATTGCTCAACCGCGCGCCGACGCTGCACCGCCTCGGTATTCAGGCGTTCGAGCCGGTGCTGATCGAAGGCAAGGCGATCCAGCTGCATCCGCTGGTGTGCGCGCCGTACAACGCGGACTTCGACGGCGACCAGATGGCGGTGCACATTCCGCT
>JAJPKH010000100.1 GCA_021323795.1 Acidiferrobacteraceae bacterium | reverse complement strand
GTCGGGCGCGTCGAAGTCAAGCAACTGAACAGCGGGGTCGAGGAGGATTTCGGCAACAACGGCCTGAATGACCGGCTGCTGAATTTCCTGCCGTATGCCATCGGTTGTAATTTCGGCGTGACGCGGCGGGGGTTCGAGCGGGTCGGTGGCTTTGCGACAAATTACCAGAAGTGCGCGGACGTGGAGTTTTCCTGGCGCCTGCAACTCGCCGGCTTCGCGCTGGTGGAAGTGCCGGAGGCGGTGGTCCATTACCGCTATCGCCGCGGCGCGTGGGCCATATGCAAGACGGCATTTCTATTCTCGCAGGCGCACGCGGCGCTCTTTAAAGAGTTTTCGTGCTACGGCGCGAGGCGCAGCCATGCGCGTGAAATCTGGTGGCGCTATCGAAACGTGCTCTTCGGCGCGGCGCGCCCATGGCGCTGGACGCCGTGCCGGCAGATCGACTGGGCCTTCAACTTGGGGGTCATCGTCGGGCGCACGTGCGGGTCTTTACGGTATCGGACGTTCTATCCTTAAACGCTCGGGAGCGACAAGTGAAGAATATTGCAGCGGAAGCAACACACGATATCAGCAACTGCCGTTTCTGCGGCAGCCGGTTAGCCCGCACCTTCGTCGATCTGGGCGTGTCCCCGCTCGCTAATTCCTACGTCGCGCCCGATCAATTGACGCGCATGGAGCCGTTCTATCCGCTGCACGCCTACGTCTGCGAGAAATGTTTTCTGGTCCAGCTGATGGAATTCGAAACGTCGGAGAATATCTTCAGCCACTACGCTTACTTCTCGTCGTACTCCAAAAGCTGGCTCGAGCACGCCCGGGCCTACACCGAGATGATTACACGGCGCCTGCGGCTCGACGCCTCCTCTCAGGTCATCGAGATCGCGAGCAACGACGGTTACCTCTTGCAGTATATGAAGCAGGCCGGCGTCAAGACGCTCGGGATCGAGCCGGCGAAGAACGTCGCTGCCGCGGCTATCGGCAAGGGCATACCGACGATTATGCGCTTTTTCGGCGTGAAACTCGCGCGCGAGCTGGTCGCGGAAGGACGCACGGCGGATCTATTGCTCGGCAACAACGTGCTCGCGCACGTGCCGGACCTCAATGACTTCGTCGCGGGAATGAAGCTGGTGCTGAAACCGCATGGCGTCATCACCATGGAGTTTCCGCATCTCGCGCGCCTGATCGAGGAGTGCCAGTTCGACACGATTTATCACGAGCACTTTTCGTATTTTTCGCTTCATACCGTCGAGCAGGTGTTCGCGCGGCATGGGCTGGCGCTCTTCGATGTCGATGAAATACCGACCCATGGCGGCTCGCTGCGCATCTACGCGTGCCACGTGGACGACGATACCCGCAAGATCGGCGCGAAGGTCGCCGCGCTCAAAACCGCCGAGCAGCGCCTGGGTCTCGCGGGTTTCGATCTGTACGATTCGTTCGCGAGCAAGGTGATAAACGTCAAGTGCGATGTGCTCGATTTTCTCGTGCGTGCCAAGCGACAGGGCAAGAAGGTAATCGGGTACGGGGCGCCGGCGAAAGGCAACACGTTGCTCAATTATTGCGGCATCCGCACCGATCTGATCGAGTACACCGTCGATGCCAGCCCGCATAAACAGGGGCACTACCTGCCGGGCAGCAGGCTTCCCATCTACGCGCCGAGCCGCATCAAGGCGACGCGCCCGGACTACGTCGTGATTCTTCCGTGGAATTTGCGAGACGAAGTCATGGAACAGAACGCGCACATAAGGGAATGGGGCGGGCGTTTTGTGACGTTCATTCCGCGCGTGACGGTCGGTGAATGAAATTCATCGAAACGCCGCTGCAGGGCGCCTATGTGATCGACATAGAGCCGGCGCGCGACGAGCGCGGCTTTTTCGCGCGCACTTGGTCGCGCGCGGATTTCGCCGCTCGCGGCTTGGACACGACCGTCGAACAATGCAGCGTTTCTTTCAGCGCCCGACGCGGAACGCTGCGCGGCCTGCATTATCAAACCACGCCTCACGCGGAAGTTAAGCTCGTCCGTTGTACGCACGGCGCCGTTTACGACGTGATCGTCGATCTGCGGCGTCACTCTCCGACGTTCTGCCGATGGTTCGGGATCGAATTGACCGCCGAGACGAACCGCATGCTGTATGTGCCGAAAGGCATGGCGCACGGCTTTCTGACGCTCACGGCCGATACGTCGGTCCATTATCAAATTTCCCACGCGCATGTGCCGGAGGCGGCGCGCGGCGTGCGCTGGAACGATCCGGCATTCGGCATCGCCTGGCCCGAACCCGTCGAGGTGATCGCGGAACGCGATCGGCGCTACCCCGATTTTATTCCTGGTGACGGAGAGGCGTGATGGATAGCGCGCGTAATAGCGTAGGTGAGGAAATGCACCGGTTCGTGGCGGAGCTTTATCCCATCTGCCGCAGCCTGACCGGCCAGGGAGTGCGCGAAACGCTGAGGATTATCGGCCGGGAGATTCCGCTCGAGCAACGCGAGGTCGCGAGCGGGACCCGTGTTTTCGACTGGGTGGTGCCGCGCGAGTGGAATATCCGCGACGCCTATATCAAGAACTCCGCCGGCGAGCGCGTCGTCGATTTCCGTAAATCGAACCTTCACGTGGTGAGCTACAGCGTGCCGGTCAAGGCGCGCATGCGCCTGGCCGAGCTCAAGCCGCATCTTTATAGTCTCCCGGCGCATCCCGAGTGGATTCCCTACCGCACGACGTATTACAGCGAGGATTGGGGTTTCTGCCTCAGCCATCGGCGGCTGAGCGAGCTGCCGGACGACGAGTATGAAGTTTGTATCGACGCCTCGCTGACCGATGGCAAGCTCGTCTGGGGCGAGTGCTATATTCCCGGCGAGCACGTCGAGGAAGTGTTGATCTCGTGTCACGTCTGCCATCCCTCGCTCTGTAACGACAACCTCTCCGGCATCGCCGTCGCGACGCGGCTGGCGAAGGAGCTGGCGGCGCGCAAGCCGCGTTATTCCTACCGCGTTCTCTTCATTCCCGGCACCATCGGTTCGATCGCGTGGCTCGCGCTGAACGAAAAGCAAGTACAGCGCATTCGGCACGGCTTGGTGGTGACATGCGTCGGCGACGGCGGCCGCTTCACGTACAAACGAAGCCGCCGCGGGAATGCCGAGATCGACCAGGCGGTGGAGCAGGTGTTGCGCCACGCCGGCTTCGCTTACACCGTGCAGGAATTTTTTCCGTACGGTTATGACGAACGTCAGTACTGCTCGCCCGGTTTCGATCTGCCGGTCGGTTGCCTCATGCGCTCCCCGCACGGCAGCTTTCCCGAGTATCACACGTCCGCCGACAATCTCGAGCTGGTGCAGCCGCGGTATCTCGCGGAGTCGCTCGCGCGCTATCTCGAGGTGGTCGAGGTGCTCGAGCACAACCGTACCTACGTCAACACTCAGCCGAAGTGCGAGCCGCAACTCGGTCGCCGTGGCCTTTATCAATCGATCGGCGGCGATAGCGATGCCGCGCGCGGAAATCTCGCCATGCTGTGGGTGTTGAATCTTTCGGATGGCGGCCATTCTCTGCTCGATATCGCCCGACGCGCCGATATGCCGTTTGGGGTTGTGCGAAATGCAGCGACCGCGCTTTGCCGGCACGGCTTGTTGCGCGAAGCGCCGCAAGATACCGCCCTAAACCAGGAGGCGCTTCATGTGGCGCAAATTACGTAGGCTGCTGGCCCTCGGCGCAATCCCGACGCCGTCTGCGCCTGCGCGAACGGACGTGGGTGCATCGGCTTTCTGCCGTGGTGGCCGGACATGTACTATCAGGCGCGCTTGGTGAAGGAACTCGAAGCGCGAGGGTTGTCGCGCGAGCACATGAAGGAACGACGCGGTTGGCCGGCGTTCGCCGGCGAACATGCGCAGCTGTATCGCACGGTCATGCTTCCAGTGACGCGTCTTACCGCCGCTTCTTTGTGAAGGTTACTTGCGTGCCGGGCGGATATGGAGATCCGTCAGCTCGGCGGTCGGCGGGAGCGTCAACGCATGAACGACGGCGGCGGCGACATCGTCCGGCTGGAGCATATTCTCCGGCCGATATTCCTGCCCGAATTCCCGACATACCTGCCGCTGCATCTCCGTCGCGGTGTTTCCCGGGTAGACGCTCAGCACGCGCACACCGGTCGGGTTGATTTCCGCGCGCAAGGTATCGGCGAGGGCTTTGAGGGCGTGCTTGCTGGCGGCGTAGGCTCCCGCCTGCTCTTTGGTGCGCACGCCCAGGCTCGAATTGATGAAAACGATCTGCCCGCCCGCCGCGGTAATCAGAGGTAGGAGTGATTGTGTGAGTAGGAGCGGCGCGCGCACATTCACACGGTATTGTAAGTCCAATTCACTCATCGGAAGCCGGCTTAGCGGCGCCATCGCGATCGCGCCGGCGCCGTGGATGAGTATGTCCAGGCGAGAAAAGGCACGCTCCACAAGAGGCCGTAGCGCAATTACGTTTTCTTCCCGATCGAAATCGCAGGTCAATGTGGATATGGTCAGTTCTGGAGCACGAAGTTCGGCGCGGAGCGATTCGAGTTTCGCGGAAGTGCGCCCGACAAGGCACAAGTGCGCGCCGCACGCCGCAAGCCGCCGCGCGATCGCTCGACCGATGCCGCCGCCGGCGCCGGTGATCAGCGCCGTTCTGCCCAGGAGAGAAGAATTATTCATGGTGCATCCTCGACGCCGCGAGAGTATTTGAAACGTCATCGCGAAGCAAACACGCTCGTTCGGTCGATGGAGAGAGGTGCACGGAGTTTGTGGAGCGGTTATGCCAGACAACAACTACAGGCTGAGTGTGATTATTCCAGCCTACAACGCCGCGGCGACGATCGCGGAGCAACTCGACGCGCTCGCGGCGCAGCGGTGGTCGGAGCCGTGGGAAGTGATCGTGGTGAACAATCGATGCACCGACAACACCATCGAGGTGGCGCGCCAGTACGAGGCGCGCCTCCCGCGGCTGCGCTTCGTGAATGCGTTCGCTCGCCAGGGCGCCGCATACGCCGTCAACACCGGCGTGCGCGCGGCGCGGGCCGAAAATTTGGCGTTCTGCGACGCCGATGACGTAGTCGCGGACGGGTGGGTGGCGGCGCTCGGCGAGGCGCTGAAGCAATATCACTTCGTTTCCGGTCCACTCGAAACCAAGCGTCTGAATACATCTCCCCTGACGGTGCACCGGCCGAACGCCCAGGCGGACGGGGTCCAGTCGTACACGTATCCGCCGTTTCTCCCGCATGCCGGGGCCGGCAACATGGGAGTAAGACGCGAATTGTTCGAAGCGCTTGGCGGCTTCGATGAGTCTCTGGAAACGCTGTTCGAGACCGACTTCTGCTGGAAAGTGCAGCTGCGCGGGATATCGCTGACGCCGGTGCGGGACGCCGTCGTTCACGTCCGTCATCGCGACCGCATGGGTTCGTTGCTGCGGCAGGCGCGCAAGTACGCGGAATACGACGTTGCGCTATATAAGCGCTATCGGCCGCTCGGGATGCCGAGGCTCGGCGTCAAAAGCGGCATACGCGCCTGGATCGATCTTGTCTTGGGCGTGCCGGACCTGGCGCGGGCGGAGCGCCGCGCGCGTTATATATGGGAGCTCGGATGGCGCACCGGGCGGCTGTACGGGTCGATCCGTTACCGCACCTGGGCGCTTTGATCGCCTCACGGACATTTCGAAAGCATACCGCTCGCGAACAAGCTGTTTGCCCAACGATTTGCCATACGATCGTAGCCGGTTTGGTTGGGATGCAGGTTGTCTCCCATCAGCAAGGGGTCGGCTTTGTTGGCATCGCCGCCGCTTCGCAGCTCGGCTTGCTGGTCCACGATGAAGATTCGGATATTGGGGCGGTCGGTCGCGATACCCTGCACGTTATTGTTAAACGTCGTTACCTGCAACGAGCCGTCTACCGACGGGATGATCCGCGCGAGAAACACGCTTAGCGGATGGCTCGAGCTCGCCCAGGCGCTCACCTTGTCCAGAATCCCGTTGACGCCGCTCGCGTCGGTGCTGAATTGATTGGTGCCGATGTGAAGCAGGATCATATCGGGTGGAATGTTGTTCAGGATGCTCGTGATGCTGTCGTTGAAGTTGCCGCTGCCGCTGCAAGGCGGCGAGTTGTCGTCGCACCAGCCGGCATGCCCTTCGTGATCGGGATCCGGTACTCCCGCCGCGGTCCCGTTGGACAAGGAGCCGACAAAATCGATCCGGTACCCGGCGCCGGATAGCAGCTCGTAAAGTTTCTTGCGATAGGAAATCCGCAAACTTGGATCCGGTTGATTCGGGTTGCCACCGAGCGTAACGCCTTCGGTGATGGAATCGCCGACGGGCATGATCCGCGGGATGTAAACGAGCCTATAGGTCGCGGTGTTGGAAGACGTCTGCCCGTTATTTACGCGAAAGGTGAAACTATCCGTGCCGCGAGCGTCGGTGTTCGGCGTATATGTAAACTGGCCCGTCGTGGGATTCGTGAGCGTCAGCGAGCCGTTCGTCGGATTCGTAGCGATGCTGTAACTCAGCGAGCGTCCACCCGGATCGCTCCCCGTCAGACTTCCGCTTAGGGGCTGGTTGTATCCGACGTAATCGCACCCGTTGTTAGCGACAGGTACCGTGCTTGCGCTACTACCGCCGCCCCCACCGCCGCCGCAGGCGTGCAGCACGAGGGAGATCGATAGCACGAGAAACAGGAAAACCAGGTTCGAGAGATTGTCGAAATGTCGAGTTTTAGAGTTCATCCCTTGCTCTCTTGTTGTCAGTGAAACTTCCTCCTCGAACTTGCCGAGCGCCTTGTAACGCCGAACGATCATCGAGCCTATGCGCATCGGCACCTACTGCTGACCATTCGTGCCATTCCATTACCGGCGCGATCGTGTTCGCGCCGCAACAGTAGTGCAGCACCGCGCGCCGCTATCGATCCTTCGGAGGACCACATGGAGATGCGAAAGCAAGAACGTTTCTTTCTCGTTGTGTCTTGTATGAGCGAAGTCGTTATAGCTTTGCGAAGCAGAGTGACGCTAGCGTAGTGTCCGCTGGTGCGCAATCGTGATTGCTACTTATCCCCGGTTGTATCGTGGTTAAGGTTCCGTAGTCGTTGTATGGAGAAATTCGGGCGAGCGAGCGGCGCTACCGCTACAGCGGAGCAGCGATTGTGAAAGGTGGCGATGCGGTGCTATACAGAGAAAAAATATTTACAGCACGGTGCTTGGTGGTAGGAGTGGCGCCATGTCGCTCTCGCGGTCATATAAGAACCACGACATAGAAGTTTTGCGCGCGATCGCGATCCTGTTTGTCGTCGTGCATCACATCGGTTATTTATTTCCCTGGGACGGTGCCTGGCAAAAACTATTCGCCATCGCGACGTATTGGGGTGGCGTGGATTTATTTTTCTGTGTCAGCGGATTCGTTATCGCGAGCTCGCTGCTGAAAGAAGCGAAGGGCGCGTCTTTTTTCGACTTTGCCATACCGTTTTGGATAAAGCGCGTTTGGCGCTTATGGCCGGCCGCGATGTTCTGGTTGTTTGTCGCGATCGTCGCCTCCAAAATGTTCAACACGAGCGGCGCGTTCGGTCTTTTCAAAGCCAACGTCGAAGACGGAATCGCCGCCGTCATGCAGGTCGCCAACTTTCATTTCTTGAATTGCTGGTATTACAAGCAGGGCCTCTGCGGCAACGAAGCGATTTACTGGAGCCTGTCGCTGGAGGAGCAGTTTTATTTCGTATTTCCTTTCGTCTTGTTCTTCCTCCCGCGTAAATGGTTGCGCCCCGGCTTGATCGCGGTCATTTTGCTGCAGTTCTTTGTTTATCGACCGATCGGTGCACCGTTGTGGCTGACGCGAACGGATGCGATTTGCTACGGAGTGTTAATCGCCGTGGCGAGC
>JAJPKH010000047.1 GCA_021323795.1 Acidiferrobacteraceae bacterium | reverse complement strand
TCATGGTTCTTCTCGCTTCGCTCCCTTAGCTAGCCCTCGAACCGGTATCCGCCTGCCTTAACGGGTGCCGTAACCTACAATTTACCCCTTTGAACGTCAATGGTGCTGGTCGTCAACCGACGCATTTGTGGCGGCGCTTCACGCAGATCGTGACGTTTGGGCGCCTATTCGGGTAACCTTTGGCCCCCGGAGACCCCGGGCCATGGAATTGAAGCCGCGCGGCCACGGCGCCGGCGCTATTACGACTCGCACCACCCAGCAATCAATAAAGGACGCAGTTCATGCGCAAAGCCAGAAACGCGCTGTACGCCCAGTCGGGCGGCGTTACGGCCGTTATCAACGCCTCCGCCTGCGGCGTCATCGAAACAGCGCGCAAGTTCAAGTCCAAGATCGGCAAGGTCTACGCCGGTCGTAACGGCATCATCGGCGTTCTCACCGAGGACCTGATCGATACCACCAAGGAATCGGCCACCGCCATCCGCGCCTTGCGCTATACCCCGGCGGGCGCCTTTGGCTCGGCTCGATACAAGTTAAAGGGCCTGGAAGAGAGCAAGGCGCAGTACGAGCGGCTGATCGAAGTCTTCAAGGCACACGACATCGGTTACTTTTTCTATAACGGCGGCGGAGATTCGGCCGACACCTGTTTAAAGGTCTCGCAGTTGTCCGGAACCATGGGTTATCCCATCGTCGCCGTGCATGTCCCGAAGACCGTGGACAACGACCTTCCCATTACCGACAACTGCCCCGGGTTCGGGAGCGTGGCGAAATACACCGCGGTTTCGATCCGCGAGGCCGGGCTCGACGTCGCCTCCATGTCGAAGACCTCGACCAAAGTGTTCGTGCTCGAGGCGATGGGGCGCCACGCCGGCTGGATCGCGGCGGCCGCAGGGCTCGCGTGCGAGAAGCCGGGCGATGCGCCGCATATCATCCTCTTCCCCGAAATCCCGTTCGACGAGGACAAATTCCTGGCCAAGGTGGATGCAACGGTCAGGCAGTACGGCTACTGCGCCATCGTCGCCTCCGAAGGCGTCAAGAACACCGACGGCAAGTTCCTCGCGGAGGCGGGAACGCGCGACGCCTTCGGGCACGCGCAGCTAGGCGGCGTCGCTCCCGTCATCGCGCAATTGGTGAAGAGCAAGCTCGGCTACAAGTACCATTGGGCCGTGCCTGATTATCTGCAGCGCGCGGCGCGCCACCTCGCGTCGAAGGTCGACGTCGAGCAGGCTTATGCGCTCGGGCGCACGGCGGTCGAGCTGGCGGTGAAAGGCGAAGGCGCCGTCATGCCGACGATCGTGCGCACTTCGAGCAAACCGTACCGATGGAAGATCGGCGTGGCGAAGCTCAAGGACGTCGCCAACGTCGAAAAGAAAATGCCGCGCGATTTCATTACCGACGACGGTTTCGGCATCACGCCTAAATGCCGCACTTATCTTGCTCCGCTCATTCAAGGCGAGGACTATCCGCCGTATAAAAACGGTCTGCCGCAGTACGCGCAGCTGAAGAATGCCGCGGTCAAGAAGAAACTATCGACCGAGTTCAAGGTGTAGAGTTAACAACGCGTTGTAACCACATGCGGGGTGCACTCCGCATTTACTGACAGGGGAAACAGCATGTCCAATAGTTTGATCTTTGCACTGGCTTGTGCGTTCGCCGCGATCCTTTACGGCGTCGTATCGATTCGGTGGGTGCTCGCCAAACCGGCGGGCAGCGAGCGCATGCAGGAAATCGCCGCGGCGATTCAGGAAGGCGCGTCCGCCTATCTGAACCGGCAATACACCACGATCGCCGTCGTCGGCGCGCTTCTGTTCGTCGTCATCTTCTTCGGTCTCGACGCGCGCACCGCGGTCGGCTTCGCCATCGGCGCCATTCTCTCCGGCCTCGCCGGCTACATCGGCATGAACATTTCGGTGCGCGCGAACGTGCGCACGACCGAGGCGGCGAAAGACGGCTTGAACCCGGCGCTGCAGGTCGCGTTTCGCTCCGGCGCCATCACGGGCATGCTCGTCGTGGGTCTCGGGCTGCTCGGCGTAGCCGGCTACTACGCGATCCTGCGGTGGATGTATCCGGGCGACGCGAATCTGGTCCAGGCTCTCGTCGGCCTCGCCTTCGGCGGCTCGCTGATCTCGATCTTCGCGCGTCTCGGCGGCGGCATTTTCACCAAGGGCGCGGACGTCGGCGCCGACCTGGTCGGTAAGGTGGAAGCGGGGATTCCGGAAGACGATCCGCGCAATCCGGCGGTGATCGCCGACAACGTCGGCGACAACGTCGGCGACTGCGCCGGTATGGCGGCCGACCTGTTCGAGACCTATGCCGTCACCATCATCGCCTCCATGCTGCTTGGCAGCCTGCTGCTGCCGAACTTCGCGAACGCGGTGCTCTACCCGCTGGTGCTGGGCGGCGTCTCCATCGTGGCCTGCATTATCGGCAGCTTTTTCGTGCGCTCGAGCGGCACCGGCAAGATCATGAACGCGCTCTATCGCGGCCTGATCGTCGCCGGCGTGCTCTCGGCCGTCGCGTTCTACTATGTGACCCACGGACTCATGACCGGGAACGGTACTTACGCCCCGAACGCCCTGTTCGGAGCGGCGATCATCGGCTTGCTGCTCACGGCGGCGATGGTGGTCATCACCGAGTACTACACCGCGACCGAGTACAGCCCGGTGCGGGGCATCGCGGCGGCATCGGTCACCGGCCATGCGACCAACATCATCGCCGGCCTCGGGCTTTCGATGAAGGCGACGACGCTGCCGGTCATCGCGGTCTGTCTTTCGATCTGGGGCGCCTACGAGTTCGCCGGCCTCTATGGCATCGCCGTCGCGGCGACGTCGATGTTGTCCATGACCGGCATCATCGTCGCGCTGGACGCGTACGGCCCGGTCACCGACAACGCCGGCGGCATCGCCGAGATGTCGGAGCTGCCGAAAAAAGTCCGCGACGTCACCGATCCGCTCGACGCCGTGGGCAACACCACCAAGGCCGTCACCAAAGGCTACGCCATCGGTTCCGCGGGTCTCGCGGCGCTGGTGCTTTTCGCCGACTACACCGACGCGTTAAAACATGCCGGCAAAGCCGTTGAATTCTCGCTGTCGGACCCGCGCGTCATCATCGGGCTCTTCATCGGCGGCTTGATTCCTTACCTCTTCGGCGCGATGGCGATGGAAGCGGTCGGCCGCGCGGCGGGAGCCGTCGTGGTCGAGGTGCGCCGGCAGTTCAAGGAGATCAAGGGCATCATGCAGGGCAAGGCGAAGCCCGATTACTCGCGCGCGGTGGACATGCTGACGCGCGCGGCGATCAAGGAAATGATCGTGCCGTCGTTGCTGCCGGTGCTTGCTCCCATCGTCATCGGCTTCACCCTCGGCCGCGAAGCGCTCGGCGCGATGCTGCTCGGCAGCATCGTCACCGGCATCTTCGTCGCGATCTCCATGACCACCGGCGGCGGCGCGTGGGACAACGCCAAGAAATATATCGAAGACGGGAAACACGGCGGCAAGGGCTCCGACGCCCATAAGGCCGCCGTGACCGGCGATACCGTGGGCGATCCTTACAAGGACACCGCGGGACCCGCGATCAATCCGATGATCAAGATCATCAACATCGTCGCGCTGCTGATCGTGCCGCTGCTGTAGCACGGCGGCCGACAAACTTCTCGGCTTATTATTGGGGCCGGCTTTGCCGGCCCCTTTGTTTTAACCACGGCGGGGTTGATCCGCAGCCGGCGCGCGCCATGCTCAAGCGAGGGGATCGAGCGGGGGCCATCCGCGCGCTGGATCGGCGACGAAATCGGGAACTTCTTCCTGCATGAGTGGCGCGCTGAAGAGAAACCCTTGAGCCTGATCGCACCCGTGCGCGCGCAGTAACGCCAACTGTTCGGGCGTTTCCACTCCCTCCGCGATCGTTTTCAGGCGCAGATCGTGCGCAAGATTAATGATGGCGCGGACGATCACGACGTTCTCGGAATTGTGCGGAAGGTCGGCCACCAACGACCGGTCGATCTTGAGCGTATGGACGGCGAAGCGCTTGAGATAAGGGAGCGAGGAGTAACCGGTGCCGAAATCGTCGACCGAGAGCCGCAGACCGAGCGCGTGCAGCGCCTTGAGCGCGTCATTCGCCTGGCGCGCGTTTTCCATCAGCGTGTTCTCCGACAGTTCCAGCGTGACAGCCGTCGGATCCATTGCGGTTTCCCGCAGCGTGCGCTCCACGAAGTCGGTGAACCCGCTCTGGCCGAGCTGGCGCGCGGACAGGTTGATCTGCAAGCCGACGGGCGGCAGGCCGGCGCGGCGCCATGACTGATATTGCGCGCATGCCGTGCGCAGCACCCACTCGCCGACCGGTACGATTATCCCGGTCTCCTCCATGAGCCGCATAAAGTCGGCCGGCAGCAGCAGGCCGCGACTCGGATGTCGCCAGCGCAGCAGCGCTTCCAAACCGACGATCCGGCCGGCGTCGAGCGCGTAAACCGGCTGATAGTAAAGCGCGAGCTCCTTGCGCTCCATCGCGGGCCGCAACGCATTCTGCATCATCAACCGCTCATAGGAGCGCTCGTTCATGCAGGGCTCGTAGAACCGGACGTTGTTGCCCCCGCCGTTCTTTGCCTGATACATCGCGGCGTCGGCGTTGCGCATGAGCGTTTCCTTGTCCGCGCCATCGTGCGGGAAGACAGCGATACCGATGCTGATCGGGATATGCATTTCCTTTCCGTCGATGACCAAAGGCGCGGAGAGAGACCGGAGGATTTTTTCGGCGACCACCCCGGAGTGCGACCCGTCGACGATGCCTTCGAGAATGACGACAAACTCATCGCCGGCGAAGCGCGCGACCGTGTCCTCGCGCCGCAAACAATGCGTCAGCCGTTCGGCCACGGACACGAGCAGCTGGTCGCCGGCCGAGTGGCCGAAACTGTCGTTGATCTGCTTGAAGCGATCGAGATCCAGGAACATCACCGCCACGCCTTTCTTGCCGCGCGATGCGCGCAACAGCGCCTGGGTAAGGCGATCGCTCAACAGATTGCGATTGGGCAGACCGGTCAGATGGTCGTATTGCGCGAGCTGGGAAAGATTCTGCTGCATGCGCTTGCGCTCGATGGCGTAACGCAGCGCGCGCCAGATGGCCAAGCCGTCCGCCTGCCCCTTGACGAGATAATCTTGTATGCCGCTCTGCAATAACTTGAGCGCGGCCTGCTCGTCGCTGAATCCGCTGAGGATCAATACGGGAAGTTCGGGCGCCGCGCGTTGCACGCGCTCGAAGGCCGTCATGCCCTCCGCGTCCGGCAGCGACAGATCGAGGATGACGGCGTCGAAACGATGGGTGGCGATGGCTTGAAGCGCGGCGTCCACCCGAGCGACCACCGTCATTGCAAACTTGCCGTCCGCCGCTTTAGTGAGCAGCATCCGCAGCAACTGCACGTCGCTCGGGTTGTCCTCGACCAACAGCAGCGCGATCGGCGTCTCGGGTTCGGACGACGACATCGGCCCGTGTGGGATGGATTCACGCCCCCGCATAGCTCTGTCACTAATTCGTTCCGTTTTTTTGTGACGCGCTTGGCGCCGGAAATAACCTTTTTTTCTTTAGAAGTATAGGCGACCCGCAAACGGCTCACGGCGTGCCTCCCGCCTCCGCGAACAGCAGGACGCGGGCAAAGACCGCGATCTTCTAGCTTTCGAGGGGAGTGCTGGACCGTTTTTCGGCCGCCATGGCGCGTAGTCCCAAACGGTCGAACAGCGCGCCGTCCGTATCGGCGCGCGGGTTAGGGGTGGTCAACAGCTTGTCGCCGTAAAAAATGGAATTGGCACCGGCGAGAAAACAAAGCGCCTGCAGATGATCCGGCATTTGCGTGCGCCCGGCCGAGAGACGCACCACGGACGTCGGCAGCGCGACGCGCGTAACCGCGATGGTACGCACGAACTCGATCGGCTCGAGCGCCGGGACGTCGGCGAGCGGAGTGCCCGGAATGCGGACGAGCAGATTGATCGGCACGCTCTCCGGCGGCGGATCGAGCGCGGTGAGCTCGGCGATGAAGGCCGCGCGATCGCGCCGCGACTCGCCCATTCCCATGATCCCGCCGCAGCATACCTTGATTCCCGCGCCGCGCACTTTGCCGAGCGTATCGAGACGGTCTTCATACGCGTGCGTGTGAATCACTTCGTGGTAATGGGAGCGCGACGTATCCAGATTGTGGTTGTAGTAATCGAGCCCCGCGCAAGCGAGCTGTTCCGCCTGGCCTTCGCGCAGCAGGCCGAGTGTGACGCAAGTCTCGAGCCCGAGCGCCTTCACGCCACGAATCATTTCCGCGACTTGCGCGAGGTCCTTGTCCTTGGGTCCGCGCCATGCCGCGCCCATGCAAAAGCGCGTCGCGCCGCGCGCCTTGGCCGCTCGCGCCGCGGCGAGCACTTGATCGAGCGGCAGCAGCGGCTGCGAATCGACGCCGGTCGCGACGCGCACCGATTGCGAACAGTAGCCGCAATCTTCGGGACATCCGCCGGTTTTGATCGAGAGCAGCGTCGAGAGCTGCACGGCATTCGGGTCGAAATGTCGGCGATGCACGCCCTGCGCCCGGAAAATAAGATCGTTGAAAGGAAGATCGAACAGCGCTTCGACGTCGGAAACAGTTAGCGACATGGACGCTCTCGGCAGAATGAGCGTCAAAACTAGGTGAAGCTTCGCGCCGTGTCAACGGTCCGCCCGGCAGGTGGTTGACGCGCGCTTACGCGCGAT
>JAJPKH010000204.1 GCA_021323795.1 Acidiferrobacteraceae bacterium | reverse complement strand
TATTGGTATTACTACTCTTATTGGTCCCGTTACTCGTCGGTATCTCCGCACGCGTCACCCGCATGCAGAACCGAGTATGTCCGAACCGGCAACGGCGGTTCATTGCGGATAACAACTTACTTACTTCCGATACTCGTAAAATGCGGCAAGTGGGCGGAGCGCAATTGAAGTAAGGCGGCCACGGTTTTGCTACTCGTGGTTCACTGTCGTACAAACCGCTACGCCGCCCATCCGTCCTTCGCCAGACGCGCGCGCCGCAGATAGTTTTGCAGCCGCGTGTCGACGCCCGATCCGGCCAACAGATCCGGATCGGATCTCGCCGCCGTCGTCCATTTGCGCCGCAGCTCCACATCGCCCGAGGTCAGCTCATCGAGCGCGCTTTCCCATTGCCGGAACAGCTGTTGCACGGCCGGACTTGCCACCGACACGCCGCGGTTCATCTCCTCGCGCAGTGCCGACAGCAGGCGCGCGCGCTCGCGCTGCTTGGGACCGTCGGTGCATAAGCGTTTCGATTCATCGAGCGTTAGGTACTTCGCCCAAAGCGCGGCGCTCAAGTAATCGAGCATCGGGAGATCGATGCCGCCCTGCGATGGGGAGTCCGGCTCCAAACGCTGCGTGCCGTCGTAGTCATGGAGCACGTCCGGGTCTTCGCTCACGGTGCGCCGCAGCAGATCCATCCATTGCCGCGCCAGTGCTTGCACTTCTGCGTCGCGCGGCGACCGTTGCCGGTCCATGGCGTCGCGCATGGCGGCGATGAGCGCGGGCCACTCGTCTCTCACTTTTTTCTCGTACATGGCGATTTGCTCCAATAGGGTTATGTGCAGGCGCACGACGCGAGGATGGCCGCCGCCTGCGAAGGCCGTTTGAAGGCAGGGAGAGGGTTTTGTGAAGCCGGTGTGAAAGCGCCGGCTTAATCCCGCGGAAGGTCCGCCGGATAACAATAAACCGTGCTTGAACTAAGGCGGGATCGACTGCGGTAGGCGTTTATGCGAGCGCACGTGTCTGCAACGTATTTCACCAGCAGCGCGCATTACGGCGCCTAATGCGCCGGCCGTAGCTACCGCATCGTCTTCGTCACAATCTCCGCCACATCTTTCGAAAGCCCAGGCGCATTGCGAATGCGTTCGAGAGCGGCGCGGGCGTGGGTTTGGCGTTTGGCGTCGAACTTCTTCCAGCGGTCGAAGGCGCGGGCCAGGCGGGCGGCGACTTGGGGGTTGAGCCTGTCGAGGACGATGACCTGCTCGGCGAGGAAATCGTAGCCGCTGCCGTCGGCGGCGTGGAAGCGGACGTGGTTGCCTTGCGTGAAGCCGCCGATGAGTGCGTACACCTTATTGGGATTCTTGATGGAGAACGCGGGGTGTGATGTCAGCCGCTTCACCTGGGCCAAGGTGTCCGGAAGGCGGGACATCGCCTGTACGCGCAGCCACTTATCGAGCACCAGCGGTTCGTTCCGCCAGCGCACATAGAACGTGTCGAGCGCCAGTGCGCGCTCGGGGCAATTGAAGTCGGCAAGCACGCCAAGCGCGGCCAGGCTGTCCGTCATGTTGTCGGCGGTGTGGAACTGCGCCTCGACGAGATCGCAGGCCTCCTTGGTCTGCATTTCCATGAGATACGCGAGGCAGAGATTGCGCAGCGCGCGCTTGCCGGCGGACTCGGCGTCCGGGCTGTAGGGGCCCGCGACTTTGTTCGCGTGATAGGCAGCAAGCAGCTTGTCGCGAAGCCGTTCGGCGATCGTGCGGGCGAGGCTGACCCGCACAGCGTGGATGGCATCCGGTTCCGCCACGTCCATCCGCTCGGCGAGGAACGTTTCCGACGGCAGCGTCAGCGCCTCGGCCGCGAAGGCGGGATCGGTTGACGCTTGCGCCAACACGCGCCCAAACGCATCGATGAAACTCTGCGGTACTTTGAATTCGCGTCCGGCGCGGAGATCCTCCACGCCCTTCAGCATGAGCGCGGTGGCGAGACGCTGACCCGCTTCCCACCGATTGAAGGGATCGGCGTCGTGCGCCATGAGATGCGCCAGGCTGGCCTCGTCGTAGTTGTACTTCACGATCACGGGCGCGGAGAAATTGCGCGCGAGGGACGGCACCGGTTTCGCGGGTACGTTGACGAAGACGAAGCGCTGCTCGGGTTCGGTGACCGACAGTACGCGGGTGGTTGTCGGGGCGGCCGCCTCGCCTTCGAGCTGCGGCGGGATGTCGCGGCCGTCGGGGCCGACGAGTCCGAGTGCGAGAGGAATGTGCAACGGCCGCGCCCCCTCTCCCGTGCCGCTCTCCCCCAAGGGAGAAGTTCGATCGCTTCGCGGTTCATTGACGGGCGTCGGCGGGCACGATTGGCGTACCGTCAACGTGTAGCGCTTGGTGGCGGCATCGTAGGCGTCGGTTACGTCGAGCGTCGGCGTGCCGGCCTGATCGTACCAGCGCTTGAACTGCGTGAGATCGACACCCGAGGCATCGGCCATCGCTTGGCGGAACTCATCCGTGGTCACGGCCTGGCCGTCGTGGCGCTTAAAGTAAAGATCCATGCCCTTGCGGAAATTTTCGGCGCCGATCAGCGTGTGGATCATGCGCACCACCTCGGCGCCCTTCTCGTACACCGTCGCGGTGTAGAAGTTGCTGATCTCCATGTACGACTGCGGCCGCACGGGGTGCGCCATCGGGCCGGCGTCTTCGGGGAATTGGCGCACGCGGAGATTGCGCACCTCGCGGATACGCTGCACCGGGCGCGAATAGAGATCCGCGCCGAACTCCTGATCGCGAAACACCGTGAGGCCTTCCTTGAGCGAAAGCTGGAACCAGTCGCGGCAGGTGACGCGGTTGCCCGTCCAGTTGTGAAAATACTCGTGGCCCACGACGCGGTCGATGCCCTGGTAGTCCCCGTCGGTCGCGGTGTCGGGCCGGGCCAGCACGTACTTGGTGTTGAAGATGTTGAGACCCTTGTTCTCCATCGCACCCATGTTGAAGTCGCCGACGGCGACGATCATGTACTGGTCGAGATCGAGCTCGAGCCCGAACACGTCTTCGTCCCACTTCATCGCTTTCTTGAGCGCCTGCATGGCGAAGCCGGCCTGATCGAGCTTGCCGGGCTCGACATAGATCGCGAGCCGCGCGTTCTTGCCGGAGCGCGTGACGAAGCTGTCTTCGAGCAGGTCGAGCTTGGCGGCGACCATCGCGAATAGATATGACGGTTTGAGAAACGGGTCCACCCACTTGGCCCAGTGGCGCGGCGCTCCGCCCGCGGCGGCGGGCGGTTCGTCGCCGCTCGCGATGAGGTTGCCGTTCGCGAGCAGGATCGGGAAGCGCGCTTTGTCGGCGTGCAGCGTCGTGGTGTAGCGCGCCATCACATCCGGCCGGTCGATGAAGAAGGTGATGCGCCGGAAGCCTTCGGCCTCGCACTGCGTGAAGTAGCCGTCCTTCGAGGCGTAGAAGCCCATGAGCGCGGTGTTGTCCTGCGGCCGAAGGCGGCAGACGGTCTCGAGCACGAACTCATTCGGCACATTGAGAATGGTCAGGTGCTCGGCGTCGAGCGTGTAGTCGCTTGCGGCGAGCGGGCGGCCGTTCAGCGCGACCGCTTCGAGCGTTAGCTCTTCGCCGTCGAGAACCAGCGGGGTCTTGTGTTGGTCGATGGCGACCGGATTGCGCCGCACGGCGAGCCGCGACGTGACGCGGGTGTGCTCCTCGAACAGCGCCACGTCGAGCTCGACGGTATTTATAAGAAAGGCGGACGGGCTGTAATCCTTGAGATAAATGGTCTTCGGCGTGGGGTCGCGCAT
The DNA here is from genome assembly GCA_021323795.1 of Acidiferrobacteraceae bacterium. Taxonomy (GTDB): domain Bacteria; phylum Pseudomonadota; class Gammaproteobacteria; order Acidiferrobacterales; family Sulfurifustaceae; genus JACQFZ01. The sequence goes on along the minus strand of JAJPKH010000204.1, from coordinate 1,718 downwards.
CATGCTCTCGATAGGGGATCGGGCGTCAAATTGGCGGGCGGACTAAGTATCGACCCGACGGCGCCGGACAGGTTCCGCAAACGGTCTCCATTCTATAGAAGTTTTGGCGTCTATCGGAAAAGCCATTGCAGTCGCCGGCAGCCCCGAAAAGAAGCGGCCAAAAAAAAGCCGGAGCGATTGATGAACTCCGACCCTTTTTAGTAGGGACGCCCCGATTAATTCGACGTCGGGTGCGTTACACGCACCATGTTCGATCGGTCGCGCGGCGCACCCCACATTTTCGAACTAATCGGAGCTTCCTTAGTTGCTTTTGACATCAAGTGTCGTCGGAGCGCTAACACCCCTCGCGGCAGCTTTGCCAATTGGCGATGCAGCGGTTCACGCACTTGGCGTCGGTATCGCTGCAAGCCGCGACGCAATTGTCGTATTGGCACTGACACCGGTTCCAGCAGTTTGTCATCTTCGAGCAATCTTTAATTTGGTTTGCGGCGATCACGATTGAGTGATTCGACTCGGCGCGGCAGAGCACCGAGGCGCCGCTCTTGTCGCCAGCCGCGGAACCGGTCGCGCCCAGCGTTGATGCGGCCGGCGCGAGCAAAACCAAACCAAGCAACAGTGAGAAAATATGTTTCATGGGCTCTCCCATTCGGGTTCACGGCCGGATCGCTGCGCGTTCGCTAAGGCCGAATCCAATGCACGTAGTGATATTTAACGTTTGGGTTCGCGCCGGACAGCGGCCGGTCGCAGCTGATCTGCAGGTAGGTGCCGTCGTTGGATATTTGCGAATACACCTCGCGCGCGGGCCCTTTCTCCGGGCGATGTTCCCAGCGAACGTCCCTGAGCGACGATGCGCCCAGCGCCACGCCCCACACGGCGCCCGTTCGGCAATCGGCCCACGATTCATAGGCGTCCAATTTGACCGTGCCGTCGCCGGCAAAGGTAAAGTTGTAACGGATCGGGCCATCGTCAAGGTTGAACTTGTACCAATTCCTTCCATTCGCCTCGGCCTCGGTGCAACCGCCGGCAAAGTCCGCGCCCACGCGGCAATGCCCGCCGAGCCAGGTTCCCTTTAGCGGCTGCAGCACCTGCTCCGCTTGGCGGATCTTGTTCTCCGCCGCCTGCTTCTCCGCTTTCTCCTTGCCGACCTTCTCGCTCTTGTACTCCATCTCGTACATGAGCGTCTTCACGTCCTTGGCGTTCTTCGCCGTCGGCGCGGCGAGCAAGTAGAGCTTGAAAGCGCCGGCGGCGCCGGCGTAGTCCTCGGCTTTGCTGCGAGCCATGCCCAATTGGTAATACGCGTCGGCGAACCACGGCGCGGCGCGCGCCGCCTGTTCGAACTCCCGCGCGGCGGCTTCGAAGTCGGCGCTCGACTTGGCGTCCTTCAGCGCCGCCGTGCCGCGCGCCATGCGCCGCTCCGTTTCCTCCGGTATCGCCGGCGCCGGTTTTACCGTCTGAGCCTGCTTGATGATTTGTTCGCGCAGGGCTTGGTCCGACGGGTTGTTCTGCAACTGCTGCACCATCTGTTGCAGTTGTTCGCGTGGACCGGCGCTTTGCGCGGCGGGCGACGCGAAAATGAAAAGAACGAAGACCGCTGTCAGGGGGACGGGAAATTTTCTCATTCTTGTTGATCTCCTTTGTTTATTGTCAGCCGGGCGGACCTTGCCGATCAGAACACGGCGCGTCCGCCATTTCGTGAAGTATAGGCGGTCCAATTGGCC